>NZ_FYDN01000003.1:0-398951 GCF_900187485.1 Pseudomonas sp. Irchel s3a12
ACGAAGCTGCACGGTGGACACCTCTTCCCAAGACACAGGCCATCTCCTTCGCGATGAGCAATGTGTCTATTAAAATGTGTCCACCATGTCTCCGAACACCTGTCCACCATGTCTCCGGTACATACAGGGAGAGGGTTAGGGTGAGGGGCTTTTGACCTTCAAGGCCTCAACTGCTCACCGGCAAGATCGGGCTACCCAACCGCTCCAGCAACGTCGCCTGCGCACTCCGCGGGTTCTGGTTGCCGGTCGGCGTGTTGCGGATGTAACGACCATCCGACTGCAAACTCCAGCTGTGGGTATTGTCGGTCAAATACAGCTCCAGCTCTTTCTTCACCCGGGTCAGCAGCTTTTTACCTTCGACCGGGAAGCAAGTCTCGACGCGCTTGTCGAGGTTGCGCTCCATCCAGTCGGCGCTGGAGAGGAACATCTGCTCATCGCCGCCATTAAGGAAGTAGAACACGCGGGTGTGTTCCAGGAATCGGCCGATGATCGAGCGCACATGGATGTTGTGCGAAACACCGGCGATGCCCGGACGCAGGCAGCACATGCCGCGCACCACCAGATCGATGCGCACGCCGGACTGGCTGGCCTTGTACAGCGCGCGGATGATCTTCGGATCGGTCAGCGAGTTGAACTTGGCGATGATGTGCGCCGGTTTGCCGTCGAGCGCAAATTGCGTCTCGCGGGTGATCATGTCGAGCATGCCCTTCTTCAGGGTGAAGGGCGCATGCAGCAGCTTCTTCATGCGCAGGGTTTTACCCATGCCGATCAACTGGCTGAACAGTTTGCCGACGTCTTCGCACAAGGCATCGTCGGAGGTCAGCAGGCTGTAGTCGGTGTAGAGCTTGGCGTTACCGGCGTGATAGTTCCCGGTGCCGAGGTGCGCGTAACGGACGATCTCGCCGGCCTCGCGACGCAGGATCAGCATCATCTTGGCGTGGGTCTTGAAGCCGACCACGCCGTAGATCACCACCGCACCGGCCGCTTGCAGACGGCTGGCCAGTTGCAGGTTGGACTCTTCGTCGAACCGTGCACGCAGCTCGATGACTGCCGTCACTTCCTTGCCGTTACGCGCGGCATCCACCAGCGCATCGACGATCTCGGAGTTGGCACCGGAGCGGTACAGCGTCTGGCGCACAGCGAGCACGTGCGGGTCTTTCGCCGCCTGACGCAGGAGGTCGACCACCGGGGTGAACGACTCGAACGGATGCAGCAGCAGGATGTCCTGCTTGCTGACCACGCTGAAAATGTTTTCGCTGTTCTGCAGCAGTTTCGGGATCTGCGGGGTGAACGGCGTGTATTGCAGCTCCGGATGACTGTCCAGACCGGTGATGCTGAACAGCCGCGTCAGGTTGACCGGGCCGTTGACCTGATACAGCTCGCTCTCGCTCAGGTTGAACTGCTTGAGCAGGTAGTCCGAGAGGTGTTTCGGGCAGGTGTCAGCGACTTCCAGACGCACCGCGTCACCGTAACGACGCGAGAACAGCTCGCCACGCAGGGCGCGGGCCAGGTCTTCGACGTCTTCGGAATCGAGCGCCAGGTCGGCATTTCGGGTCAGGCGGAACTGATAGCAGCCTTTTACCTTCATGCCCTGGAACAGGTCGTCGGCGTGGGCGTGGATCATCGACGACAGGAACACATAGTTGTCGCCCGGGCCGCCAACTTCTTCCGGCACCTTGATGATCCGTGGCAGCAGGCGCGGCGCCGGGATGATCGCCAGACCGGAATCGCGACCGAAGGCATCGATGCCTTCGAGCTCGACGATGAAGTTCAGACTCTTGTTCACCAGCAACGGGAACGGGTGCGTCGGGTCGAGGCCGATCGGGGTGATGATCGGCGCGATCTCGTCGCGGAAATAGCGGCGCACCCAGGTTTTGATCTTGGTCGTCCAGTGGCGGCGACGAATAAAGCGCACCTGATGCTTTTCCAGCTCCGGCAACAGGATGTCGTTGAGGATCGCGTACTGACGGTCAACGTGACCGTGAACCAGCTCGCTGATCCGCGCCAGCGCTTGATGCGGCTGCAAGCCGTCAGCACCGGCTTGTTCACGGGCGAAGGTAATCTGCTTCTTCAGGCCGGCGACGCGAATTTCAAAGAATTCGTCAAGGTTGCTGGAGAAAATCAGCAGGAACTTCAGGCGTTCCAGCAACGGATAGGACTCGTCCAGCGCCTGTTCCAGCACGCGGATATTGAATTGCAGTTGCGAAAGCTCACGGTGGATGTACAGGCTGCTGTCATCCAGGCCCGGTATCGCAATCACTGGTGCCGCCGCGACAGGTTCGGCGACCGGCGCGGGTGGCGCAGGCTCCAGTTCCGGCGGGGTCTCGGTGATTTGCTCGACCACCGGTTGAGCTTCTTTTACTGCAACTTCCGTGAGTCCTTCGGTATTCATTGAATGTTCCTGGGAGGGCTATTTCTGCTCTCGTAACAATTGAGCGGCGCGGACAGCAAAGTAAGTCAGGATGCCATCAGCGCCGGCACGTTTAAAGGCGGTCAGTGATTCGAGAATCACCGCCTCGCTCAACCAGCCATTCTGGATCGCCGCCATGTGCATGGCGTATTCGCCGCTAACCTGATAGACGAAGGTCGGCACTTTGAAGGCATCTTTTACCCGGAAAAGAATGTCCAGATACGGCATGCCGGGCTTGACCATGACCATGTCCGCGCCTTCAGACAAGTCGGCGCCGACTTCGTGCAGCGCTTCGTCGCTGTTGGCCGGGTCCATCTGATAAGAGGCCTTGTTGGCCTTGCCGAGGTTCGACGCCGAACCGACAGCATCGCGGAACGGGCCGTAATAGGCGCTGGCGTACTTGGCCGAATAAGCCATGATCCGCACGTTGACGTGGCCGGCGATTTCCAGCGCTTCGCGGATTGCCTGAATGCGACCGTCCATCATGTCCGACGGCGCCACCACCTGCGCGCCAGCTTCAGCATGGGACAACGCCTGACGGACCAGTGCGTCGACGGTGATGTCGTTCTGTACGTAGCCTTCTTCGTCGAGAATGCCGTCCTGGCCGTGGGTGGTGAATGGATCGAGCGCGACGTCGGTGATCACGCCCAGCTCAGGGAAACGCTCACGCAGAGCGCGGGTGGCGCGCTGAGCGATGCCTTCGGCATTCCAGGCCTCAGCGGCGTCGAGGGATTTCAGCTCGGGCGGAGTGACCGGGAACAGCGCCAGCGCCGGAATCCCCAGTTCCACCCACTTGGCCGCTTCTTCGAGCAGCAAATCGATCGTCAGCCGCTCTACCCCAGGCATCGAGGCCACGGCTTCGCGGCGGTTTTCACCGTCGAGCACGAACACCGGCAGGATCAGGTCATCGACTGTCAGCACATTTTCCCGCACCAGCCGACGCGAAAAATCATCACGACGGTTGCGACGCAGGCGAGTGGCAGGGAACAGACGATTGGCAGGGGTAAAGCTCACGGCGGACTCCTGAGCCCGCGCAAACGGGCGAGCGTGACAGTTATAGACGGCCATTATGACGAACAGATGACAGTTATGTGTGCCCCGTGACATGTAGCCGCATTCCATTGTCAGTGTAGGAATTGTTCACGTCGAGACACATTTGGACACTTTCATGAATGTGTCCGAAGGGTTAGGCTGCGCGTTCATTTCGCCAGCACCCAGACAATGCTCCAACAATTTCTGCATGACTTTGGCTACTTTGCCTTGTTCCTCGGCACGTTCTTCGAAGGCGAAACCATTCTGGTGCTCGCGGGCTTCCTCGCGTTTCGTGGATACATGGACATCAACCTGGTGGTGGTCGTGGCGTTCTTCGGCAGCTATGCCGGCGATCAGCTGTGGTACTTCCTCGGCCGCAAGCACGGGCGCAAATTACTCGCGCGCAAACCGCGCTGGCAGCTGATGGGCGACCGCGCGCTGGAGCACATTCGTAAGCATCCTGACATCTGGGTACTGAGTTTCCGTTTCGTTTACGGTCTGCGCACAGTGATGCCGGTGGCGATCGGTCTGTCGGGGTATCCGCCGGGACGTTATCTGCTGCTCAACGGCATCGGTGCGGCGATCTGGGCGACCGCACTGGCTGCCGCCGCTTACCACTTCGGTGCGGTACTGGAAGGCATGCTCGGCAGCATCAAGAAGTACGAGTTGTGGGTACTCGGGGCGCTGCTGATTCTTGGCGTTGGCCTGTGGCTGCGCCGCCGCTTCAAGAATGCGCGGCTGGCCAAACAGGTTTACGCCGACGAGCAAGCCGCGAAAGCTGCACTGCTGAATCAAGCCGAAGAACCCAAGCCTGCCGCACCGAAGACGCCAGCCGAATAACTCGCTGGCGACTTGCTACAGCCCGCCGGCACTGAGCGGGCTGGCCGGCCCTTTCAGTCAGACGGATCACTTTTATCCTCGCTACTCTGGGGCATTCAAGTTCGCCAGCGGCGTTGTCACGCCAAAAATCTCCCGCTCGTTACGCCGCAGGCAACCCCAAATAATGAACACCCCGCCGTTGTTGCGATCCATGTAGAAAGCGCTCCATGCAGGTGCAGCCGCCACTTGGGCCTATGGCAACGCGCGACAATTTAGTGGACATTTAGCGCCATGAATCTGGAGAGAAACCCATGAGCAAAAAAGTTGCAGTGATCCTGTCCGGCAGTGGCGTGTACGACGGCGCCGAGATCCATGAAAGCGTCATCACCCTGCTGCGCCTCGACCAACGCGGTGCGCAGGTGCAGTGCTTCGCCCCGAACATCGCGCAATTGCACGTGATCAATCACCTGACCGGCGAAGAAATGCCCGAGTCGCGCAACGTTCTGGTGGAATCGGCGCGCATTGCCCGCGGCAACATCAAGGACATCCGCGAAGCCGACGTCGATGACTTCGATGCGCTGATCGTGCCGGGTGGGTTTGGTGCGGCGAAGAACCTGTCGAACTTTGCTGTTGAAGGCGCTGGCTGCAGCGTGCAGCCGGAAGTACTGGCGCTGGCCGAGGCATTTGCCGAAGCGGGCAAACCGGTCGGTCTGATGTGCATCTCGCCGGCACTGGCGGCGAAGATCTACGGCCCGGGCGTAACCTGCACCATCGGCAACGACGCCGACACCGCCACGGCGATGAACAAGATGGGCGCCACCCACGAAGACTGTGCGGTGACGGAAATCATCGAAGACAAGGCGCGCAAACTGGTGACGACCCCGGCTTACATGCTGGCACAGAACATCAGTGAGGCGGCTTCGGGGATCAACAAACTGGTCGACCGCGTGCTCGAACTGACCCACGAAAACGACGCCTGATACGGTCTACTGTAGGAGTGAGCCTGCTCGCGATGTCGGTGTATCAGGCAACATATCTGTTGAATGACCGGCCGCTATCGCGAGCAGGCTCACTCCTACAAGGGGATTTGTGTAGGGCTTAAGGTTTGCGGGTCAGGCGTGTGAGAATCCGGTCCAGCGCATTGGCAAACGCCTGCTTCTCGCGATCGCCAAACGGTGCGGGCCCGCCGCTCATCTGGCCTTGCTCGCGCAGATCGGTGAACAGGTTGCGCACGGCCAGGCGCTCGCCCATGTTCTGCGCGTCAAACTCCTTGCCGCGCGGATCCAGCGCCGCGACGCCCTTCTTCACCAAACGATCGGCCAGCGGGATATCGCTGCAAATCACCAGCTCACCGGGCACTGCGTGTTCGACCAGATAATCGTCTGCCGCATCCGGACCGCTCGGCACCACGATCAGTTTGACGATGGCCAGTCCCGGCTTGATCTGCGGCTGCCCGGCCACCAGCACTACTTCGAACTGGCGCTTGAGGGCGAACTTCACCACCAGATCCTTCGCCGCCCTTGGGCAGGCGTCGGCATCGATCCATACACGCATTTTTCTAATCTCCAAAAACAATTCGCTAGCAGGTCGAATCGTCGCACCGTCACTCCCACAGGTTACGCGTAAACCCTGTGAGAGCGAGCCTGCTCGCGAATGTGAGCGCAGCGAATGCTTTTCAGGCGACTACCCGCCGCTTTTCCGCCATCCAACTACGCCCATACAACACAGCAATCGCCAGAATCGCCACCGCCTGCGCCGTCAACGAATACGCATCGGCATGAATCCCCAGCCAATCGAATTCAAAGAACGCCACCGGCCGCGTGCCGAAGATCCCGGCTTCCTGCAACGCCTTCACGCCATGCCCGGCAAACACCACCGACAACGCGCAGAGCAGCGCCGCGTTGATGCTGAAGAACAGCGTCAGAGGCAGCTTCGCCGAACCGCGCAGAATCACCCACGCCAGACCGACCAGCAGCACCAGCGCCGTGGCGCCACCCGCGAGCACCGCGTCATGCCCGGCCGGGCCGGCTTGAAGCCACAGGGTTTCGTAAAACAGGATCACTTCGAACAACTCGCGATACACCGAGAAGAACGCCAGAATCGCGAAGCCGAAACGCCCGCCGCCGCCGACCAGGCTGCTCTTGATGTAATCTTGCCAGGCCGCAGCATGGCGACGGTCATGCATCCACACGCCCAGCCACAAGACCATGACACTGGCGAACAGCGCCGTCGCACCTTCGAGCAGTTCACGCTGCGAACCGCTGACGTCGATCACATACGCCGCCAGCGCCCAGGTGCCGAGGCCGGCCAGCAACGCCAAGCCCCAACCGACGTTGACGCTGCGCACCGCCGATTGCTGGCCGGTATTGCGCAGGAAAGCGAGGATAGCTGCCAGCACCAGAATCGCTTCCAGACCTTCACGCAGCAGAATCAGCAAACCGGAGATGTAGCTCAGCGACCAGCTCAAGCCGTCACTGCCGAGCAACCCGGCGGACTCTTTAAGCTTGGCTTTGGCGGCGTCCAGGCGCTGCTCGGCCTGCTCGACCGACAAACCGTCCTGCAACGATTGCCGATACGCCATCAGTGATTTTTCGGTGTCCTTGCGCACATTGGCGTCAACGTTATCCAGCGAGCTTTCGACCAGCTCAAAGCCTTCCAGATACGCCGCCACCGACAGGTCGTAAGCCTGATCGTGTTCACCGGCGCGATAGGCGGCAAGGCTCTTGTCCAGCGTTGCGGCGGTGTAGTCGAGCAACTGCGCCGGGCCACGCTTGACCTGCGGCGGCTGCGCGCGTTGTGCACGGAACGTCGCTGCAGCTTGCGGACCATCGGCGGCCTGCACTTCGGCCGGTGTCTGGCGCGCCAGATCGGCGATGTTGTAGGTTTTCTCGGCTTTGGCCGCCGCCGGATCAGCGCTGAACCCGGCGATGTAGGTCGCCAGATCCCAACGCTGCCGATCATCGAGCTGATCGGCAAACGCCGGCATGTCGGTGCCTTCGACGCCTTGGCCGAGGGTGTTGTAGATCGCGTACAGACTCAGGTGATCCAGCCGCGCCGCATCACGCAGATTGGCCGGTGCCGGGGTCATGCCGAGGCCCGCCGGACCGTCACCGGCGCCACTGTCGCCGTGGCACACCGAGCAATTCTGCGCATAGAGCGGCGCACCCCGGGTGGGATCGGGGGTGATGATCGGCGCTTGGCTGACCTCATACGCCACCGCCAGTTGCGCGCCCAGTTGCCGTGCCTGCCGGGCCACTTCGGCGCCATCCTGCCTGGCAGTGATTGCCGCGTGCAAAGCGCTGACACCCTGCTCCAGCGCAACCTTTTCAGGCTTGGCCGGCATGCCGGCGATCAAGCCTTGCAGCGCCCGCGTGAACTCCAGTTGCTCGCGGTATTCGGAATCATCGACAACCTTGCCCGCCGCTACCGTCGGCGGGTAGTCGGCGCTGATGTAATCGAGCAGGTGCAGCGCTTGCGGCGCGCCTTCCACGGTATCGGCCAGCAGATTAAAGCTGCTCAGGGCAAACAACGGGAACACCAGCCAAGCCAGAAAACGGGACGAGGCAGTCATGAATGAGTCTCAAATGGAAATGCGAAGTTACATATTGTTCACTTCGAACGCGTTTCCCTCAAGCTTTGTCGACGTAACGCCACACAAGACGCGAGCCATCGGCCTGCAAAAACGCCACATCACTTAGCCACTATTGCACCCTATACTGCGCGACCTGTCGCATTTCCCGCTCAAGGATGAACCGCTTTCATGCGCCACCGCTTGCACTTTCCCCTGTTGATCGCCGCCGTTGTGCAACTGAGCGGCTGCGGTGCATATCGCAACTACGATCTGGAACTGCAACAGACCACCGACCCGTTAAAGGCCGGCAACATCAACAGCGCCCTGGCCGTGATCGAAGCGAACAATCCGGCTGCGGAAAAAGACCTGCTCTACTATTTCGAAAAGGGCGCCGTACTGAGTGCGGGCGGCGAGTTTGCGCAGAGCCAGACAACCTGGCGCAGCGCCGAGCAGATGATCATCGAGCGCCAGGACACGATCCAGACCACCGGCGACAAGTTGCTCGCTGCCATGGGCGATCACTGGGGCAGCATCATCAATGACAAGCTGCGCCGCTACGATGGCTACGACTACGAAAAAGTCATGCTGACCACGCAAATGGCCCTCAACCAACTGGCCATGAATGATTTTGACGGCGCCCGTGCCGACATCAAGAAAACCCACGAGCGCGAAGCGCTTATAGCCCGACAGCGGGAGCTGGAATACGAGCGTGTCGAAGCAGCGGCCAAGGCCCAGGGCGCGCGCGTGCATTACAAGGACCTGCAAGGTTACCCCGTGGTGATGCTCGAATCGCCTGCGGTGATTGCGCTGAAAAACGGCTACCAAAGTGCATTCAGTCACTATCTCGCCGGCTTCACCTACGAAGCACTGGGCGAGAAAGATCTGGCAGCGCCCGGCTATCGTCAGGCAATTGAACTGCGTCCGGACATGGCGTTTTTCCAACAGGCACTGCGCGACCTCGACAGCCCTGGTCTGAAGGCAGATGAAAGCGATGTGCTGATCATCGTACAAAGCGGCCTGGCGCCGGCCCGCAGCTCCGTGCGTGTGCCCTACCCGGTGAAGCTCGCGGACGGTCAGGTCATCGTCGCCAATATCTCGTTCCCCATAATGGTGCCCGACACCTCGACGCCTTCATTCAACCAACTGAGCATCGATGGTCGTCAAAAAAAGCTGATTGCGGTCAACAGCATTGCCGACATGTCCTTGCGCACCCTGCGTGACGACATGCCGGGCATTATTCAGCGCACAACCTATCGGGCATTTCTGGCAGCCGATGTTCAGGCCAGGGACAATCGACGCGATCCGAGCAAAGCCTCCTACGTCACCCACTGGGATGCTTTCGAGCATGCCGACACGCGCACTTGGCGCACCTTGCCCAACCTCACCCAAGTCGTGCGCCTGCGCCTGAAAAAAGGTGAGCACCTGATCAGCCTGCCCAACGCTCCCGGCGCTACGCCCATGAAAATCCGCATCGACCAGAGCCGCCAGGTCATCGGCCTGCGGGCTTTGGGTGAGCGAGTGTTTGCCAATGGCAGCGCATTCCAGCCCAGCGGAGCGCCGACCGGCAGTGCGGTATCCGACCTGAAATAAGTAATGGCACCAAACTAACAAGTGCAATTAAAAAGATATTACATAGCCACCACCGCCCGCCTATAATGCCGCGCCCTCGCTATCGCGAAACGGCATTAAAGCTCCTCAGGTTATGAGGAATTGGCAGGAGGCCAGCGCCACTGTCGATGGGTCACACCAGCCCGACCAGCATTCGCGGCTGTATTACTCCAGGGAAGAAGTACCCCCATGGCATTCCGCGCTCCCACTCTGATTGCGCTCAGCGCCGTCACTCTGCTGTCCGGCTGTTCGGCGTTTCGCAACTACGACTCCGAACTCGCCCAGACCAATCAGCAACTGGCCACCGGCAATGTTGACGCCGCGCTGACTCTGCTGGAAAAGAACAACACCGGCCCGGACAAAGACCTGCTCTATTACTTCGAGAAAGGTGAATTGCTGCGCGCCAAGGGCGACCTGTCCGGCAGCCAGAACGCCTGGACCAGCGCTGATCAGGTGGTGGGCAAGTGGGAAGATTCGGTCAAGCTCGACACCGACAAATATCTGGCCCAGTTCGGCAGTTTCCTGGTCAACGACAAGGTGCGTCGCTACGAAGGCTACGACTACGAAAAAGTCATGCTGACCACCCAGATGGCCCTGAACCTGCTGGCGGTCAATGACTTCGACGGCGCGCGTACCGCGATCAAGAAGACTCACGAGCGCGAAGCGGTGATCGCCGAGCTGCGTGACAAGGAATACCTCAAGAGCGAAGAAGAGGCCGAGAAAGAAGGCATTAAAACGCAGTACAAAGACTTGCAGGGTTATCCGGTCGCCAGCCTCGACGCACCGGAAGTGGTCGGTCTGAAGAACAGCTACCAGAGTGCTTTCAGCCATTACCTGTCCGGGTTCGTCTATGAAGCACTGGGCGAAAAAGGCCTGGCTGCACCGGGCTACCGCAAGGCTGCCGAATTGCGTCCGAACACGCCGCTGCTGGAACAGGCGCTGGTCAACCTCGACAAGCCGGGCAAATCCGACGACAGCGACATTCTCATCGTCGTCCAGAGTGGTCTGGCGCCAGCCCGCGACTCGATCCGCGTGCCGCTGCCATTGCCGATCTCAAACAATGTGGTGATTACGCCGCTGTCGTTCCCGATCATCAAGCCAGACACCTCCACCGCGCCGTTCGCGCAGATCGGTGTCGATGGCCAGCAGGTCGATCTGACCGCCCTCAACAGCACCACCGCGATGTCCCGCCGTGCCCTGCGTGACGACATGCCGGGGATCATCCTGCGCACCACCGTGCGGGCAATCACCAAGGGTGTTGCGCAGAAGCAGATCAACGAAACCAACCCGCTGGCAGGTCTCGCCGTCGGTATCTCTTCAGCTGTGCTCGAAGGTGCCGATACCCGTACGTGGCGCACCCTGCCGGACAACACCCAAGTGGTGCGTCTGCGTCTGAAAAAGGGTGAGCATCAGGTTACCCTGCCAAGCGCCGTGGGCGGTTCGGTGGTCAAGGTCACCGTCGATCAGCGTTATCAAGTGATCACTCTGCGCGCCGTGGGCAACCAGGTGTTCGCCGGTGGCCTCGCCGCCCACGTCATCCCGAGCGCCAGCGCGACCAACGTCGCCAGCCTCAAACAACCTTAAGAACGGAGTCTTTGCATGCGCTTCAAACTCATCGCCGTCGCCGCCCTCGCCTTGCTGGCGAGCGGCTGCGCCACCCCGCCACCGCCAGAGCCGGGCAGCGCCGCGAGCAAAGTCGTGGCCATGGGTCCACAGAAACACATTGTCGTCGGCGCCATGCGCGTGGCCCGCGAAAACGGCTTCATGACGGTCAACGTGCAGTTGAGCAACACCCTCAACAGCAACAAGATTTTCTACTACCGCTTCGCCTGGCTCGGCGCGGAAGGCTTCCCGATTGCCGAAGAAGAAGTGTGGAAAAGCCAAATGATGTACGGCGCCCAGACCAGCTTCATCCAAGGCATCGCCCCGACCCCGAAAGCCGTGGACTTCCGTCTGGAAATCAAGACGCCGTAAGCCTGTCACCCTATTCCTGTTTTAGAGAGCATTCCCATGTTTGCACGCTTTTCCTGCATCGCTGTTATCGCCCTACTGGCCTCCGGTTGCGCCAACACCTCGCCGACCCTGGGCAGCAAGAACATCAGCTACGGCGACACCAAAGCGGTTGAAACCGTGACCAACGAATTCGGTTCGACCGACCTGCAAATGATCGCCGAGTCGATGACCCGCTCGCTGGCCCAGTCCGGCATTCTGCAGGGCCGTCCGGTGGTTCAGGTCTACGACGTGAAGAACAAGACCAGCGAGTACATCGACACCCGCGAAATCACCACCAGCATCAAGACTCAGCTGATGAAAACCGGTGTAGCGCGTTTCGCCAGCGACAACAACGCCATGCAAAGCCAGGTTGACCAGCTCAAGCTGCAAAACCAGAGCGGCCTGTACAAGAAAAGCACCGTGGCCAAGACTGGCAACATGGTTGCCGCCAAGTACCGCATCGAAGGCTCGATCAGCTCGATCGTCAAGCGCAGCAGCGATTACAAGGACGTCTTCTACAAATTCAGCCTGCAACTGATCGACGTTGAAAGCGGTCTGGCCGAGTGGATGGACGAAAAAGAGATCCGCAAAACCACGGAGCGTTAATTGATGCGCGCATGGATTGGCATGATGGCCCTGGCTTGCGCGTTCAGCGTGCAGGCGGCCCCGAAAGTCGCGGTGACGGATCTGGCCTATCAGGAGCGTGTGGAGCAATACATCCACATCGTTTCGGCCCAGAGCAATCATCGCGAGGGTTACTACAGCTCCAGCGGCTCTTCGAGCTATAACGAGATCGAAGCGAGCACCAGCTACATCGAGCAAGGCGAGTTGCGCAAATTCACCGGCGACATCAAGGGTGAAATTTTGCGCACCGGCATGTTCCAGCTAGTGCAAGGCACGCCGTACACCGCGTCGTCCAAGGGTGACGTCTACGACGTGATCAAGCGCATCAAGGCCGGCAACTTCAAGGGCGCCGACTATGTGCTGTTTGGTACGGTGTCGGACATCGACTTCACTCAGGACATCAACGAACTGGCGCACACCGACAGCTATTCGGCGGTACTGGGCCTGACGCTGGTGGCGGATTTCAGCCTGATCAACACCAAGACCTTCGAAATCACCTCGGCCTTCACGGCGATGGGCGAAGCGCAGGACACCAAACTGGTGAACCACCGCGACATCAAGATCTCGCTGAACCGCCCACGGGTGGTGCGTGACGTGTCGAAGGCGCTGGGTGAGGACGTGGCCGGGCAACTGAGCATGCAGCTCGGTGGCGGCGGTTACGAGCAGCCGCGCGAAGCACCACAGCGCAACAATCTGCCGCGTGATACTGCGCCGGTGATTTTGCGCTGATGACTGGCGCCTGATCGTCCCCGTGCTCGACGTGGGAATGCATCCCGGGACGCTCTGCGTCCCAGCCACAAAAAAGGCGACCCGCAAAGGTCGCCTTTTTTGTGCTCGCGAGGTTTACGCCGCCGCTTTACGCAACGTCGCCATAAACGCCGCCGCACCGATGAACAGTCCGGCAAACGTGCGGTTCATACGCTTCTGCTGCTGCGGGGTGCGTAGCAAACGCAGCACCTTCGACGCCAGACCGGTGTAGCCCGCCATGACAATCAGGTCGACGAAGATCATCGTTACACCGATTACTACATACTGAATCAGCAATGGCGCATGCGGGTTGATGAACTGCGGCAGCACCGCGAGCATGAACACCAAAGCCTTGGGGTTGCTGATGTTCACCAGAAAGCCGCGGAACACCAGCGCCAGCGGCTTGCCGATCGGTCGTACCGCCGCGTCGTCGCTCATGTCCATGGGCAGCGCGCGCCATTGCTTGATGGCCAGATAAACAAGATAAGCCACACCGAACCACTTGATCGCGTGGAAGGCGGTGGCCGAGGCGGTCAGGATCGCGCCAACACCGGCGCCGACGATCGCGATTTGCACCGCCAGGCCAATCTGCAGGCCGAGGGCGTTCCAGTAACCGCGCCAGAAACCGTATTGCAGACCGCTGGACATCGACGCAATGGCGCCAGCACCCGGGGACAGACTGATCACCCAGCAGGCGGCAAAAAATGCCAGCCATGTTTGAAGCTCCATCGCACACCTCGCATCTGAATCGTGACAGACGCTCAAGCTAATGCGGATTGGGCCTAAAAGCAAAAGATCGCAGCCTCCGGCAGCTCCTACTTTGGAATGCGATCCCTGTAGGAGCTGCCGAAGGCTCGGGCCGCGATCGGACGATCTTTTGATCTTGCTGTAAGACTTACTTCTCAAACCCGCTGGAAGGAAACACATCAGTCCCGCGCCAACGTCGCACCGAGCGCTGGAAAAACAAGCTGTTCGGCACCTGCACCATCGCGCTGCCAGTCCCCAACTCTTCCGCCTCGATCAACGTGGTGTAAAGCAGATTGATCGCCACCACCCGGCCTTTGACGCCAGGCTTGTCCGTGGTGTCCACCAGCTCAACGATATCGCCCAGCCGGAACGGCCCAACCGTGAAGATCAGAATCGCGCAGAGCAGATTCGACAGCACACTCCACATCGCGAAGAACGCCACCGCCGCCACGGCGACGAACCCTGACAGCGCCGTCCACAGCACCGTGGCCGAGACACCGAGGCGTTCCAGAACAAAGATCAGCGCACTGCCCATGATCAGCCAGCGCAACACGCCGCGCAGTGGCATCAGCAACTGCGGCGGGAATGGATAGCGCTCACCCAGGCGGGTCAGGGCTTTGGCGACGAAGCGCTGGGTGAGATAACCGGCCAGCAGGATCAGCAGAATCTGCACCGCGAACCAGATCGGCTCGACCCACTCCGCCGGCAGCGGCAGCTTGAACGCTTCCATCAGGACAGCGCCTCCAGCTCCGCCTGCATGCTTTCCAGCACCTCTAGGGCTTCCATCCACGCTTCTTCCAGCTCGCCTTCGCGAACCTTCAATTTGGCCTGCTCAGCGAGCAGATCACGCAGTTCGTTCTTACGCGCCGGCTCGTAAATGTCGCTGTCGCCAAGGCTGGCGTCGACCTTGGCCAGTTTCTCGTGAAGCTTGCCCAGCTCGGCTTCAAGCTTGTCGGCTTCACGCTTGTGCGGGGCCAGTTGCTGACGCAACGCAGCAGCAGCCTGACGCTGGGCCTTTTTGTCGGTCTTGTCCGGATTCACCGGGGTGGTGCTGACCGGCGCGTTGCGCTGGCGGTATTCCACCAGCCAGCGCGCGTAGTCTTCGAGGTCGCCATCGAACTCTTCGACTTTGCCATCAGCGACCAGGTAGAAGTTGTCGGTGGTGCTCTTGAGCAAGTGACGATCGTGAGACACCACCAGCACCGCGCCGCTGAATTCCTGCAGCGCCATGGTCAGCGCCAGGCGCATTTCCAGGTCGAGGTGGTTGGTCGGTTCGTCGAGCAGCAACAGGTTCGGGCGTTCCCAGGCGATCAACGCCAGGGCCAGACGCGCTTTTTCACCACCGGAGAAATTCAGTACCGGCTCATCAATGCGCGCGCCACGGAAGTCGAAACCGCCGAGGAAGTCACGCAGAGTCTGCTCGCGCTCGGTCGGCGCCAGACGCTGCAAGTGCAACAACGGGCTGGCCTTGGAATCCAGCGAATCGAGCTGATGCTGGGCGAAGTAGCCAACCACGGTGTTTTCGCCACGGGTCAGGCGCCCGGCGATCGGTGACAGCTCGCCGGCGAGGTTTTTGATCAGCGTCGACTTACCTGCGCCGTTCGGGCCGAGCAGGCCGATCCGCGCGCCCGGGGTCAGTTGCAGCTTGACCTTCTCCAGGATGGTTTTGTCGCCATAGCCCAGACGCGCATCCGACAGGTCGATCAGCGGGCTGGAGATCTTGGTCGACTCGCGGAAGACGAAGTCGAATGGCGAATCGACGTGGGCCGCCGATAGCTCTTCCATCCGCTCCAGGGCTTTGATCCGGCTCTGCGCCTGACGGGCCTTGGTCGCTTGCGCCTTGAAGCGGGCGATGTAGCTTTCCATGTGCGCACGTTGCGCCTGCTGCTTCTCGTAGGCCTGTTGCTGCTGCGCCAGACGCTCGGCACGGGCGCGTTCGAACGCGGTATAGCCGCCGCGATACAGGGTGATTTTGCGCTGATCGACGTGGGCCACGTGATCGACGACTTCATCGAGGAAATCACGGTCGTGGGAGATCAGAAGCAAGGTGCCCGGGTAGCTTTTCAGCCACTCTTCGAGCCAGATGATCGCGTCGAGGTCCAAGTGGTTGGTCGGTTCGTCGAGCAACAACAGGTCGGACGGGCACATCAATGCCTGCGCCAGATTCAGACGCATCCGCCAGCCACCGGAGAAATCTCCTACCTGGCGATCCATCTGCTCGTTGGTGAAGCCGAGACCGGCGAGCAATTTGCGCGCCCGCGCGTCGGCGGTGTAGCCGTCGGCGCTGTCGAGTTCCGAGTGCAGGCGGGCCTGAGCGGCACCGTCGTGCGCCGCTTCGGCGGCGGCGAGGTCACGTTGCACCTCGCGTAGACGCAAATCGCCATCGAGCACATAGTCGACGGCAAGACGCTCAAGGGTCTCGATCTCCTGGCGCATGTGGGCGATGCGCCAGTCAGCCGGCAGGAAGCAATCACCCGAGTCGGGGTGCAGTTCGCCCCGAATCAAGGCGAACAGGCTCGATTTGCCGGCGCCGTTGGCACCGATGAGGCCGGCTTTGTGGCCGGCGTGCAGGGTCAGCTCGGCGTCTTCTAGCAGACGTTGCGGGCCACGCTGTAAAGTCAGGTTCTGAAGTCGGATCATAATGGCGGCGGAGTCTACCAGCTTCGCTCACAACTGGCGCGAGTAGCACGATGTCCTCTGACCTGTGGAGCTTTTCCCTTGCCACCTACGCCCGCCCGGGCGTGGAAGATGCCTGCCTGCGACTGCAAACGGCGGGCGCCAATGTGTGCCTGCTGCTGTGCGGTTTATGGCTCGAACAACGCGGGGTGATCTGTGATGAACAACGTGTAAGCCAGCTTCAGACGCTGACCGAGCCTTGGGATACCGAGGTGGTACAGCCGCTGCGCTCCCTGCGGATGCTATGGAAAGTACGGGCCGTTGATGATGCGGTGCTGAAAGGCATGCGCGAGCAGATCAAATCACTGGAGCTTGAGGCTGAGCGAGCGTTGCTGTCACGGCTTGAAGGGGTGGCGCAGGAATGGGCGCTAAACGATGCAGGCTCGAAGACCTGGCTTGAAGGATTGGCCGGCATGGCGGCCAGCCCGAACCGCGACGCGCTGCAAGTGCTGCGCGTCGCGGCAACCGGCACTTAGGAAGCGCTGGTCGGGTTGTTGCTGACGCTCGACGCAGCGGCTGGCGATGGCGCAGTCGAAGGAGTCGAGGTGGCGGCGGCTGGAGCAGCGGCGGCTGGCGTGGCCGGAGTGGCTGGCACGGCAGGCTTGGCAGCTGGAGTGGTAGCCGGTTTGGCGGCAGCTGGTTTGGCAGCGGCAGGCTTTTTCACGGCTGGTTTGGCGGCAGGTTTGGCAGTTGGTTTGGCGGCCGGTTTTGCAGCAGCAGGCTTGGCAGCAGTGGTCGCTGGTTTAGCAGCGGCGGCCGGTTTCGCGGCTGGCTTGGCGGCGGCTTTCACTGCTGGTTTTGCAGCCGGCTTGGCGGCAGGTTTTGCGGCGGCTTTTACAGCGGGTTTAGCGGCAGCCGGTTTTGCGGCTGGCTTGGCAGCGGCGGTTTTGGCAGCAGGTTTTGCGGCTGGTTTCGCCACAGCTTTCGCCGCAGGTTTAGCGGCCGGTTTGGCAGCTGCAGCTTTCGCCGGAGCAGCTTTGCTCGCGGCTGGTTTTGCAGCCGGTTTGGCGGCGGCCGTTCTAGCGGCTGGCTTGGCAACAGCTGGTTTTGCAGCAGTGGTTTTAGCCGCCGGTTTGGCAGCGCTCGTCGCAGCCGGTTTTTTCGCCGCAGGTTTTGCCGCGGTTTTGGCAGTTGGCTTGGTCGCCGCTTTCACCGGTGCCTTGGCAGCAGGTTTGGCCGCCGTTTTTGCCGCAGGTTTAACCGCTGCGGTTTTCGCTGCAGGCTTGGCTGCAGCCGGTTTGGCAGCCGCTTTCTTCGCCGGTGCCGCTGCCGGTTTGGCGGCGCGGGTGGACAGTACTTTGCCCACGGCTTCTTGAACGCGACCCACACCCTGGGCCAGTTTCAGGCTTTCCTGTGCATCGCGCTTGAGTTGCAGAATGTAGCTGCGAGTGTCGGACTGACGATCCTTCAAGGCATCGAGCAGGTCTTCCAGTTCTTTCACTGCGGCCTTGGCTTTGTTCTGTGCCTTGGCTTTACCGGCAGTGGCTGCGTCCTGCAATTTGGTGCGGGATTTGTGCAGTTTTTCTTGCGCCTTGCCGCGTTGCTTTTCCAGTTTGGCGAGCAGTTTTTCAGCATCAGCCAAGGCTTGGGAGCAAGCGTTTTCCAGATGCTCGAGCAGGCTGCCCGAGAGTTGTTGGAGTAAGTGCAACGGAGTATTTACAGGCTTCTTGGTGGCCGACATGGTTTACCTCCTGGCTGACGTGAGTGCGGCTCATACTAGACCTCTGCAGTTACCGCCGCTAGGGCATCTTGACAGTATCGATTGCGTTGCGTTGCACCGAATCGAAAATGTTCTGCGCGAAGTCAAAAGCAGTTCACCGTTGCAGACGTTCGCGCTGGCATAATCCACCGCATCTCAGGACGGAGTGTGCCCATGTCGCGCTACTTTTTTTTATCCCTCTGCATGGTTTTTTCGGCCGTTCACGCTGACGAAAAAAACACCGCGAACGATGCTCACGATCTGGCCTACAGCCTCGGTGCCAGCCTCGGTGAACGACTGCGTCAGGAAGTCCCGCAACTGCAGATTCAGGCGCTGGTCGATGGCTTGCAGCAAGCCTACCAAGGCAAGCCGCTGGCGCTGAGCGAAGCACGCATCGAGCAGATTCTGGCTGATCATGAAGCGCAAAACGCCGAGCACTCTGCACAGCCTTCAAGTGATGCGGCGATGGAAAACGAGCAACGCTTTCTCATCGCTGAAAAAGCCAAACCGGGTGTTAAGGAACTGGCTGACGGCATCCTGCTCACCGAGCTGACACCGGGCACTGGCGGCAAGGCTGGCCCCGATGGAAAAGTGCAGGTGCTGTATGTCGGACGTCTGCCGGATGGCACCGTGTTCGATCAGAACACTCAGCCACAATGGTTCAACCTCGACAGCGTGATTGCCGGCTGGCGCACCGCGTTACAGAACATGCCGGTAGGCGCGAAATGGCGCCTGGTGATTCCATCGGATCAGGCCTATGGCGCTGACGGTGCCGGTGACCTGATTGCGCCGTTCACACCGCTGGTGTTTGAAGTGGAATTGCGTGGAGCGACGAGTTGATCGGGCAATAAAAAACGGTGCGCTTTCGGGCGCACCGTTTTTTTTGATCAGGGTTCGGGATCAGGCCTGAACCGGATCTTCTTCCTTGTGTGCTGTGTGCAGCACTTCAATCAGGCAGTCTTCAAGTTCGAAGCGTTCGTGGAGCAGGCCACCTAGCTCTTTGAACTTCTCTGCAACGCATTTGCCTTCATCGCACAGGTCGTTGAAGGCTAGAAGCTTCTCGGTGATGACATCGATGCGCGGATAGATCGTCTCGGCGAGTTCGAGGCCGCGCTTGTCGTTGAACGCCTTGGCTTCGCCAGTCAGCTGTTCGTAGATTTCGAAGTGCCCGGCCGACACGTAGTCGACCAACACGCCGCAGAACTCCTGCAAGGGCTTGCGGCTCTCGGACAGCGAATCAGGCTCTGCGCCGAGCTTGTCGTAGGCACCGATCAGCTCTTCACGCTCTTGCAACCAGCGGTCGATCAGCAGATGAACCCCACCCCAACGTTCCTGAGCATTCTGACAACTTTCGAGCATGGCGATCTCTCTTCCCTTGTGGGTCATGCTGCTCTACACCCGCGCCCCTCTTTTGATTCTGGCTTGGGGGTCGGCCGGGCAGAGCGTCATCGAGCAACATAAATCCAATGACACGTGCGGGCCAGATTATGCCCGCACGCCTATGGCTTCAAGGTACGCAGGAGATAAAGTTCATACAAGTGTTTAATCCCGCAACAGCACCGGGTGCGACGCTTGGCCGCTGAGCGGGCGTTGCAGAGCACTCCATACCAGCCGCAACAATTGATACACCGCCAGAATCGATACCGCGACAAAGAACAGCAGGCTCCACTCCGGGACACTCAGGTCGAACAGCGTCCAGGATATTTCCGCACAATCGGTACCGCCGCTAAACATTGTTTGCAGGGCACAGATCCATGGCAGACCACTGAACAAGGCCTCGGGAGCAGGCGAGCAATTGAGCAGGTGCAGCATCGGATCGCTCTGTATCAGTACCTGCCGCCAGGCCGCCGTGGTCCCACCCAGGCTGGCGCCCAGGGTCAACAGCCAGTAGAACCACAAACCGACACGTTTGGGACCGTGCACCGCCGCCAGACCACTGACTACGCACAACAGCGTGAGGAACAGGCGCTGCACCAGACACAGGCTGCACGGCGTCAGGCCGACTGCATATTCAAGATAATAGGAAGCTCCCAGAGCAAAGGCCCCCGCAGTGAAAGCCATGAAGAACAAGGAGCGTGAGCAGGCCAACGACATGGCTTTTCCGTAACAGTAGAGACAGACGGTTACGGTAGAGGAAAGCGTGTCAGCCTTTCAAGGCAAGGCCCTGCCGACAGTTCACCAGAGGTGTAGGGAAAACCCGACAGGATCGAGAGGAATTGGTGTAGACCGCTGTAGGAATTTGCCTCAAGCGCTCAACGAAGTGGAAAAATCAGCCACAAAAGGTAAGCGAGGGAGCGAACTCCCTCGCCACTTCAGACATGGGCCGGAACCGGCAACGGCGCGGCCAGCAGGCGCTCGTCCAGCAGACCAAGGCCTTCCTGGAACAACTGATTGCTGCGCTCGGTATCGCCCAACTGGGCGAGTAGGCGCGCCAGCTCCGCACAGGCCTCGGGATTGCGCTGCACACGCAGACTGCTTTCCAGGTAATCCCGTGCCTTGCCCCACAGACTGGTTTGCAGACACAGTCGGCCGAGGGTCAACAGCAGGCTTGGATCGTTCGGATGCTCCTTCAGCCAGCCTTCGGCGGTTTGCAACTGGCGTGCCGGATCGCTGCCGCGCACCAGCCCGTAGAGACGGGCCAGATGGCTGTCGTACTTGCGTTTGAGGGCAGTGCGCAGCGCTTCTTCCGCTTCGACCTGGGCGCCCAACTGCCGCAACTGTTCGGCGTACGCCAACACCAGCGGCGGCTCCTGCCGTTGCGCCGAAGTGAGCTGCTCCCAGGCGCGCGTGAGCGACTGCAAACCCACGCTGCCATCCTCTTCCCGTTGCGCAGCCAGCGAGAGGTTTTCACCCCAGGCGCGGCGCTCGAGTTCAGCCAGTTCGGCGCGCGGCAGGACTTTGTCCTTGCGCAATTCCGGCAGCAAACGAATCACCGCCGACCATTCGCCGCGCTGCTGATACAAGCGCTGCAACTGACGCAACGTCTGCGCATTGTGTGGATGGCGATCGTGCATCGCTTGCAGCGTCACCAAGGCACCGTCGGTGTCGCCACGGTCAGTCTGCAACTGCGCATGACTCAAAGCGATGGCCAGCTCCGCCTGGGGCTGACGCTCAAGCGCCCGCTCCAGCAAACGATCGCACTCTTCGTAAAGACCTTGCTCGTTGGCTGCGCGAGCAGCACCGAGGTAGTACAGCAATGGCTGGCGCTCGGCTTCAGCCGCTCGAGACAGGTGACGCTGAGCGCTGGCCCAGCGACCTTCGGCCAGATCCAGTTGACCGTGCTCGATCGCCACCTGCACGCGCCGACTGCGGTTGCGGCGCGACCATGGGTTGACTACGCCACTGGAGGCCATGACCAATTCGACCAGTGCCTTGATCCCCCAGATCAGCAGCCACAACACCGCGATGACCGCCAGCGTCGCCCACAGGCTGGACTCGTAGCGGAAGCTTTTGTAGGCCACCAGCACGTAACCGGAATGCTCGGCAATCGCCAGACCCAGCGCCGCTGTCGCAGCGATCACCAGAAACACGATCACATACAGGCGTTTCATGGCGTGATCTCCTGCGCGGTGTTGGCGGCAGGCTTGGCGAAGGGTTTCACCGACTCTTCGGCGTTAACGTTGCGCCGCTCAAGGTAGGCTTGCACCGCACTCAGCGTGCCGGCCAGATCAGGCGTCGTGACCGTGACCGGTTCCTTGCTCAACTCACCGACCTGTTCGAGCATCACTTTGCTTTGCGGATTGTCCGGGTTGAAATTGCCCTTGAGCACATCGCGCGCTTCGGCCAGCGCCTGGGTATAGACCGGCGCCTGACCGTTGAGGGCTGCCCACTGCGCCTGCTCAAGCGCAAGGCTCAGGGCCAGACGCACCTGACTCAGGCTCTGCCCGGCCAGCAGCGGCCGCACATTCTTGTCGGCATTGAAATCGATACGGATATAGCGCGAGACCTGATCCCACCACTGCGCCCAACGACTGGCGCCGTCACCGTCAGCAGTCAGGCCCAGCAGCGATTCGCCACGATCCTTGTACTCCGGCGCAAGCTCGGTGAGGTCGATGACTTGATCACGCAGCGCACCGAGGCGCAGGAACAGACCGGTGCGATCCGGTTGCGAAGTACTGCGCAGCGCCACCAGGGTTTTCGCCACTTGCTCGCGGGCGGCGAAAGAGCCTGGATCGTTTTGCTCACGGAGGATTTCGTCAGCGCCTTGGACCAGCGCCTGAGCGCTGCTGATGTCCTGCAACGCCGAAAGACGCAGACTGGCTAGACGCAGCAAATGCTCAGCCTCAGCCAGACGCCAATCCTTGCGGCTGGCGCCAAGAACGGTTTCCAGACGCTGATTTAGGCGCTGTTGATCACCTTGAAGCTGGGTCACCAGACGCTGGCGCTCGGCAAGTTCGTCAGCACCCGGCAGTTGCGCGAGGCGCTCGGTCAGACGCTGTTCATTGAGCTTCAGGCTCTGCGCCTGATCGTTCAATGCCTGCACTTCACCGGACTGCTGTTGAGTGTTGGTCTGCAGGTGACGAACCTGCCAGACCCCCCAGCCGCCGATCGCGACACCGGCGGCGCCGAGCAACAAGGCGACGATGGCCAATCCATTGCCTCGGCGCGGCTCTGTGGCCGGCGGTGGAGTTTCAACCTGGGGTTCAATCACAGGCTGGACGTCATCTTTTGGCAAGGCTGTTTCGCTCACGTATCCATCCTTTGCATTAGAAAACGGGTTCGGGATACTCCCGCAACGCCGTCAGCAAAGCCGCGGCACTCGCGCCGCGGCAATCCACAACTGTTTGAGCCCCGGCGGCACGTGCCAGCTCGGCGACCCTTGGGCTTGGTACAAACAACGGCAACGACGCGATGGCCGGCCAGGTATTACCGGCCATTTGGCGCAGGTGCTCGAAACCCTGTCCACTGCTGACCACCAGCCCGTTCAAGCGTTCCGCTTCGATCCGCCGTGGCAGCTCATCCGGGGCATAGGCTGGCAGGTCGCGTCGATACAATTCCAGATACTCGACACTAGCACCTAGCTCACGCAAGCGCTCGGCGAGCAGTTCACGCCCACCCTCCCCGCGCAAGATCAACACCTGCGCTCCGGGCTGGCTGACCGCCTCACGCAGACGCGGCAATTGCAGCAAGGCTTCGCTGTCATCGCCGGTGGCCGGGAAGCTCGCGTCCAGACCGTGATCCAGCAAAATCTGCGCAGTCGCCGCGCCGACACTGAACCACGGCATCGTCAGCGCAGATGCACCTTCGAGCAGATCCAGCGCAATACGCGCCGCCGGTTTGCTGACGACAATCACTGCACTGCAACTTGGCAACTGCGTAATCGCCTGACGAATTTTCTCAGAGACTGGCAGCGGGACAATGTCCAGAAGCGGCAAACAGCTACTGAAAACGCCCTGCCCAGCCAACGTCTGCGCCAGCGCCGCACAGTCTTCCGCGGGGCGCGTCAGCAGCAGGCGCCAACCGGTCACTCGTGACCTGCCTCGCCGTAGACCGCTTTGAGAATGTCGTCGGCGCCCTGGCTGAGCAGGTCTTCGGCGACCTTCACCCCCAGTGCTTCGGCATCGGCACGTGGCGCGCGGGCTTGGGCGCTGAGCAGCTTGCCGCCGCTTGGCTCACCGACCAGACCACGCAACCACAACTGCTCGCCTTCGAGCACGGCATAGCAGGCGATCGGCACTTGGCAGCCGCCATTCAAATGTTTGTTGAGGGCACGCTCGGCGGTGACGCGCGACGAGGTGTCGGCGTGATGCAGCGGTGCGAGCAAGGCGTGGATTTCGGTGTCGGCGCTGCGGCATTCGATGCCGACTGCACCTTGGCCACCGGCCGGCAGGCTGTCATCAACACTGATCGCCGAGGTGATGCGATCTTCGAAGCCGAGGCGGATCAGGCCGGCGGCGGCGAGGATGATCGCGTCGTACTCACCGGCATCGAGTTTGGCCAGGCGAGTGTTGACGTTGCCGCGCAGAAAGCGGATCTGCAGATCCGGACGACGGGTGAGCAACTGTGCCTGACGACGCAGACTCGACGTACCGACAATGCTGCCGGCAGGCAATGCTTCCAGGCTGGCATAAGTATTGGAAACGAAGGCATCACGCGGATCTTCACGCTCGCAGATGCAGAACAGGCCGAGGCCTTCCGGGAAGTCCATCGGCACATCTTTCATCGAGTGGACGGCGATGTCGGCTTGGTTTTCCAGCAGCGCAGTTTCCAGTTCCTTGACGAACAGGCCCTTGCCACCGATTTTCGACAGTGGCGAATCGAGCAGTTTGTCGCCGCGACTGACCATGGGCACCAGCGTCACCAGCAGGCCCGGGTGGGCCGCTTCAAGACGGGCTTTGACGTATTCGGCCTGCCAGAGGGCAAGCGCACTTTTACGGGTGGCGATGCGGATTTCGCGAGAGGACATGGATCAATCCGTACTGAATAGATACGGCGGATAATAACAGCTCAGCCAAATCCACTTTGACTTGAATCAGAGTCGGCGCGGCCTCCCTGGCCCGCAGTGCCTGGTAAAAAGGAGCTGGAGCTGTCCGGAATGACCGGGTTACAGGCCCTGCATCATCTTGCGCACACCGGCCACGTGCCGACGACTGACGATCAGCGCGTCACCATTTAGACCCTTGAGAAACAGCTGGAAATGCCCCAGCGGCGTACGCTGCAGACGTTCGATGCGGTCGCGGGCGACCAGCGCGTTGCGATGGATACGCACGAAGCGCTCGCCGAATTCGTCTTCGAGGGCTTTGAGCGGCTCATCCAACAGCACTTCACCGGCCTCGTGGCGCAGGGTCACGTACTTGTGGTCGGCGATAAAGTAGACCACCTGATCCAGCGGGATCAGTTCGATGCCTTTGCGGGTTCGGGCGCTGATATGGCTGCGCGGGCCGTTGCCACTTTCGGCAGCGGGACGGGTCAGGGCCGAGAGTTGCGCCCGATTGGGACGTTCAGCCCGTTTCAGGGCGTCATGCAGATGTTCGGTTCGCACGGGTTTCACCACATAGCCCACGGCGCTGGCCTGCAGGGCTTCCACGGCAAATTCATCGGGGCTGGTGCAAAACACCACGGCCGGCGGCGTTTCACGTTCGCACAGACGGGCAGCAACCTGCAGGCCATCGAGACCCGGCATGCGAATATCGAGCAGCACGATATCCGGCTTGTGGCTGTCGATCAGTGCCAACGCCTCTTCGCCATTCGTGGCGCCGGGCTCCAGAACTGTATAACCCTCGAGCTCGCTCACCATTCGGCTGAGGCGCTCGCGAGCCAGTGGTTCGTCATCAACGATCAGGACATTCATATTGCGCTGGATTCCTGCGTGAGTCTCGCACAAGGATAGCGTAGACAGGTGAAGTGACGTCCGTCACCGCGATCCACGCTAAGACTAGCCCGAGCGCCAAAAAGTGCCGTACGTCGGCCAGCAATATTTGCCAGTGTCCGGGTCGTACTGCTCAAAGCCCGCTGTTTCCTGCGTTTCTCACGGGGTTTGCCGAAGGACAAAACACCCACCCCCTCTTCTTATAGTCGCCGGCCAGACCTTTGCGCGATCCAGAGCCGCGTCGACCCTTATGTCCAACTGTAGACGCTCGCCGGGCCGATATTGCTCAATCGAAAAATATCCTTGTGCAAATCTCCCAGCACCAGCGGCCACTATGGCTGACGCAATGAGAAAAAAACGTATCGACCAGTGTCAGCGACAGGATTGGCAACCCTGTTATTATCCGCGCCAGCGTTTCACGCCTTCTTTCTTCAAGCCGATACGAGCGAATTCATGAGCACTGACAAGACCAATCAGTCCTGGGGCGGCCGCTTCAGTGAACCCGTCGACGCCTTCGTCGCCCGCTTCACCGCCTCCGTCACTTTCGACCAGCGCCTGTATCGCCACGACATCATGGGCTCGATCGCCCACGCCACCATGCTGGCCAAGGTCGGCGTGCTGACCGATGCCGAGCGCGACAGCATCATCGACGGCCTGAAGACCATTCAGGGCGAAATCGAGGCCGGCCAGTTCGACTGGCGTGTCGACCTCGAAGACGTGCACATGAACATCGAAGCACGCCTGACCGACCGCATCGGCGTTACCGGTAAAAAGCTGCACACCGGCCGTAGCCGTAACGACCAGGTCGCCACCGACATCCGCCTGTGGCTGCGTGACGAAATCGACCTGATCCTCGCCGAGATCACCCGCCTGCAGAAAGGCCTGCTGGAGCAAGCTGAGCGCGAAGCCGCGAGCATCATGCCGGGCTTCACCCACCTGCAGACCGCGCAGCCAGTGACCTTCGGGCACCACATGCTGGCCTGGTTCGAAATGCTCAGCCGCGACTACGAGCGTCTGGTCGACTGCCGCAAGCGCACCAACCGCATGCCACTGGGCAGCGCCGCGCTGGCCGGCACCACCTACCCGATCGACCGCGAATACACCGCGCAACTGCTGGGCTTCGACGCAGTTGGCGGCAACTCGCTGGACAACGTCTCCGATCGCGACTTCGCCATCGAATTCTGCTCGGCCGCGAGCATCGCGATGATGCACTTGTCGCGCTTCTCCGAAGAGCTGGTGCTGTGGACCAGTGCGCAGTTCCAGTTCATTGATCTGCCGGACCGCTTCTGCACCGGCAGCTCAATCATGCCGCAAAAGAAAAACCCTGACGTACCGGAGCTGGTGCGTGGCAAGACCGGCCGTGTGTTCGGTGCACTGATGGGTTTGCTGACCCTGATGAAAGGCCAACCGCTGGCCTACAACAAGGACAACCAGGAAGACAAAGAGCCGCTGTTCGACGCCGCCGACACACTGCGCGATTCGCTGCGTGCCTTTGCCGACATGATCCCGGCGATCAAACCGAAACACGCGATCATGCGTGAAGCGGCGCTGCGCGGTTTCTCCACCGCGACCGACCTGGCAGATTATCTGGTGCGCCGTGGTCTGCCGTTCCGTGATTGCCACGAAATCGTCGGTCACGCGGTGAAGTACGGCGTCGACACTGGCAAGGATCTGGCCGAGATGAGCCTGGAAGAACTGCGTCAGTTCAGTGATCAGATCGAGCAGGACGTGTTTGCCGTGCTGACCCTGGAAGGCTCGGTGAATGCCCGTGATCATATCGGCGGCACTGCGCCGGCGCAGGTCAAGGCAGCGGTGGTGCGCGGTCAGGCGCTGATCGCTAGCCGCTAAAGGCCAAAAGCCAAAAGCTTCGCGAGCAGGCTCGCTCCCACAGGGGATTTTTGTCGGCCACAAATTTTGTGTTCAACAAAAATCCAAATGTGGGAGCGAGCCTGCTCGCGAAGGCTTCCTTCAGAGCGCTATAAAACTCACTTCTTGGCAGCGATCATCGCCAAAAACGCCGGCATCGCAGCTTCCTTGTCTGCCGCGATCTTCTGCACATGCGGATTCTGCTCCAACCGCTCCAGCAGCGCCTTCGCCTGCGGCATCTCCGCCAGCAAATCAATCCCGAACAGCTTCTGCCCGACCGCATAGGCCAGCGGCACGCTGTAGAGGAAATACAAATCGGCAATGCTCATACTGTCGCCCGCCACGTATGGAGAAAATTTTCCGTGTCGTCCCAGCGCGGCGAAACCCAGCTGCAATTCAGTCTTGGTCTTTTCCTTGATCGCCTCCGGCAGGGTCATGCCGAAGAACGCCTCGCCGTAACAAGCGCGTCCCGGCAACTCGATGTACAGCTCGATTTCCTTGGCAATCGCCAGCACCTGCGCGCGTTGGAACGGATCGCTCGGCAGCAGCGGCGTGCCTTTCTGGGTCTGTTCGAGGTATTCGAGGATGATCGCGGTTTCGTTGATAAAACCATCGTCTACACCCAGCACCGGCACTTTGCCGCGCGGGCTGATGGCCAGAGACTCCGGTGTCTGCGTCGGGTAGAACGTGACCTCTTCGAACGGCAGGCCTTTTTCCAGCAGTGCCAGTTTGACCATGTTGTAGTAGTTGCTGACTGAGAATCCGTAGAGCTTGAACATCACATAGCCTCCAGGCCGTGCGGGGTGGGCAGTGCCTGTTTATAGATCGCTCAAGCCTTTCCCGCCAGCAGCATCACGCCACTGAATGCGGGTAAACTGGCGCCTTTCCATGAGGAGCCTGCCATGAGCGAGCCGACAGACATCGACAATGACAACGACGAAGAAGAGTTCACCGAAGCGACGTTGATCGAAGCCATCGAAAACCAGATCGAAAGCGACAATCCGCCGGCCGCCAAAGCGACGTTCAACAAGCTGACCCTGGTGGGTGTCGAGCGCGAAGAAATCCTCAATCTGATGGCTCACGTGCTGGCTTACGAAATCGACGCGATGCTCGATGAAGACCGTGCGTTCAATACCGAATGGTACGAAGCGGCGCTGCGCGCCTTGCCGGAATTACCGCCAGAAAAGCAGTAAGCCAAACACATCCCCCTGCTCGCGAATGCCGTGCATCAGCAAAAACAACGCTAAATGACACACCGCTTTCGCGAGCAGGCTCGCTCCCACACAATTTGTCACCCATCCATCCAGCCAACTCCCGCCTCCCGACTACACTGCAATCCGCCTCAAGACAAAATCCCTGATCTGAGCACTGGACATGCCGCAAAAGCGGGTTCACCTTAGGGACGCTGTCGTCCAATTCCTAGAAAGTCTGGAGTCCTTATGTCGCTTACCCCTGAGTTGGTTGCCGAACTGGAAGTCCTCGCACTCTTCAACCTGGACAGTTCCCAGGAAGGTCTGAAAATTCATCAGACCGCTGCCCCGAAACACATCGCCGCCGCCAAACGCCTCTTTGAAAAAGAACTGACCGACCAGCCCGATGGCGGGTATCTGACCAGCCTCGGTCGCGATGCCGCACAAAGTGTGCAAACCGTGCTGACCATTCTGAGAGAGCAGGAAACCGCCTGATTCCCCCTGACTTCGCCCACGGGAACTCCTGCCACGGGATTTCCGCGGGCTTGCCCGGCCATCCGCGATAGAAATCTGACGTCAAAAAACAAATTCAGCTTAAAAGTCCCGCTGCGCAAAGGCTAAACTGCCTCCCATTCCGAGACCCTCTTCGTCCGAGCTTGCGAGCCGGTTTGAGCTGACATGACGCGCACCCACGAAATCCGCCCCGACCTGGACGAAGGCATCGACCGCAAGGTACTCAGCCAGCTGCGCGCGCGTTTTCTCAAACTCAATGAAGGCCGCCTCGGTCGTGCCCTTGAAGGGCTGTCGACACGCCAGCAAAGCGTACTGACGCTGTTGCCGCTGTTCTTTCATGTTAATCACCCGCTGCTGCCGGGCTACGTGTCGGGCAGCACGCCGGCCGGCCTGTCGAATTACGAGCCCGACGCCAACGTGCTGACCGAAGCACAGCGTCTGACTCGTTCGTTTTCGTACAAACCGCGTCACGGCAGCAATCCGCCGCGACCGATTCACGGCCTGTTCCTGATGGGCAGCCTTGGTACGCTGGCGCAAGCCGATCAGAGTGACATGGACGTGTGGGTCTGCCACGCGCCGGACTTGAACGAAAGCGAGCTTGCTGAACTGCGCAAAAAATGCCAGCTGCTGGAAGCCTGGGCGGCGAGTCAGGGCGCCGAAGCGCATTTTTTCCTGATCGACCCGGAGCGCTTCGTCAAAGGCGAACGCGACACCCAGCTCAGCTCGGAAAACTGCGGCAGCACTCAGCACTATCTGCTGCTCGACGAGTTTTATCGCACTGCAATCTGGCTGGCAGGGCGCACACCGATCTGGTGGCTGGTGCCGGTTTACGAAGAAACCGCCTACGACCTTTACACCCACACCCTGCTGTCCAAGCGTTTTATCCGCGCCGACGAAACCCTCGACCTTGGTCATCTGGCGCGGATTCCGCCGGGCGAGTTCATCGGCGCCGGATTGTGGCAGTTGTTCAAGGGCATCGAGTCACCCTATAAATCGGTGCTCAAGCTGCTGCTGACCGAGGTCTACGCCAGCGAACACCCGCAGGTGCAGTGCCTGAGCCTGCGCTTCAAAAAAGCCGTGTTCGCCAACCAGCTGGATCTGGATGAACTGGATCCGTACATGGTCGTGTACCGGCGTATCGAGGAATACCTCACCGCGCGCAACGAGCCGGAACGGCTGGAGCTGGTTCGTCGCGCGTTGTACCTGAAGGTCAACCGCAAGCTCACTGGCAACAGCCGCACCCAGAGCTGGCAACGCACGTTGCTGGAACGACTGGCCAGCGAATGGCATTGGGATCAGCGACAACTGACGCTGCTCGACAGCCGCAGCCAGTGGAAAGTCCGCCAGGTCAGCGCCGAGCGTCGCGCACTGGTCAATGAGCTGAACTACAGCTACCGCTTCCTGACCCAGTTCGCCCGCACAGAACAAACCGTCAGCCTGATCAATAAACGCGATCTCAATGTGCTGGGGCGCCGGCTCTACGCAGCCTTCGAACGCAAGGCCGACAAGGTCGAGTTCATCAACCCCGGCATCGCCCCGGATCTGGCCGAAGACACCCTGACCCTGGTGCAGTCGCGCAACAAGAAGGAACCGGGACAAACCCAGTGGGGCTTGTATAACGGCAGCCTGACCGCACTGGAGTGGGAACACTTCGCACCGATCAAGCGCAGCCGCGAGTTACTGGAGCTGCTGACCTGGTGCCACCGCAACGGCGTGATCGACAGCAGCACCCGCCTGGCCCTGCATCCCGGCACCAGCGACCTGAGCGAGTTCGAGCTGTTCAACCTGCTCGGCAGCCTGCAACAGTGCATCGCCCTGCCCTTGCCCACCGTCGCGGAAGAACCGTTGCTGCGTGCAGTGGTGCCAAGCGAAGTGCTGATTCTGGTCAACGTCGGCGTCGACCCGCTCAAGCATCACCGCGACCTGAATATCCTGATGACCACCGAGCGTACCGACTCGCTGAGTTACGCCGGAGTGCGCGAAAACCTCGTGCTGACGCTGGATCAGGTCACGCTCAATAGCTGGAACGAAGTACTGGTCAACCGCTTCGACGGCCCGCATGCCCTGCTCGACTGCCTACGCGATTACCTCAACAACCTGCCGCGCGGGCCGTTGCAGCCGTCATTGAAGGTACGCTGCTTCTGCCACAACCGCGCGCAGTTCATTGCCCGTCGCGTTGAAGAAATCATCGACACCGCGCAGAACCTGTTGCTCAGCGAGTTGAACCATCGCTACCTGATTCAGGTGCAGCAGCATTATCACGTGCTGGAATTGGTGCCGGGCCAGGTCAACCATGTGGCGCTTGCCACCCTGCCGGCCCTGCTCGATTACCTTGGCGAAGAACAGCCGCGCTACAGTCCGCTGCACCTGGATCCCATGGCACTGGAAGATCACGACCTTGCACTGATCCTGCCGATGGGCCAGCCGGAGTGCATTCAAGTGTTCTATCGGATCACCGAGCAGCAGGCCGAGCTGTACGTGCTGGATGAGTTCAACGCGCTGTGGCAGCAACATTTGCCCTATCACGACGAGCAGAGTCTGTTGGTGCCGTTGCAGCGCTTCCTGCAATCGATTCTGTTTCGCCGCGAAGCCGTGCTGCCGATGGACGCCGGTCCCGACGGCCGTCTCGACACTTTGTATTACCAGCTATTGCCTTCAGGTCCGGGGCGCGCGCGCCGGGTCGAAGCGCGGCCGGCACCGCAGACGCCAGTGAACAAGCCGTTCTACGACGTGCAAGCGATCGTCGGCAAAGCCGCACCGGGCGAAGTGCAGGTCACCCTGTATTGCAATCAACGGGAATTCAGCGAACTGGAACATGGCGACCAGCTGTTCAGCGTGGTCGCCCGGGAGATCGTCGAGCAGCGCCGCGAGAGCGAACGCTATCGCTGCTACATCACCGACCTCGACCTTTCGGGCCTGCTCGGTGACGGGCAGAGTTCAAGCAATCTGTATCTGCGCTACAAGGCTGATCTGGAGCGCGCCCTGAACGAGGCACTCGAACAGGTCTGAGGCGGGTTACTCGGGAAACGCGCCACCGTTGGCCGGTTGCGATTCGACTTCCAGCAAAGTCAGTTTGAGGGTCTTGCCACCGGGTGCCGGCCAGTCAATGTGCTGACCGACTTTCAGGCCCAGCAACGCGCTGCCGACCGGAGCCAGGATCGAGATCTTGCCTTCATCGGCGTTGGCGTCCTTCGGATAGACCAGCGTCAGGTGGTAATCCTTGCCACTGCCTTCTTCGCGGCAATGCACACGGGAATTCATCGTCACGACATCGGCGGGCACTTCATCGTGACCGACCACGGTGTCGGCGCGATCCAGCTCGGTTTGCAGCGCAATCACGCCCGGCAGCGTGTCATCCAGGCTGTCGATCAGGCGCTCCAGACGTTGCACGTCCAGACGGGTAAGGGTGATGGAAGGTGCGGTCATGATCCGGGCAGACTCCTTTCTTCTGCACACAAAAAAAGCAAAACCCCGCCAAAAAAGACGGGGTTTTCACCAGGCCTCGATGGGTTGAGGCGTGTTCGGACACTATCACAGCTCAAAAAATATACAAGTCACGCCCCGCCGCACTGTTTGCGCTGCGACGCCTGCGCGCAAATCACACGTCGCCGGTCATCGTCTGCCGAGCGCCATTCGCGAATGTCTTCGACATGGCGGAAGCAGCCGAGGCAGACCTTCTGCTCATCCAATCGGCAAACGCCGCTGCACGGCGAAGGCACGGCCGGGCTGATGTTGCTGTACAGCGGCTTCGGTGGACGAACGGGAGCGGTGTCAGTCACGGAATCACAGACCTTCGAAATCGAATTCAGCGCCAGCCTGCTGCTTGACGATGCGCTCTAGCATTTCGCCCAGTTGCTCTTCGCTCTTGTCGCACATCCAGCGCTCGCTTTCTTCGTCGTAATCGAAGTGGAAACCACCGGACACCGCTGCCAGCCACAGCTGACGCAGCGGCTCCTGGCGGCTGAAGATCAGCTGCGAGCCGTTTTCGAACTTGACGGTCAGCACACCGGCCGAACTTTCCAGATCGATGTCCAGGTCGCTCTCGTCAAAGATGTCTTCCAGTTTTTCCTGGGTTTCATCGACCAGATCGTGGAAACGGGCTTCGGACAAACTCATTGCGGCAACCTCAAAAAATGTCTGATCAGGCTCAAGCGCCGAAAGATACGGACGCTGCCGGCCGATTGCAAAGATTAACGACCAAGCACCGGTCAGGGCATCGAACACCCAACCCTGTGGGAGCGAGCCTGCTCGCGAATGGCCGGCACATTCAACATTATTGTTGCCTGACACACCGCCATCGCGAGCAGGCTCGCTCACACAGGGTTACCAGTGCTCACGGGCAAGCCCCGCCGGACGGGAAGGCCATCACATAGGCAAGCCGCCGGGTGGCCGGTATACTCCGGCGCAATTAACGCATTTTCAAGGATTTCGCCATGAAGCGCCTGATCTCTTCCCTTGCTGCGCTCGTCGCGGTTGCCTGCCTCGTTTCGGCCTGTGGTCAAAAAGGCCCGCTGTACCTGCCGGATGACGATCAGGACCCGGCCGAGCAAGCCCAGTCTTCGCAGAAGCAACCGTCCAAAGCACATAAGCACGACGTTTACCAATAAGGGATCGCCATGGACGCTTTTAACTACCGTGGCGGGGAACTGTTCGCGGAAGGTGTGGCGCTGTCCGCCATCGCCGATCGTTTCGGTACGCCTACTTATGTGTACTCGCGCGCGCATATCGAAGCTCAGTATCTGGCTTACGCCGATGCTTTGGCCGGCATGCCGCACCTGGTCTGCTTTGCGGTCAAGGCCAACTCCAACCTCGGCGTACTGAATGTCCTGGCCCGTCTCGGTGCCGGTTTCGACATCGTTTCCCGTGGCGAGCTGGAACGCGTTCTGGCCGCTGGCGGCAGCGCTGACAAGATCGTCTTCTCCGGTGTCGGCAAGACCCGTGACGACATGCGTCGCGCCCTCGAAGTCGGCGTGCACTGCTTCAACGTCGAATCCACCGACGAGCTGGAGCGCCTGCAAGTGGTCGCCGCCGAGCTGGGCGTTCGCGCCCCGGTTTCGCTGCGCGTGAACCCGGACGTCGATGCCGGCACCCACCCGTACATTTCTACCGGTCTCAAAGAGAACAAGTTCGGCATCGCCATCGCCGACGCCGAAGACGTGTACGTGCGCGCCGCGCATCTGCCGAACCTGGAAGTGGTCGGTGTCGACTGCCACATCGGTTCGCAACTGACCACCCTGCCACCGTTCCTTGATGCGCTCGATCGCCTGCTGGATCTGGTCGACCGTCTGGGCGACTGCGGCATTCACCTGCGCCACATCGATCTCGGTGGTGGTTTGGGCGTGCGCTATCGCGATGAAGAGCCGCCATTGGCTGCCGACTACATCAAGGCTGTGCGCGAGCGCTTGAACGGACGTGACTTGGCGCTGGTGTTCGAGCCGGGCCGTTTCATCGTCGCCAATGCCGGCGTGCTGCTGACGCAGGTCGAGTACCTCAAGCACACCGAACATAAGGACTTCGCCATCGTCGACGCGGCGATGAACGACCTGATCCGCCCGGCGCTGTATCAGGCGTGGATGGACGTCACCGCGGTCAAACCGCGTGACACCGCTGCGCGCAAATACGACATCGTCGGCCCGATCTGCGAAACCGGCGATTTCCTCGCCAAGGACCGTGAATTGGCCCTGGCCGAAGGCGATCTGCTGGCCGTGCATTCGGCCGGTGCCTACGGTTTTGTGATGAGTTCCAACTACAACACCCGTGGCCGTGCTGCCGAAGTGTTGGTAGACGGTGCTCAGGTTTTTGAAGTGCGCCGCCGCGAAACCGTGGCCGAGCTGTTTGCCGGCGAAAGCCTGCTGCCGGAGTAACCCATGCTGCTGCGTTTTACTAAAATGCACGGCTTGGGCAATGACTTCATGGTTCTCGACCTGGTCAGCCAGCACGCGCATATTCAGCCAAAGCACGCCAAGCAGTGGGGCGACCGCCACACCGGCATCGGTTTCGACCAGTTGCTGATCGTTGAGGCTCCGAGCAATCCGGACGTGGATTTCCGTTACCGGATCTTCAATTCCGATGGCTCGGAAGTCGAGCAGTGCGGCAACGGTGCGCGCTGCTTTGCACGCTTCGTGCTCGACAAGCGTCTGACCGCCAAACGGCAGATTCGCGTCGAGACCAAGGGCGGCATCATCGAACTGGACGTGCGTAACGACGGCCAGATCGGCGTGAACATGGGCGCCCCGCGTCTGGTGCCAGCGGACATTCCGTTCGAAGCGCCAGCGCAAGCGACCAGCTATCAGCTGGAAGTCGACGGCACCACGGTCGAACTGGCCGCCGTGTCGATGGGCAACCCGCACGCCGTGTTGCGCGTGCAGGACATCAACAGTGCACCGGTGCATGAGCTGGGGCCGAAAATCGAACACCATCCGCGCTTCCCCGCGCGAGTGAATGTCGGTTTTCTCCAGGTCATCGACCGTAACCGTGCGCAGTTGCGCGTGTGGGAACGCGGTGCCGGGGAAACCCAAGCCTGCGGTACCGGCGCCTGTGCAGCGGCTGTCGCTGCGATCAGCCAGGGGTGGATGGATTCGCCGCTATTGATCGACCTGCCCGGCGGGCGTCTGTCCATTGAATGGGCAGGCCCTGGCCAACCGGTGCTGATGACCGGTCCGGCAGTGCGTGTATACGAAGGACAAGTACGTCTTTGAGTGAGCAGAAATCATGACCGATAAGCCTCAGGTACCCGCCCGACAGTCCGACGAATCAGCGTCCGAGAGCCTGGAGGCGGCAGCGGTTGCCGCATACCTCGAGGCTCATCCGGACTTCTTCGTCGAGCACGAAGAACTGCTGCCCGCCCTGCGTATTCCCCACCAGCGTGGCGATACCGTTTCGCTGGTCGAGCGGCAGATGACCATTCTGCGCGACCGCAACATCGAGATGCGCCATCGCCTCTCGCAGTTGATGGACGTCGCCCGCGACAACGATCGCCTGTTCGACAAGACCCGCCGTCTCATACTGTCCCTGATGGACGCCGCCAGCCTCGAAGACGTGGTGATCAGCGTCGAAGACAGCCTGCGCCAGGATTTTCAGGTGCCCTTTGTCAGCCTGATCCTGCTCGGTGACAACCCGGCGCCGGTCGGTCGCTGGGTCACTCACGCTGACGCCCAAGTCGCCATCGGCGGCTTGCTTACCGAAGGCAAAAGCGTCAGCGGCAGCCTGCGTGAGCATGAACTGGACTTCCTCTTCGGCGAAGAACAACGCAAGCAGATCGGCTCCACTGCCGTCGTCGCGGTCAGCCATCAAGGCATCCACGGCATTCTGGCGATCGCCAGCCGTGACCCGCAGCACTACAAGAGTTCGGTCGGCACGCTGTTCCTCAGCTACATCGCCGAAGTCATGGGCCGTGTGCTGCCACGGGTCAATAGCTCCCTGCGCTCGGTACGCTGAGCATGGAACGGCAACTGGACGCTTACTGCGAACACCTGCGCAGTGAGCGACAGGTGTCGCCGCACACGCTCTCGGCCTATCGCCGCGACCTCGATAAAGTCCTTGGCTGGTGCGTCAAACAGAACATCGGCAGCTGGGCGGCGCTGGACATTCAGCGCCTGCGCAGCCTGATCGCCCGTCTGCATGCGCAGGGGCAATCCTCGCGCAGCCTCGCGCGGCTGCTCTCGGCAGTACGCGGGCTCTATCACTATCTGAATCGCGAAGGTCTTTGCGACCACGACCCGGCGACGGGTCTGGCACCGCCAAAAGGCGAGCGCCGACTGCCGAAAACCCTCGATACTGATCGCGCACTGCAACTGCTTGAAGGGGCGGTCGAGGATGATTTTCTCGCGCGGCGCGATCAGGCGATTCTTGAGTTGTTCTATTCTTCCGGCCTGCGCCTTTCCGAACTGACCGGACTCAATCTCGATCAACTCGACCTCGCCGATGGCATGGTTCAAGTCCTCGGCAAGGGCAGTAAAACCCGGCTGCTGCCGGTGGGCAAAAAGGCCCGCGAAGCCCTCGAACAATGGCTGCCTCTGCGGGCCATGACCAACCCCGCAGACGACGCCGTATTCGTCAGCCAGCAAGGCCGACGCCTCGGTCCACGGGCGATTCAGGTGCGAGTGAAACTGGCCGGCGAACGTGAACTGGGGCAGAACTTGCACCCGCACATGCTGCGCCACTCCTTCGCCAGCCACCTGCTCGAATCCTCGCAGGATCTGCGCGCGGTGCAAGAATTGCTCGGCCACTCGGACATCAAGACCACGCAGATCTACACCCACCTGGACTTCCAGCACCTGGCGGCGGTCTACGACAGCGCCCACCCCCGGGCCAAACGCATGAAAGGCGATGATTCATGAGCATCCAGTTGATCACCTTCGACCTTGACGACACCTTGTGGGACACCGCTCCGGTGATCGTCAGCGCCGAAGCGATATTGCGCGAATGGCTGAGCGAACATGCGCCGAATCTGGGTGCGGTGCCGGTGGAGCATTTGTGGGGGATTCGTGAGCGGGTGCTGGCCAATGAGCCGGGGCTAAAACATCGCATCAGCGCGCTGCGCCGGCGGGTGTTGTTCCATGCACTGGAAGAAGCCGGGTACGCCCATGACGAGGCGTCGACGCTGGCGGACAAGAGTTTTGAAGTGTTTCTGCATGCTCGGCATCAGATCGAAGTGTTCCCTGAAGTCGAACCAGTACTGGAGATTCTCGCCAATCATTACTCGCTTGGCGTAGTCACCAATGGCAATGCCGATGTGCGTCGGCTGGGTTTGGCGGACTACTTCAAGTTTGCGTTGTGCGCGGAAGACATCGGCATCGCCAAACCGGATGCCCGGTTGTTTCATGAGGCGTTGCAGCGTGGTGGTGCTACAGCCGAAACTGCCGTGCATATTGGTGATCATCCGGGCGATGACATTGCCGGCGCGCAGCAGGCCGGGTTGCGGGCGATCTGGTTCAACCCGTCGGGGAAAGTCTGGGAAGCGGATCGTCTGCCGGATGCCGAGATTCGTAGCCTGAGCGATTTGCCTGCCGTTCTTGCACGCTGGAATGCCCAACACTGACCCTGATTTCCATCATTCCCTGTGGGAGCTGGCTTGCCAGCGATGAGGCCAGCACATTCAACATCAATGTTGTCTGACAGGCCGCCATCGCTGGCAAGCCAGCTCCCACAGGGTCTGCATCGCCTTCAAATTTTTCTTTCGCCCATGAAAAAGCCCGCAGCGACGGCGGGCCTTTTCAGCAAGCCAGCGGCACGCCTCAGATAGGGCGGCTGCCGTACTTGTTGTCCGGCTTTTTCGGAGGATCGGCGACCACGTTGGCCTCCACTTCCTGAACCTTGCCGCCACGCGACAGGAACTCTTCCATGGCCTTGGCCAGGGCGTCGCGTTCCTTGTTCTTGGCTTCAATGCTCGGCAATTCGTCAACCGACACCGCAGCCTTGGCTTTGCCTTTGGCAGCCGGGGCCGGCGTATCGTCACCGCCATCGTCGTCAGCAACGTCTTCCGCTGCTGCTTCCAGGCCTTCTTCGGCCTCGTCTTCGTCGCCTACTTCGAGGTCGTCGTTTTCCAGATCATCGTCGCTCATGTTCTACCTCATGACTTGCGAAAAGCAGATTAGTTATAGACCAGCTTTGGCAACTGTCGAAAGTCGCCGTTAAAAAATCAGTAACCATTGATGACCAACGGTTTACGCCCCTTCACCGTGCAAGGTGGCGAGGACTTTTCGGGCACCGCCATGATCACGGTGCTCGCCCAGATAAACGCCTTGCCAGGTTCCCAGTGCCAGGCGACCTGCCGAAACCGGCAGACTGATCTGGCAGCCAAGCACACTGGCCTTGAAGTGCGCCGGGAGGTCGTCCAGGCCTTCGTCGTTATGCTCATAGCCGTCTGTTCCTTGTGGGATCAGACGATTGAAAAATCGTTCGAAGTCGCGACGTACCGCCGGATCGGCGTTCTCGTTGATGGTCAACGACGCCGAGGTATGCTGCAGCCACAAATGCAACAGACCGACCCGACACTGCCTGAGTTCAGGCAGCCCGGCGAGTAACTCGTCCGTTACCAGATGAAAGCCCCGGGGCCGCGCCCGCAGGGTTATCAGAGTCTGTTGCCACATACAGTTCTCCGCACGTTCGGGGCGCATTCTAGCGCGCTCTGGGAAAAAACAAAGGCCCTAATATTCCTGCAATGATGTAAGCCATTGGCCGCAGAAAAACGCTCGTCGTAAACACGACCAAAGCCGTACGAAAAATCCTTTCAGCTATTCTCTCTGCGACAAATTCCAGACAAAAAAATGCCCGGCGAACCGGGCAAGTTTTTTAGTGCGCGTACTTACAGGTTGTAGCCGCGTTCGTTGTGTTGTGCCAGATCGAGGCCCACCGACTCTTCTTCCTCGGTCACACGCAGACCCATGACGGCGTCCAGGACCTTGAGGATGATGAAGGTGACGATCGCGGTGTAGATCACCGTGAAGCCCACGCCTTTGACCTGAATCCAGACTTGCGCACCGATATCGGTAACGGTGCCGAAGCCACCCAGCGCCGGCGCAGCGAACACACCGGTGAGGATCGCGCCGAGGATACCGCCGATACCGTGCACGCCGAACGCGTCCAGGGAATCGTCATAACCGAGTTTGCGTTTCAGGGTTGTGGCGCAGAAGAAGCACACCACGCCTGCGGCCAGACCAATCACCAGTGCGCCCATCGGGCCCACGGTGCCAGCAGCCGGAGTAATCGCTACCAGACCGGCAACCACACCCGATGCGATACCCAGTGCGCTTGGCTTGCCGTGGGTGACCCACTCGGCAAACATCCAGCCCAGTGCCGCAGCAGCGGTAGCAATCTGAGTGACCAGCATCGCCATGCCGGCAGTGCCGTTGGCCGCTGCAGCGGAGCCGGCGTTGAAGCCGAACCAGCCGACCCACAGCATCGCCGCGCCCATCAGGGTGTAACCGAGGTTGTGCGGCGCCATCGGGGTGGTCGGGAAGCCTTTGCGCTTGCCCAATACCAGGCAGGCAATCAGACCAGCCACACCGGCGTTGATGTGCACCACGGTGCCGCCGGCGAAGTCGAGCACGCCCCAGTCCCACATCAGGCCGCCGTTGCCGGACCAGACCATGTGCGCGATCGGTGCATAAACCAGGGTGAACCAGATAGCCATGAAGATCAGCATCGCGGAGAACTTCATCCGCTCAGCGAACGCACCGACGATCAGCGCCGGGGTGATGATCGCGAAGGTCATCTGGAAGGTGATGAACACCGCCTCAGGGAACAAAGCCGCTGGGCCGGTCAGGCTCGAAGGCGTGACACCGGCGAGGAACGCCTTGCCCATGCCGCCGAAGAACGAGTTGAAGTTGACGACGCCCTGCTCCATGCCGGTGGTGTCGAACGCAATGCTGTAGCCATAAATGACCCACAGGATGCTGATCAGACCGGTAATGGCGAAGCACTGCATCATCACGGAAAGAATGTTTTTCGAGCGAACCATGCCGCCGTAGAACAGCGCCAGGCCGGGGATGGTCATGAACAGCACGAGGGCTGTCGAGGTGAGCATCCAGGCAGTGTCGCCGGAATTGAGGACCGGGGCCGCCACTTCGTCTGCCGCCATTGCAAGGCTTGGCATTACGATGGACAACAGGGCTCCTAGCCCTGCGAATTTACGCAGAGTCATATTGTTTTCTCCTGGGGCGTTGGGGTTTGTGGCGGCGCTTAGATCGCGTCGGTATCGGTTTCGCCGGTACGGATGCGGATCGCCTGTTCCAGATTGACCACGAAGATCTTGCCGTCACCGATCTTGCCGGTGTTGGCCGCTTTGGTTATCGCCTCGATAACCCGATCCAGATCCTTGTCGTCGATGGCCACGTCGATTTTCACCTTGGGCAGAAAATCGACCACATATTCCGCGCCGCGATACAGCTCGGTGTGACCCTTCTGCCGGCCGAAGCCTTTGACTTCAGTAACGGTAATGCCCTGCACGCCGATTTCGGACAGCGACTCGCGCACGTCGTCCAACTTGAACGGCTTGATGATGGCAGTGACTAGCTTCATGAAAACTCTCTCCCGAATTGGTGGACTTGCCCCAGGAAAACAAACCCGACTCAAGTCTAAGCGCAGTGCCTGGCTTTGTAACGCATCGTCGGCCGTACCTGCCCGACTGACGCCAGCTAACCGCTGCCGACGAAACTCCCCGCTCCGTCTGCCGCACTGCATTCGTCACAGCGACTGCATCAGTGCATGGGTCGAAGGTGACTAAGCAGAAACCTTGCCATCTCGCCAAAATCCCCTGATTTCAATCCCTTGGCCGCTGCCGCAAGCCATCCCGTGCAAAACGCCATCCGGATACGCACAACAACGGTGCGTCGCCATCCGTCCGCCTGCGCGAAAAGCGTGCATCCCTGACCACGAGATTGACTATAGACACTGCGTGATACACTGCCGGCCATTGTTTCCAGGACATCCACCATGCTCGCGCCCAAAGACTTCCTCGACGCCCTGAGCGGCACCGCCTCCCGCCTGTTCAGCGGCGACACCCCGCTGCCGAAAGCCGAAATCGAAAGCCAGTTCAAGATGCTGCTGCAAAGTGCGTTCAGCAAACTCGACCTGGTCAGCCGTGAAGAGTTTGATAGCCAGATGGTTGTGTTGGCGCGTACTCGCGCACGCCTCGAGAGCCTTGAAGCCAAGGTTGCCGAGATGGAAGCGAAGCTGACGCCGCCCGCTGAATAATCCGCGCCCCCTGTAGGAGCTGCCGAAGGCTGCGATCTTTTGATCTCCAGCCCTTCAATCTTCTCGGCAACGTCCTACAACCTGAATGACCGCCGTCCGATTGCGCCGAAAAGCCCAGGTTTCTAAGCTCACCCGATGCTGAATGTTCAGCACCGGGTTTGGCGACCTGGATCGAATTTGACGCAATGCAACTAAACTCACAGAGATTTTTTCTCTCAACGAGTTATGGCGGCTTTGCGTGGGAGACCTCAGGGTCTGCCGGTTTCGAATTCACCGGTTCGCCAACCCGCGCATAGCTGCCACCCTTTTCGTTTGGCGACGAACAGAAGCAGTTTTCTTCACTTGAATTCGAGAACTGAACCATGGACGAAAACTACCTGACACCTAGCATCTTCACCCGCCACAAACTCCCCCTCCACGCCCTCCTCATCCAGAACCAACCCTGGTTCTGCGCCCGAGACCTGAGCCGCCTGCTGCACATCTACCTCAACGAACGCATGCTGCGAAAACTCGACCCCGACCAATACCAGACCAGCAAAACCCTGATCCACAATCAAATCGAAAACGCCCTGCTGATCAGCGAATCCGGCATCTACGCCCTCCTCGTCTACCACTACTGCCCCGAATACCGAGCCCTGCGCGAATGGCTCACCCACCAAGTCATCCCCACCCTGCGCGACGCCCAACACCCCAGCACAAGCGAACGTCCACACCTCAGCTTGCTCAGTTGGCCGGACATGACGTTGAGTTTGTTGCATTGGAATAATCAACTGTGGATACGGTTGCAGGATGTGCCGTTGATGGTGGTGGAACGAGAGCAGGTAAAACGTCCGATAGGAACAGCAGGTTCTTGGTGGAAAAAGGCATTGCAGTTGATATGAATACCCAACCTAAACGCCAAAAGCACAAGGTCCGTATGAGTCTAAAAAAGCGAAAAGCAAAGCTGCTTAAAATTTTTGAACTGCGCGCAGAAACGCTTAGTTTGAGCGTGCGCCCTTCAGCCAATCAACTGAGGTTTATTGAAGTTGCCGTGACGTGTGGGCCAGAGCTTGAGCCAAGTGGCCTGCTGGCTGGAAGAAGACAGTGAATTTGACTAGATAGCAAAAAAAGGCGTCCAAAGGACGCCTTACAAATGTTCTCTGAGAAATAGTTACCGCAACTCTTGAGCTCCCAACCGTCCGACCTTGAATTCGGATTCAAGCGCAATGTGCCAGCCGTTCAACTTGATCACGGATGGAAGCTCCTTTCTCAATTTCAGCTTTTCGCAAATCGTAAGCCGATTGCAGGTTCAGCCAAAATTCAGGGGTGGTGTCCAGGCAGATAGAAAGCCTTAACGCCATATCAGCGCTGACACCTCGCCGCCGTAGAACAATATCGTTCACCGTCGGAGTCGACACATTTAGTGCTCTCGCCAACGCAGCTGCTGTAAGGCTCAAAGGCTCCAGGTATTCCTCTTTGAGGATCTCACCGGGATGAACCGGACGCATACCATTCTTAGTCATAGTCACCTCAGTGATAATCGACGATTTCCACACCCTCAGGGCCATTAAGCCCCCAAACGAAGCAAATTCGCCATTGGGCGTTGATCCGAATGCTGAATTGCCCTTTTCGATCTCCTTCCAGAGCTTCGAGCCGATTTCCCGGAGGAGACCGGAGATCAGCTAATGCCGCTGCCGCATCAAGCATCGTCAGCTTGCGTTCCGCGACACTCAATATGGCTGACCAGAAACGGGTTTTACCGCTGCGGAACAGGTATTCGGTTTCAGAACATCCGAAGCTAACGATCATAATTTAAAGCTTAACGTTATGCATTAATCTTGAGTGTATTCGCGGAAATCATCAAAGCAAACAGTCCATCTTGTGATTTGGGTGTTCTTTCAAGACTCTCAGAAATGGACTACTCACGCGGCTCGGTCCTCACCGAATCCGTTGCTTTTTCCTACACAAACAACTCGCATGTCCGCTTGCAGTACTGGATAGATTCCTTGCGACTTGTTCCAGCAACATCCTGAGAAATTTTCGCGCTCCGCTCGACCCGCTTAAGCGTCTTCTCCCAACTACCCTTCAAAAACCCGCAGGAAGCGGCTCCCCGATTCAGCTCAAGGAACGACCATGTCCCTCTCCATCGTCCACAGTCGCGCCCAGATTGGCGTGGAAGCCCCCGCTGTCACCGTCGAAGTGCATCTGGCCAACGGTCTGCCGTCGCTGACCATGGTCGGCCTGCCCGAGGCGGCGGTGAAGGAGAGCAAGGATCGGGTGCGCAGCGCGATCATCAATTCCGGGCTGCAGTTTCCGGCGCGTCGGATCACTTTGAATCTGGCGCCGGCGGATTTGCCCAAGGATGGCGGGCGGTTTGATCTGGCGATTGCCTTGGGGATTCTGTCGGCGAGTGTGCAGGTGCCGTGTCTGACGCTGGATGATGTGGAATGTCTGGGTGAGTTGGCGTTGTCCGGCGCCGTACGAGCGGTGCGTGGCGTGTTGCCGGCAGCACTTGCGGCGCGCAAGGCGGGTCGTGCGCTGGTGGTGCCGCGGGCGAATGCCGAGGAGGCGTGCCTGGCTTCGGGGTTGAAGGTGTTTGCGGTGGATCATTTGCTGGAGGCGGTGGCGCATTTCAATGGGCATACGCCGGTTGAGCCCTATGTATCAGACGGGTTGATGCATGCCAGCAAGCCTTATCCCGACTTGAATGAAGTGCAGGGGCAAGTGGCGGCGAAACGAGCGCTGCTGATTGCTGCTGCGGGCGCCCATAACTTGCTGTTCAGCGGGCCGCCTGGGACGGGTAAGACATTGTTGGCGAGTCGCCTGCCGGGGCTGTTGCCGCCGCTGGCCGAGAGTGAAGCGCTAGAGGTGGCGGCGATTCAGTCGGTCGCCAGTGGCGCGCCGCTGACCCATTGGCCGCAGCGTCCCTTTCGTCAACCGCACCACTCGGCATCCGGGCCGGCACTCGTTGGTGGCAGCTCGAAGCCGCAGCCCGGCGAAATCACCCTCGCCCACCATGGTGTGCTGTTTCTCGATGAGTTGCCGGAGTTTGATCGCAAGGTTCTGGAGGTTTTACGGGAGCCTTTGGAGTCGGGATTCATCGTGATCGCCCGAGCGAAGGATCGCGTACGTTTTCCGGCACGATTCCAGTTGGTCGCAGCGATGAATCCCTGCCCCTGTGGATATCTTGGCGAGCCCAGCGGCAAGTGCTCCTGCACTCCGGACATGGTTCAACGCTACCGCAACAAGTTGTCAGGGCCGCTGCTGGATCGGATCGATTTGCACCTTACAGTGGCGCGGGAAGCCACGGCGCTGAATCCTGCGATTAAACCCGGCGAGGACAGCGCCAGCGCTGCGGCATTGGTGGCCGAGGCACGCGAGCGACAGCAAAAGCGTCAAGGCTGCGCCAACGCGTTTCTCGATCTGCCAGGACTGAAAAAACACTGCAAGTTATCCACAGCCGATGAGAAATGGCTGGAATCAGCGTGTGAACGGCTGACGTTATCGCTGCGCTCAGCACACCGGCTACTCAAGGTCGCCCGCACTCTGGCAGACCTCGAGCAAGTCGATGCAATCAAACGTGAACACTTGGCCGAGGCACTGCAATACCGGCCGGCGACACCTTAATGCTCGGTCAGATCAACCAGCGGCGTCTGCCGCACTTCGGTTTCGCGCCCGGCCTGAATCTCAGTCACGCGCTTCAAGGCGTTATCCACAGCACCTTTGTCCGCGAGCAGGCTGTAGCTGATCTGGAACTGTTTGTGTTCCTTGGGTGCAATGGTCGGCACCAGATTCAGCGGACGCTGATAGCGACGGTTGTAGGAAAAACTGGTGCCCGGCTCCAGCCCGGTGACATAGCCCTGGCCTTGAGTGTCGGTATTTTTCCACAGGGAGAACACCGGCAACTGCTGGGTATTGAAGCCAACAGAAACACCGAGGCTGCCAGCCTTGTTGTGCAAAACAGTGAGGGTTTCGCCTTTGGCGTCAGCATAGGGCACGACGTTGTAGACGGTTTCGTCATAGTCCTTGGTCGGCGCGCGATAGGTCTGCCAGTCGGCCAGATCACCCTTGGCCTTGTCGTTGAACGGCGACACCTGTTTTACCGGCGCAGCAAATCGTGCGCCTTGCTCGAGGAACGGCGTACTGAAGTTGCTGTGATACAGCGCCTGGTATTCCTTCGGATAGTCGCCGTTGTTGGTCAGCGTATCGTTGAGTGCAAAGCGCACGCTGCCAGGCTCGGTGACCAGTTCAGTAACGACCGAGAAGTCGACTTTCTTGAAGGCTTGCTCTTGCAGCTCGCCACGCAGACTGATGGCGTAGGGCGGCTTTTCATCGATGTGCAGCGTGACGGTGCTGGCCGGAATGTTGGCGGCGCGGCCATGCAAGGTCAGCAGTTCGCCATTGTCGATGCCGGGATGGCCGACCCATTCGTAACCGCAGCGGGCGACCAGTTCATTGAAGCCCTCCAGCCAACCCAGCCCACCACGCCCGTTGAGCTCGATAAAGGCCGGGTTGACCACGTCCTTGACCGGCGAATCCCAACCCATCCGCACGTCGCCGACAGAAGCCTGCAAGACGTTCATGCCTCGGGTGGGCACCACCGAGAGTTTCATTGTGCCGTTATCGATATCAACGATGCTGACACCTTCCTGCCGCCCACCGTGCAAGGTACGCAGGCTCACGGAGAAGGGTTTGGCGGTTTTCACGCCGAGCTGCTCACTGGTGATGGTCCAGTTTTGCGCGGGCTTGTTGGTATCGAGAAGGACGTAATCCCAGGCCATGGCGTGGGAAGCAGCGGAGAATGCGCCGAGGGCGACGGCGAGTTTGAGCGGGGTCATGGCAGCAGCCTTTATTGGAGTTGTGTCATTTTTATAGCGCTGCGGAAACGTTTCAGCAAGTGTATTAGATCGACAGATTGCAGGTTCAGCCGAAGATCTGCAGTGTTGCATTCGCAAGCAGGCTCACTCCTACAGGGGATCCGGGTCTTCACAAAATCTGTGATTCGCACCGGACACTGTGGGAGCGAGCCTGCTCGCGAAAGCTATATCAAGGCTGTATCAACGAAAGCGATCAACCTCGGAACGCAGATCCGCCGCCAGCTTCTCAAGCTCCTTGGCGGTAACAGCCAGGTTCGACACAACCTCACGCTGCTCACTGTTGGCCAGTGCGATGCTCTGCAAATTGCTGCTCAACAGAGTCGCGGTGCTGCTCTGCTCCTGAGTGGCCGTGGTAATCGCGGCAAACTGCTGCCCCGCCGAACGGCTCTGTTCATCGATTCGCGCCAGCGCCGACGCGACGTTGGCGTTGCGCGACAAACCTTCCTGCATCAGCACATTGCCCTGCTCCATGGTGCTGATCGCGTTACCGGTTTCCTGCTGGATGCTGTGGATCATGCTGGAAATTTCATCCGTCGCCTGACGGGTGCGCGAGGCCAGGCTGCGCACCTCATCGGCCACCACAGCAAAGCCACGACCCTGCTCACCAGCACGGGCAGCTTCGATTGCTGCGTTAAGTGCCAGAAGGTTGGTCTGCTCGGCGATCGAGGTGATCACACCTACAATGCCGCCAATTTCCTGCGAACGCTGACCGAGGGTGTTGATCACGGTGGCGGTGCTGTTCAGGGCGCCAGCGATTTGCTCCAGCGAGGACGACGCTTCTTCCATCGAGCTGCGGCCAATCTGCGTTTGCTGGGCATTTTCCTGCGCCAGACGCTGGGTCGCGCCCATGTTGTCGGCGATGTTCAACGACGTCGCACTGAACTCTTCCACCGCGCCGGCCATGCTGGTGATTTCGCCAGATTGTTGCTCCATGCCTTCATAGGCACCGCCGGACAAACCGGACAGGGCCTGGGCACGGCTGTTGACCTCTTCCGAAGAGCGGCGGATGTGCTCGACCATGGTCGACAGCGCCTGGCTCATCTGGTTGAACGCGCGAGACAGCTGACCGATTTCGTCGTTGCTCGATACGTTCAGGCGCACGCTCAGATCACCGGCGCCCAAGGCCTCGGCCTGACGCACCAGATCCCCCAGAGGCGCCAGTTTGCTGCGCAGCAGCCAGACCACAGATCCGACCGCCAGCAGCATCGCCAACAGACTGCCAATGGCCAGTTGCGTACCCACGCTCCAGGTCACCGCGCGGATCTCAGCTTTCGGCATGCTCGCCACGACCGACCATGGTCCGCCATCGAACGGCACGGCAATGCTGTAGAAATCTTCCGAGGTGTCGCTCCAGAACTCACCCTTGCCCGGCTTTGCAGCCAAACCTTTGATCACCGGAACGGCTTGATCCAGCGCCTGCACCCCCGCTGGCGCGACCAGCCATTTGTTTTGCTCGTCGAGCAACGCCAGCGAACCGCTCTGGCCAATGCGGAAGCGCTTGAGGTTATCGAACTGGATGTTCTGCGCGTCGGTGTAATCGAAGCCGACGAACAGCACCGCAATCACCTTGCCGCTGCCATCACGCACCGGGGTGTATTGGGTCATGTAGGAGCGATCGAACAGCAAGGCGCGACCGACGTAACCCTGCCCCGCCATCAACTTCGCGTAGGCCGGGTGCGCGTGATCAAGCAAGGTGCCGATGGCACGGGTGCCATCCTGTTTGGTCAGCGAAGTGCTGACGCGGATGAAGTCTTCGCCGCTGCGCACGAACAGGGTGGCGACGCCGGCGGTCATCTGCTTGAACTCGTCGACTTCCTTGAAGTTGTTGTTCAGCACTTCGCTGCCCAGATGCAGACCCGGGGTCTGGGTGCCGGCAACATTCACCGGCTCACTCGGGTGAATGCTCAGACCTGCGCTGAAACGCTTCTCGAACAGCCCGCTCAGGCGCTGGGTGCTTTCACGCAGCGTGCCGTGGAAGGTGCTCAGTTGGTCGGCCAGCAGCCGCGCCTCACTGGCCAGATGCTCTTCACGAGTGGCGAGGTTGGCGGAGTCCAGCGAACGCAAGGCGAACACCGTACTGCCACTGATAACTATCGCCAGTATTACAGCGAGCGCGAGGCCCAGCTGCGAGGCGATCCGAGCGCGAGGTTGAGACATGGACAGCTCCTGGCCGAGCCACGGGATCCTCCTTGATCTCGACTCGGAAATTTTTCTGGTTGTGGGGGTGAATCGTGGATACCGGCACGACGGTTCCACAAGCACGTATTCGGCGGTGGATCCAAATACTTGAGCGGAAAACAAGGTTATGGCACAAGGCCGGCATTGTGGCGGCTCTAACGTTTCAGCTCAAGCGCGCGACCGCCGGCAACTCCATGGCGCGGACTTCGCTTTGCAGAAAGTCGCTGAGACGGCGCAAACGTTCACCTCCCGGGCGGGTCTTTGGCCACACAAGGTAGTAATTCAAACCGCTGGCGACCGCGGTTGGCCACGGCAGGCTCAGCCTTCCCTGCGCCACATCTTCGGCGACCATTAACAGGTCGCCCATCGACACACCGTACCCGCGCGCCGCCGCGATCATGCCCAATTCGAGGGTATCGAACACTTGCCCACCCTTGAGTGACACCTGATCGGACAACCCCATGTGTTCCAGCCAACTGCGCCAATCGCGACGGTCCGGTGTCGGGTGAAGTAATTCGGTGCAAGCCAGTCGAGCCAGATCCCACGGCTGATCATTCAGCAGGTTTGGCGCCCCCACCGGAATCAGCTCTTCGGGAAACAATAAACTCGCCTCCCAATCCGGCGGAAAATGCCCGTCACTCAACAAAACAGCGCAGTCGAAAGGCTCATCGTTGAAATCCACCGAATCGACGTCCATCCACGCACTGGTCAGTTGCACTTCGTTGCCAGGCTGCAAATGGCGGAAGCGACTCAGGCGCGCGAGCAACCAGCGCATAGTCAGGGTCGAGGGCGCTTTCATGCGCAAAATGTCGTCCTCGGCACGCAAGGTATTGCAGGCCCGCTCCAGCGCACTGAAGCCTTCGCGGATCCCGGGCAGCAGCAACCGCGCCGCTTCGGTCAGCTGCAGATTGCGACCGCTGCGATGAAACAGCCGACAGGCGAAGTGTTCTTCGAGGGTCCGAATATGCCGACTTACCGCACTCTGGGTGATCGACAGTTCCTCGGCAGCCCGGGTGAACGAACTATGTCGCGCCGCCGCTTCAAATGCGCGCAGGGCATACAAGGGAGGAAGACGACGAGACATGCAGAAAGCTCCGATAGCGGGATAAAGCCAATCTTAAACCGTTTATCCAGGATGAGTTTTAATCATGCCACCCATCCTTTTTATCCCTTTGTGCAAAGCCCGCCAAGCGCCGAGAATCGACGGTCTCCTGTTCCCTCTGAAATTGAGTGGTGATGACCATGCAGCATCCTGTGCGTACCGAACTCTGGGCCATTCTGCGGCTGGCAGGGCCGTTGATTGCTTCACAGTTGGCGCACATGTTGATGGTGCTGACTGACACGTTGATGATGGCGCGCCTGAGTCCTGAAGCGCTCGCGGGCGGCGGTCTCGGTGCGGCGACTTATTCGTTCGTGTCGATTTTCTGCATCGGCGTGATTGCAGCGGTCGGCACATTGGTGGCGATTCGCAAGGGCGCCGGCGACATCATTGGCGCTGCGCGTCTGACCCAGGCCGGATTGTGGCTGGCGTGGCTGATGGCGCTGGGCGCCGGGTTGCTGCTGTGGAACCTGAAACCGGTGTTGCTGCTGTTCGGCCAGACCGAAACCAACGTCAACGCGGCCGGGCAATTCCTGATTGCCCTGCCCTTCGCCCTGCCCGGCTACCTCAGTTTCATGGCCCTGCGCGGTTTCACCAGTGCAATCGGCCGGGCGACACCGGTGATGGTCATCAGTCTGGCCGGCACGGTGGCGAATTTCCTGCTCAATTACGCGCTGATCACCGGCATGTTCGGTCTGCCGAAAATGGGCCTGACGGGCATCGGCCTGGTCACAGCGATTGTCGCCAATTGCATGGCGTTGGCGCTGGCCTGGCACATCCGCCGGCATCCGGCCTATGACGCGTACCCGCTGCGCGCGGGCCTGTCGCGGCCGAACCGGCAGTACCTGAAAGAGTTGTGGCGCCTCGGCCTGCCAATCGGTGGCACGTATGCGGTGGAAGTCGGTTTGTTCGCGTTCGCAGCTCTGTGCATGGGCACCATGGGTAGCACGCAGTTGGGCGCGCACCAGATTGCCCTGCAAATTGTCTCGGTGGCGTTCATGGTGCCGGCGGGGATGTCGTACGCGATCACCATGCGCGTCGGCCAGCATTACGGCGCCGGGCAACTGAGTGATGCGCGGATGTCCGGACGGGTCGGGATCGTCTTCGGCGCCGTGGTGATGCTGGGTTTCGCCATGGTGTTCTGGCTGTTGCCGAACCAGTTGGTCGGGTTGTTCCTCGATCACAATGATCCGGCGTTTGCCGAGGTGATTCGCCTGGCGGTGAGCCTGCTGGCAGTGGCGGCGTGGTTCGAGCTGTTCGACGGCACGCAGACGATTGCCATGGGTTGCATTCGTGGCCTCAAGGATGCAAAGACCACGTTTCTGGTCGGGCTCGCTTGCTATTGGCTGATTGGCGCACCGGCGGCGTGGTGGATGGCGTTCCACCTCAATTGGGGGCCGACGGGCGTCTGGTGGGGATTGGCGTTGGGCCTGGCGTGTGCGGCGGTGAGTTTGACGCTGGCGTTCGAGTGGAAAATGAAGCGGATGATTCGGCTGGAGCCTGCGTCATCAAGTCAGTTTACGGTCCCGCAGACCGACTGAGATCCCTTGTAGGAGTGAGCCTGCTCGCGATTGCGGTGTGTCAGTCGAAGCAAATGTTGACTGGTAGATTGCTATCGCGAGCAGGCTCACTCCTACAGGGGTTATGTGTTCAGCTTACGATCTCGAGGGCTGGCTGCTGGCTTGAGCCGAAGGTGAGATATTCAACCAATTCCGCCAAGGGCAACGGCCGGCTGATCAGATAACCCTGCACCTGATCGCAACCAAACCCGCGCAACAGTTCTAGCTGTTCAGGGGTTTCCACCCCCTCCGCCACCACTTCCAGATGCAGGTTGTGCGCGAGATTGATCATCGCGTGCACCAGTTTGCGGTTCTCTTCGCGCTGCTCCATGCCGCCGACAAAGCTTTTGTCGATCTTCAACAAGGTGATCGGCAGGCTGTTGAGGTGCACGAACGACGAGAACCCGGTGCCAAAGTCATCCAGCGAGAAGCGCACACCGAGACGGCCGAGAGCGTCCATGGTCTGCTTGACCAGATCGCTACGGCGCATCACGGCGGTTTCAGTCAGTTCGAATTCCAGCCACTGCGCCTCAACGCCACGCTCGGCAATCAACCGGCTCAGCGTCGGCAACAACTGACTGTCCTGAAACTGACGAAATGACAGATTGATCGCCATGTGCAGCGCCGGCAGTCCGCGCTCGCGCAACGCCTGCATGTCACGCAAGGCCCGGGAAATCACCCAGTAACCCAGCGGCACAATCAAACCGCTCTGCTCGGCCAAAGGGACAAATTCACTCGGCGGCAGCAAACCGCGCTCGCCATGACGCCAGCGCACCAACGCTTCGAGGCCGACAATCTGGCCATCCTCAAGATTCAGGCGTGGCTGGTAATGCAACTCCAGCTCATCGCGACGCAACGCTCGGCGCAACTCGCTTTCGAGGTCGGCCATGCTCCGCGCATTGCGGTTGATGCGTTCGTTGAAGATATGGAAGGTGCAGCCCTGGGTGCTCTTGGCCTGCTGCATGGCGATGTGGGCGTGCCACATCAGCGGATCAGCGCCGCCCTGCGCACGGGCGTGGGCGATGCCGAGACTGGAGCCGATCAGCAGGCTTTCGCCATCGACCCAATACGGTTCGGCGAGCGCTTCGGTGATGCGTTCGGCCATCCACTCGGCGCGCTGCGGTGCACGGCGGGTGTCGATCAGCAGTGCAAATTCGTCGCTGCCCAGCCGCGCCAGTTGATCACCGGCTTCGAGCTGACTTTTCAGCCGTGCGACCACTTGCAGGATCAAGCGATCGCCCGCCTGATGGCCAAGCGCATCGTTGGCGTGGCGGAAGTTGTCGAGATCGAGATGCCCGAGGGCCAGGCCGCGACCGTCGTTTTCCGCGAGGCGCGCAGCAAGCAAGGTCTGGAAACCCTGACGGTTGGCGATGCCGGTCAGCGGATCCTGCTCGGCGAGGCGTTGCAGGGTGTTTTCGAGAACGCCGCGTTCGCGCACATGGCGCAGGCAGCGGCGCAGCATGCCGGCGTCGAGGGCGTCGAACACCAGCCAGTCACTGACGCCAACCGGCGCGGTGTCCGGTTCATGTTCCAGCAGCAACACCGTCGGCAAGCTGCACCGGCCCGGTGCCGGTTGCAATGCCGGAAGGGTCAACAACACCGCATGGCGGTTGTCTTCGAACAAACTGCTGACCGAATCCCAGCTCGGCGCGCTGATCAGCACCGCCGCGCTCCCCATTGGAGCCAGACACTCACGCAATAACGCTGTCCACGCTGGCTCTTCGGCCAGTAGCAGCAAACGCAAGGGTTCGACAGGCGTAGACAAGCTAGCTCCCTAGACTCTGCAATGATGTGGGCGGGGCATTATGCCGTTGCGCCGTTCAATGACCAAATGACAACGGTTATCAAAACGTTATTTTGTGTCACGAATGAGAACATTAGCCGCAAAATCACCGCGCATCCTCCGCGAAAGTAACAAAACCGGCAAATTTGAATCGCGTGGTACGTCACAAGTCGGAGAGAGCGGCACAAATCGCTGAGCCTGTTAAAATGCCGGCCCATTTCGTCAACGACTCCCGAATTTTCGTATGTCCCGACTCAATCCCCGGCAGCAAGAAGCCGTGAACTACGTCGGCGGCCCTCTATTGGTGCTCGCCGGTGCTGGCTCCGGCAAAACCAGCGTGATCACGCGCAAAATCGCGCACCTGATCCAGAACTGCGGCATCCGTGCCCAGTACATCGTCGCCATGACCTTTACCAACAAGGCCGCGCGCGAGATGAAAGAGCGGGTCGGCACTCTGCTGCGGGCCGGCGAAGGTCGCGGCCTGACCGTCTGCACGTTCCACAACCTCGGTCTGAACATCATCCGCAAGGAACACGTGCGGCTGGGCTACAAACCCGGTTTCTCGATCTTTGACGAGACCGATGTAAAAGCGCTGATGACCGACATCATGCAGAAGGAATACGCGGGGGACGACGGCGTCGACGAGATCAAGAACATGATCGGCGCCTGGAAAAACGACCTGATCCTGCCGCCTCAGGCGCTGGAGAACGCGCGCAATCCCAAGGAACAGACCGCCGCCATCGTCTACACCCACTACCAGCGCACGCTGAAAGCGTTCAACGCGGTGGACTTCGACGACCTGATCCTGCTGCCGGTAAAACTCTTCGAAGAACATGCCGACATCCTCGAAAAATGGCAGAACAAGGTCCGTTACCTGCTGGTCGACGAATACCAGGACACCAACGCCAGCCAATACCTGCTGGTAAAAATGCTCATCGGCAAGCGCAACCAGTTCACCGTGGTCGGTGACGACGACCAGTCGATCTACGCCTGGCGCGGCGCGCGGCCGGAAAACCTGATGCTGCTCAAGGACGACTATCCGTCCCTGAAAGTGGTGATGCTCGAGCAGAACTACCGCTCCACCAGCCGCATCCTGCGCTGCGCCAACGTGCTGATCTCGAACAACCCGCACGAATTCGAAAAGCAGCTGTGGAGCGAGATGGGCCACGGCGACGAGATCCGCGTGATCCGCTGCCGCAACGAGGACGCCGAAGCCGAGCGCGTGGCCATGGAAATTCTCAGCCTGCACTTGCGCACCGACCGTCCGTACAGCGATTTCGCCATCCTTTATCGCGGCAACTACCAGGCCAAGCTGATCGAACTGAAGCTGCAGCACCACCAGGTGCCGTACCGCCTGAGCGGCGGCAACAGCTTCTTCGGACGTCAGGAAGTGAAGGACCTGATGGCCTACTTCCGCCTGATCGTCAACCCGGATGACGACAACGCCTTCCTGCGGGTGATCAACGTGCCGCGCCGCGAAATCGGCTCGACCACCCTGGAAAAACTCGGCAACTACGCCACCGAACGCAAAATCTCGATGTATGCCGCCACCGACGAAATCGGTCTCGGCGAGCATCTGGACAGCCGCTTCACCGATCGCCTGTCGCGCTTCAAGCGTTTCATGGACAAGGTCCGTGAGCAATGCGCCGGCGAGGATCCGATCTCGGCACTGCGCAGCATGGTCATGGACATCGACTATGAGAACTGGCTGCGCACCAACAGCTCCAGCGACAAGGCGGCCGATTACCGGATGAGCAACGTCTGGTTCCTGATCGAGGCGTTGAAAAACACCCTTGAAAAGGACGAAGAAGGCGAAATGACCGTCGAGGACGCCATCGGCAAACTGGTCCTGCGCGACATGCTCGAACGTCAGCAGGAAGAGGAGGATGGCGCCGAAGGCGTGCAGATGATGACGCTGCATGCGTCCAAGGGTCTGGAATTCCCTTACGTGTTCATCATGGGCATGGAAGAGGAAATCCTCCCGCACCGCTCCAGCATCGAAGCCGACACCATCGAAGAGGAACGCCGCCTGGCCTACGTGGGCATCACCCGCGCGCGTCAGACCCTGGCCTTCACCTTCGCCGCCAAGCGCAAGCAGTACGGCGAGATCATCGACTGCGCGCCCAGCCGCTTCCTCGATGAGCTGCCGCCGGACGATCTGGCGTGGGAAGGCAACGACGACACACCGACCGAAGTCAAAGCCGTGCGCGGCAACAACGCATTGGCCGATATACGCGCGATGTTAAAGCGCTAGAATTGACCACTTTTTTTACTAGACCTTCGGCGCACAAAGCGCCAAAAGAGGACAGCTTCATGGAAGCATTGCACCAGAAAATCCGCGAACAAGGCATTGTGCTTTCCGACCAGGTCCTGAAGGTCGACGCCTTCCTGAACCACCAGATCGACCCGGCCCTGATGAAGCTGATCGGCGACGAATTCGCCTCGCTGTTCAAGGACTCGGGCATCACCAAGATCGTCACCATCGAAGCCTCAGGGATAGCCCCGGCGATCATGACCGGTCTGAACCTCGGCGTGCCGGTGATCTTCGCCCGCAAGCAACAGTCCCTGACCCTGACCGAAAACCTGCTGTCGGCGACCGTTTACTCATTCACCAAAAAGACCGAAAGCACCGTGGCGATCTCTCCGCGCCACCTGACCAGCAGCGACCGCGTGCTGATCATCGACGACTTCCTGGCCAACGGTAAGGCGTCGCAAGCGCTGATCTCGATCATCAAGCAGGCCGGCGCGACCGTTGCCGGTCTGGGCATCGTGATCGAGAAGTCGTTCCAGGGCGGGCGTGCCGAACTGGATTCGCAGGGCTACCGCGTTGAATCGCTGGCTCGGGTGAAATCGCTGAAGGATGGCGTGGTCACTTTCATCGAATAAAGCCACACCGCAGCCCCCCTGTAGGAGTGAGCCTGCTCGCGATAGCGTAGTGTCAGTCGATATATTCGTCGGTTGAAACACCGCTATCGCGAGCAGGCTCACTCCTACAGTTGTTTTGGGTCAGGCAGTTATTGGGTGGTGGCTTTGAGGCCGGTGAGCAGCAGGCGTTGGAAGAGGTCTTCTTTCAGGCCTTCCGGGTTTGTCAGCTGCATGCGTTCGAGGTGTTCGGGGTATAGCGATGCCTCGGGCGCATCGAGGGCTGCTTTGCCGAGATCGAGGATTTCGGTGAGTTTGAATTTGCTCTTCAGCCAGTTCAGCGCCCGCAGCAAATCCCGTTCGATCGCAGTGAAATCACAGCCCAGCGGATACTCCGGAAACAGGTTCGGATGCCGTACGGCGATCGCCTGCAGACGCTGCGGTGTGTTATCGGCAAAGCGTGGGTCGAGGCGGAAATCCTTTGGCAGCTTGCCGACCTTTTGCGCTTGCTCGATCAGCCCCTGCTGGAAGCGCGAGTCACTAATGTTCAGCAGCGACTCGATCACTACTGCGTCGGCTTTGCCGCGCAGATCAGCGATGCCGTACTCGGTCACGACGATGTCGCGCAGATGCCGTGGGATCGTGCAATGGCCGTATTCCCAGACGATGTTGGAACTGACGTCACCACCGGATTCGCGCCAGCTACGCAGGATCAGAATCGATCGGGCATCGTGCAGCGCGTGGCCCTGCGCGACGAAGTTGTACTGCCCGCCGACACCGCTGAGTACCCGTCCATCCTCCAGTTGATCCGCCACACCGGCACCGAGCAAAGTCATGGTGAACACGGTGTTGATGAATCGCGCGTCAAGACGCTGCAAGCGCTTGAGCTCTTCCTGCCCATACAACTCGTTGATGTAACTGATGCGGGTCATGTTGAATTCGAGGCGTTTGCTCTGCGGTAACTCACGCAGGCGCTCGTAGAAACTGCGCGGGCCAAGGAAGAAACCGCCGTGCACCGAGATGCCGTCAGTCTGCGCCGCCTCGTCGAGGGTGCCGGCGTTGGCCTGTTCCTGCGTTGGCACATCGGGGTAGACCTTGCGGCGGATGATCCCGGCATCCGCCAGCACCAGCAGGCCGTTGACGAACATTTCGCTGCAACCGTACAGGCCTTTGGCGAACGGCCCCGTGCCGCCCTCGCGTTCGATCAATTGCGCCCACTGGCTGAGGTTGATGTCGTCGAGCAACGCCTTATAACCGGTGTTATCCGCCTGACGCGCCAGCAATGCGGCGGTCAACGCGTCGCCCATCGAACCGATGCCGATCTGCAACGTACCGCCGTCGCGCACCAGCGTACTCGCGTGCAAGCCAATGAAATGATCCTGAAATCCCACCGGCATGTTCGGCGTGGAAAACAGCGTGCTGCTGTCCTTCGCGTCGATCAGCAGGTCGAAGGTGTCGATATCGACTTCGGCATCACCGGGCATGTACGGCAGATCGGTGTGCACCTGACCGACCAGCAAAATGGTCTCCCCGGCGTGGCGGCGCTTGGCGATCATCGGCAACAGGTCGAGGGTGATGTCGGGATTGCAACTCAGGCTCAGTCGATCGGGATGCTCGCTGCTGCTGGCCAGTAATTGCGCCACCAGATTGAGCCCGGCGGCGTTGATGTCGCGGGCGGCGTGGCTGTAATTGCTGCTGACGTAATCCTGCTGGGCCGGCGCGCTGTTGAGCAGGCTGCCGGGCTGCATGAAGAATTGTTCGATACGGATGTTGGCGGGCAGGCTGTCGCGGTGCAGGTCGGCGAGGAAATCGAATTCCGGATAGTCACCGAAGACGCGTTCGACGAAGGGTTCGATAAAGCGCTTCTGCAAACCATCGCCCAGGTTCGGCCGGCCGAGGCACAGCGCGGTGTAGATCGTCAGTTGCCGCTCGGGCAGGCCTTTGATCCGCCGGTACAGCGCGTTGACGAAGTGATTGGGCTTGCCCAACCCCAGCGGCATGCCCATGTGGATGTGCGCCGGCAAGCGTGCCAGCACGTCGTCCACTGCCTGTTCGATCGAACACAACTGCACCATCTGAAGCCTCCTGCCCGTTCCGTGAATAGGGGTAGACCGAGCTTGCCGGGGATTTACTTCCGAGGGAAGGCAATTAATGCGAAAAAAACGTGAAGTAGGCGAGTGCAGTGCTTGGCGCAACCACACCCAGAGAACTTTCAACAATAACAATGAATTAACAACACCAAAAGAATCATCGCACAAGCCCGTGACTTCTTTCCTACATTGGCTCGAATTTAATCACGCAGAACTTCAGGACACTTCTGAATTGAAGTTATCTGAGTCACAGCTAGCATTAAAAACGTAACACTTCATTAGCAATCAATACTTTTAGGCCAAACATAAACTTATAAGGAAAAATTATGGAAATCGACTTCTTAGCAATCCGTAGTGCGAGGGCACACATTCTAAATTCAAGCGCACCTATTTCAACGCTGGCAATTCAAGCATTCAGCAACTTAAGCGCAGCCAGCAGCGGTTCGCGACCATGCACTAGTTGTTGCTCACAATGTTGGCAAGGGTGCTGCTACGCGACTTACATGTAGTTATGAGCCAGGGGCGGTCAATACGTGCCGCCCCTTTCAATTACTTTAGGATTCTTTACATTGAAAACGCCGATTGAGTTTTTAACTGAACCCTTGAACTCGCACCGAAGCCTGACCACAGACTGCCCGCTATGGCCATACCTGTCTTACTATATTTACCACATCGAAAATAAACTTCCAAAAACATCCGGAAGCGCCTTGGAAACTCAGTCAGTTATTATCAGCGGTTTCGCAACAAACCTGGCAGCGAGAATTACCAACGCAGCTAATAACGTTTTAATCACCGAAAAACAAATATTTGAAAAATCCATCATCGGCAGAGAGATGGAAACCTCCTCTTACTACAAGTTAGTTAGCGAACATAAAAGCTATCTCACCGACATCATTAAAGCTTATCCAGAGCTAGATCGAGTCCTCACCAAAATATCACAAAATTTTGTCGAATTTACATTACAGTTTTTTACTCATTTAAAAGAAGACAGACAAGAGATTAACGAAGTATTCAATATTGGGTCTGACGTCAACCTCTCCGCTATTGATGTCGCGACTAGCGAAACGCATTACGGATCGAGGACCGTTTGCACGCTTTCCTTTAACTCCATAAAAATAATTTACAAACCAAGAAATCTTAAACTTGAAGCGGAAGCTTCCGGTTTTCTACTGTCTTTGAGCAGTGCCGCAGGCACTGACTTTTGCGAATGGAAAATACCAATTTATTTGGTGAAAAAAGAACATGGATGGTCAGAGCATACACCTCAAAAGCAGGCAGAAACTGAAGAAGAGGTACATCAATACTTTAAAAGAGCAGGATTTTTATTAGGTTATTGCACGGCCTTTATGGCTGCGGACATTACCTCTGACAATCTGATTGCGCATGGATCAAGCCCTATACCCATTGATCTGGAGACAATTTTTTACAGCACCTTAAACATTGAGACAATCCCGAGAGAAGTTCGGTGGAACGTTACCCAAACAAGCATTCTTCCGAATTGGACTTGGAAAGGCACCGATGGTATCGGTGTAGACTTGAGTGCGCTGGGTGGATTATCAGAGCAATATGTCAGCCTAAACCTGTACCAACACTTAGAAGACGAAACTGGTCACAGTCAATTTGGCATGGACGGAGTTAAAATATTCCCAAATCAGAATGTTTTATATCTTAACGGGAAACCGGCGCAGCCGTGGGACTACGAAAATCAAATCATTGATGGCCTAACCACTCTATTTTCTATATTGAACAATGCGCAACCGTCAATTATCGAAACAATTAAATCTTTTAGAGGCCGACAAAACAGGTATATCCCCAGACCGACCGCGACATATCACTACGCCATTCAATGCTCCCTGCATGCAACCTTAATGCGTTGCACTGACAAACGAACGGCCTTCCTGGAAAATATCCTTAATAACGACACAGCTCCCGCGATAGGCTTTCTCAACGCGGAGGTCTCAGCTTGCTTGGATCTGGACATACCTTTTGCTCGAGGACAAGCCGGTGTTCTTGAGTTCTACGAACCCGGTTACAGCGGTTCAGGGCACCTCGATAGTAAAGATTATATAAACGGAATAGACAACAGTATCCAATACATCAAAACCTTGGACAAAAACAGAATTGCATTTGAAGAGAAACTAACTTCAAACACCCTTTTAGCAATGAAAAACATGTATGAACACGGAAATAAACTCACGGACCACTCCTTCAAACAACACGACGATGTGAGAGACCCCCGTTATTCAAATACAGACGAGATCATTAACAAAATCAGGACATCATCGGAAATCAACGCATGCTTGATCAATGAACTGTTACGCACCGAAATTTCAAGTAATGGGCTCTGGCTAGGATTTCACTCATCACCAGGTGGCTATATGGAGTTCTCGGAGTTAGGAGATGACTTCTACTACGGATTGTCTGGTATTCTTTATGGCTGCGTAGTGGCGGCCAGTCATAGCAGCGCCATAGATAAAGCTCTGGTAACTGAACTACTAAATCATTGCCACAGTAGAATAGTTAAAAAACTGACAAATAAGGGTACGCACTTAGGGGGCTTTCACTTCGGTCTATCGTCCGCAATCGTTCCGCTCCTGATAGGCTTAAATTATTTCGACGATGAAAGGCAGAGCCAACTACTACAGCTGTATAAAAAATATGTTGAAGACGTACTGGGAGAACCATGGTGGCAAAAATATTTTTGGGGCTCTGACTTTCTTTCTGGAATGTTCGGCACTCTAAATGTACTCACGCTATTATTCGATCTTACTAAAGATTTATCGTTTTCCGATTTAGCCAACTCCTTATACAAAAAAATAGAGACCGAACTCACCTTTATATCTGGAAGCAAACTACCCACATTCGACAATGCAATCACAACGAGAAGCGACGCTTTATTGAGTGGCCTGTCTCACGGAATAATGGGGTGCGCATACTCATTATTTTACTTTAATAAACTTATCGCAAAAAAAGATTCAATCCACGAATTATTCCTAGGCTTTTTGTCTTGGGAGCTTAACGAATATGATGAGTCAATTGAAAATTGGCGCGACTACAGAAAACGCTCGGAATCAAGCGCCGGTGAGTTTGCGTGGAGCCACGGTTTACCTGGTAATTATTTGGCGATCAGTTATTTCGCAAACAATGGAGTACAGCCTGCGCTAGATTTCTTGGAAAAGCACCCATCAAAAGCCGCATTCTCATATTCGAATCTCGAAAAACGAAAGAGACCCGTCAATGACTCTTTATGTCATGGCGCTTATGGGATTCTGAATATCATGAAAAAGATCTCACCGGAATCGTTGCTCGACCCACAAGTTTTTCTATGGTCGAACATCGTTAACTTAAGTGAACAAAATTCGAGAATCTTGAGAACAAAAACTGCCGATCCATTAGGATTATGGATCGGACGCGTGGGTTCACTACTTGGCTCTATTGGTTTGACTGACCGTAACTACGAGTTTCCATTTCTTCCGCACCAAATGGAATTTATCAAACCATGAAAAGCAACCTAATACTTTGCTGCTTTGGCCTAGGCATCTCAGTTCTAACAAGCGCATCGCCCTACCTAATCGGCAGTTCAATTAATTTTTACCTATCCCAAGACCGCTCATATTTATATGCACTCGCAGGCGCTTCGCTTCTTATCATCGCGACGCCCCCCTTGAAACTAGCAGCCAACATTTATCTACAAAGGACTGCTGCCAAGACAAGATATATCCTGAAAAGGACAATTCTAACGCACCTGCGAAGCAAGGCAACCACATATAGGGGAAACCCAGGTGAGCAGATCGAACTTATCGACGGTGATGTTGACGGCTCGATATATCTATACCATTCGGTATTCTTTGACACTTCACTCAACTTCAGCATCATAATCTTCGCGCTGATTATAACGGCTCAGTATCATCCTCTTCTGGTGCTCGCCCCCCTTAGCGGCCTGCTATATGCCTCAGCTGCATATTTTATAACCCGGAGAAAGAGCGACACCCTTTTTGAAGAATACGTCCAAGAAAACACCGTTATAATCGGGACAATCTGTGCGCATGTATGCGATGCCAAACCGTACAACGACAGAGTCAAGCTGGACATCAAAAAAATTGAGCGCCTCGCTTTTCGTTCAAACCTGAAGGCATCTTTTTTCGAATCAATTTCAGGCACATGTTACTTGGTAGCGATAGTTGTTTTATTCTTGATATCCGCTCATTTAATAAGTGAAAGCGCTTTGACAACAGGCGCTATCTTTGCCTCAGCCATCTACCTTGAGCGTGTGCTCAGCCCAACAATGTCACTTATATCCATTTACTACTCAAGCAGAGAGGCCTCTTATCGCCGTAATCGAATTCTGAGCTATAAACTACAACTCGGGAGGCGCTGAATTATGCTTATGTGCTTGCGAAAAAACGGGGCATTATTTTTGTTTTCAACAGTATGCCTGAGTTTAGCAGCTGCATGTCAGTTGCTAATACCTTCGATCGTGGCAGAGGGACTTACAGCTCTCAGTAGTGGTGCTGTCAGCACTAATCTGTATTTCCTTCTCACCGCTATTTTTTTATCTAAACTCGCGACTCAAACTCTGGGCAGCTCCATGGCGGCGCTCATGGAAGCGAAATCTCGCTTTTCACTCATCAATTTCATTGTGCATGATGAAAGACCTCGCCCGTTAAGCTCTCGCGTGACGATGATCAAAGAAGATGCCGAGAAAATTGCTTCAGTCCTTCATGACTTAATTCATCTGGCAGGATCTTGTATTTTGACCTTTGCCACAGCCTATATCTTACTTCGTGAAAACGCTTATTTTCTCATCCCCTTGATATTTATTACGACATTGACTTGTGTGCAGTTGAAATTTGCAAAACCACAAATCCAGAGTCTGTATAAAGATGAAATGAGCAATGAAGACCTGTACAAGGAATCGTTAATCAGCACTTTCAGCACACCCACAATTGATGAGCAAAGTTTTCAATCACTTATCAGCAATAGTAATGGATGTTTGAGCAACACAATACAAGCACGTTACAAATATCAAAAAGCCAACGCAATTCAGTGCTTCTGGCCGGAAATGGCTATCTCGGCCGGGACAGTATCAGTCATCATTTTTAGCGCCACTGCGACGCCGGAGTTATTCGGCGAGCGTCTTATTGCTTACCTTGGTTACGTCGGAATTTTTACCATGGCCAGCACGAGTTCGATAAGACTTGGTATAACAATGATTGGAGTAAAGGTATCCGTCGGTAGAGTATTCAGGGGGCACCAATATGAATGATTTATTCATTCAGCAGATACGCCTTAAGTTAGACAGAGTTGCGGCTCATTTTCTACGCGGCCTTTTTCCGCTTCAATTCAATAACAGAATTACCGTATTTATCGGAGAAAACGGTTCTGGAAAATCCACCCTGCTTGAAGCACTTGCCATCAAATTGGGATGCAATCCAGAAGGCGGTGGGAAAAACTTCAATTTCTCGACTGAGAACACCCATTCGAAACTGCACGAAACCCTGACGCTTTCAAAAGGCTACCGAAGGGAGAAGGACGTTTTTTTCTACAGAGCAGAAACCTTCTATAACTTGAACACTGCGATCCGCAAGCTTGATGCAGAGGGGAGCTTTGATCCCGAAATAAAGACCTATTACGGCGGCGTGGATATGCATTGCATGTCGCACGGTGAAGCAATGGAGGCGCTGTTTCAAAACCGATTCAAAGCCCAGGGACTGTACGTTCTCGATGAACCGGAAGCGTCGTTATCCCCATTGAGGCAATTAGTTTTTATCAACCGAATAATGGAGCTGGCACGCAAGGGCGCACAGTTCATCATCGCCACTCACTCACCTCTCATTATGTCGATCCCGGGATGTGATCTGAGACAGATATCGGAAGGGCGCTCCGAACCAATAACTCCGGCAGATACTGATGCTTATGCTGTGTACAAAGCCGTACTTAATTCTTCCGGTGCCTTTATCGCGAAAAGCATGCAGTGATGCTGCAGACACAAAAAAACCGTCCGAAGACGGTTTTTTTCGTCAGAAGTGCGCCTTACTTCAGGCCAGACATCTTCTGGATCGCGCCCTTCAACTCATCATCCGAGCAATCGGCGCAGGTGCCTTTCGGCGGCATGGCATTGATGCCGGTAATGGCCTTGGCCAGGATGCCGTCGAGGCCACCCTGATGATCAGCACGCTCTTTCCACGCTGCGGTGTCACCGATCTTCGGCGCGCCCAACAACCCGGTACCGTGGCAAGCATTGCAATGCTTGGCAATCACCTCATCCGGGGTTTTCGCCCCGCCACCGCCGCCTGCGGAAGCGGCAACTTCCATCCCCTTGCATTCCTGACCTTGTACACACACCTGGCCAACCGGCTCCAGGCGTTTGGCAATGTCGTCATTCGTCGCAGCTTGAGCGCTGACAGCCCAGAGGGCCAGTACGGTTGCTGGTGCGGCCAGCATTTTCATAATTAGGTTCACGCGTTCACCCTCAATGGTGGCTATTCACGCCTGCGGCCACGGTTCGCAGGCGGGCGGAAGTATAGCGGGTAGCCCGCCACACTGAAACAACCCCATAGTCGAAGGGGTTATACCGCACGGTAGATAAACGGTCCGGATGCCTTTGCCATCATGGCTTGGCACCTCTTTGTTAAAAATTCGCCGGCGTGGCTGCGCTGATTAGTCGCGCAGGCGCGTCAAACGGATTACGAAAACGGTGCGGCTTGGTACTTTCAAAGTAGTAGCTGTCGCCGGCTTCGAGAATAAAAGTTTCCAGACCCACCACCAGTTCCAGACGACCTTCCACCAGAATCCCGGTTTCTTCGCCTTCATGGGTGAGCATTTCTTCGCCGGTGTCGGCACCCGGTGGGTAGATTTCGTTGAGGAAGGCGATGGCGCGGCTGGGGTGCGCGCGGCCGACCAGTTTCATGGTCACGGCGCCGTCGGAGATGTCGATCAGCTCGTTGGCCTTGTAGACGATCTGGGTCGGGACTTCCTGCAGGATTTCTTCGGAAAAGAACTCGACCATGGACATGGGAATCCCGCCCAGTACCTTCCTCAGCGAACTGATCGAAGGGCTGACGCTGTTCTTTTCGATCATCGAAATGGTGCTGTTGGTGACGCCCGCGCGTTTGGCGAGTTCACGCTGGGAAAGCCCTTTGAGCTTGCGGATCGATTGCAGTCGTTCACCGACGTCCAAGGCGGGAGCCTCCTGATGTTGTAAGAATATTGAGCGTTATCATGGCGACAGCGTTCAGTATTTACAACACTTGGCCCCCGCAGCGGCGTCAACCCTCGAAATAGAGCCTTGGCACTCGGCGCAGATTGCAAAAGATCTGGTACGGAATGGTGTCGGCCCACTGCGCCACTTCGCTGGCGAGGATGTTTTTGCCCCACAGCTCAACGCTCGAACCGAGGCCAGCTTCAGGCACATCGGTGAGGTCGATGCAGAGCATGTCCATCGACACGCGACCGAGAATCCGGCTGCGTTTACCCGCCACCAGTACCGGCGTTCCGGTCGGCGCCTGACGCGGGTAGCCGTCGGCGTACCCCATGGCGACCACGCCGATGCGCATCGGTTTGTCGGTGATGAATTTGGCGCCGTAGCCGATCGGCTCGCCAGCGGGCAGCTCACGCACACAGATGACTTTCGATTCGAGGGTCATCACCGGTTGCAGGCGCTCGGCCACAGCGTTGGCTTCTTCAAACGGCGTCGCACCATAAAGCATGATGCCCGGGCGCACCCAATCGCTGTGAATCTGCGGCCAACCGAGCACAGCCGGCGAGTTGCGCAAGCTGACTTCCGCCGCCAGGCCCTGACGCGCCGCTTCAAACACCGCGACTTGTTCGGTGCTGCTCTGCGCGTGCAGCTCATCTGCGCGGGCGAAGTGGCTCATCAACACGATCTTCGCCACTTTGCCGCTGGCCAGCAGCCGTTGGTAGGCTGCCGGGTAATCCTTGGGATGCAGACCAACGCGGTGCATGCCCGAATCAAGCTTCAGCCACACGGTGATCGGCTTGCTCAGTGTCGCCTGCTCGATCGCTTCGAGCTGCCACAGCGAATGCACTACGGTCCAGAAATCATGCTCGACAACCAGCGCCAGCTCATCGGCTTCGAAGATGCCTTCGAGCAACAACACCGGGGCCTTGATGCCGGCCGCGCGCAACTCCAGCGCTTCTTCGATGCAGGCGACGGCAAAACCGTCGGCCTCGGCTTCCAGTGCCTGGGCGCAACGCACCGCGCCATGGCCGTAGGCGTCCGCCTTGATCACCGCAAGCGCCTTGGCGCCAGTGACTTCGCGGGCAATTCGGTAGTTGTGGCGCAGGGCTTCTAGGTCGATCAGGGCACGGGCAGGACGCATGGCGGCAGACTTCTAGGCGGTCATGGGAAGAAAAACCGGCGCCGACTGACGACGTGAACCGCCAACAGCGCCGGGAGAGGGATCTTTACAACGGCTACGGCAGCGCGGCGACGATGGAAATTTCCACCAGAATGCTCGGCTTGGCCATTTTCGCTTCGACGGTGGCGCGGGCCGGGGCGGCGCCTTTGGGCAGCCACTGGTCCCACACCGAGTTCATCCCGGCAAAGTGGGCTTCGATATCGTTCAGGTAGATCGTCGCCGACAGCAGATGCTGTTTGTCGGTGCCGGCCAGATCGAGCAAGCGCTCGATATTGGCCAGTACCTCGCGAGTCTGCTGTTCAATCCCGGCGTCGAAGTCGTCGCCGACCTGCCCGGCCAGATACACGGTGCCGTTGTGGCTGACGATCTGACTCATGCGCTCATTGGTGAGCTGGCGCTGGATTGCCATGTTTTGCGGACTCCTGGGTCTTGTTGCCGTAACGGGAAATATCGAGGCCTTCGGCGCTGATCTGCGGCTTTTTCTTCGCCATCAGATCGGCCAGCAAACGACCGGAGCCGCACGCCATGGTCCAACCGAGCGTGCCGTGACCGGTGTTGAGGAACAGGTTCTTGAACGGCGTGGCGCCAACGATCGGCGTGCCGTCCGGGGTGGTCGGACGCAGGCCGGTCCAGAAGCTCGCCTCGGCCAGATTGCCGCCCTGAGGATAAAGGTCGTTGACGATCATCTCCAGGGTTTCACGGCGACGCGGGTTCAGCGACAGGTCAAAACCGGCGATTTCGGCCATGCCGCCAACGCGGATACGGTTATCGAAACGGGTGATCGCGACCTTGTAGGTCTCGTCGAGAATAGTCGAAGTCGGGGCCATCGCCGGGTTGGTGATCGGCACGGTCAGCGAGTAACCCTTTAGCGGATACACCGGCGCCTTGATGCCAAGCGGCTTGAGCAGTTGCGGCGAGTAGCTGCCGAGCGCCAGTACGTAGCGGTCAGCGGTTTCCAGCTTGCCGTCGATCCACACACCGTTGATGCGATCACCGGCGTAGTCGAGTTTCTGAATGTCCTGGCCAAAGCGGAATTCGACACCGAGTTTCACGGCCATTTCGGCGAGGCGCGTGGTGAAGATCTGGCAGTCGCCGGTCTGGTCATTCGGCAGGCGCAGGGCACCGGCGAGGATGTCAGTGACACCCGCCAGGGCCGGCTCTACGCGGGCAATGCCGGCGCGGTCGAGTACTTCAAACGGCACGCCGGATTCTTTCAGCACGGCGATGTCTTTGGCGGCGTTATCCAGTTGTGCCTGGGTGCGGAACAGCTGAGTCGTGCCGAGGCTGCGGCCTTCGTAGGCGATGCCGGTTTCGGCGCGCAATTCATCGAGGCAGTCGCGGCTGTACTCGGACAGACGCACCATGCGCTCCTTGTTCACCGCGTAACGGCTGGCGGTGCAGTTGCGCAGCATCTGCGCCATCCACAGGTACTGGTCGATGTCGGCGGTGGCTTTTATCGCGAGAGGGGCGTGGCGCTGCAACAGCCACTTGATCGCCTTCAGCGGCACGCCCGGCGCGGCCCACGGCGAGGCGTAGCCCGGCGAGACCTGGCCGGCGTTGGCGAAACTGGTCTCCATGGCCGCGGCTGGCTGTCGGTCGACCACCACCACTTCAAACCCGGCACGGGCCAGATAGTAAGCACTGGCGGTACCGATGACGCCGCTACCCAAGACCATAACGCGCATTTTGTATCCCTCATCGCGGCTTTTCGCCGAGCTGTGTTGTTAGAGCAATGATGGGTGCAGTGTAAAAAAGAAATGGCAGTGCTTTTCACTATATAAGCGCCTATATTTGGCGACAATTCTCGGCAAAAACCCTTTTCACGGAGGCGCATCCCCTATGCGTACCAACACTCAGACCAAACGTGAGCTGGACAAGATCGACCGCAACATCTTGCGGATCCTGCAGGCGGACGGGCGGATTTCCTTTACCGAACTTGGGGAAAAGGTCGGCCTCTCTACCACGCCCTGCACCGAACGAGTACGGCGTCTGGAGCGCGAAGGAATCATCATGGGCTACAACGCCCGGCTGAATCCGCAGCATTTGAAGGGTAGCTTGCTGGTGTTCGTCGAGATCAGCCTCGACTACAAATCCGGCGACACTTTCGAGGAGTTCCGACGCGCGGTGCTGAAGTTGCCGCACGTGCTGGAGTGTCATCTGGTGTCGGGGGATTTCGACTATCTGGTGAAGGCGCGGATTTCCGAGATGGCGTCTTACCGCAAGCTGCTCGGCGACATTCTGCTGAAGCTGCCGCATGTGCGCGAGTCGAAGAGCTATATCGTGATGGAAGAGGTGAAGGAGAGCTTGAGCTTACCTATTCCGGATTGAAGATCGCTGGCGCTCCACTCGCGAGCAGGCTCGCTCCCACAGGGGGAACGCATTCCGAATGTGGGAGCGAGCCTGCTCGCGATGGCGTCGACTCGGTTCCGAGTGAACGCGCTAAACCAACACCTGCCGATTCGCCGCCATGTACTCGAATATCTGCTTCTCCACTCTCGGATGAATCAGCTCCACCGGGCGCCGCTCATTCGGGCAAGGCAAGGTCTTGGTCGTGCCGAACAAACGGCAAATCAACGGCCGCTCTTCATACACCGTGCAGCCGTTCGGCCCCAGGTGCACACAGTTCAGCTCTTCCATCGCCGCATCTTGCTCGGTGCGGGTCTTGCGTGGCAGGCGGGCCATTTCTTCCGGCGAAGTGGTCACCGGGCCGCAGCAATCGTGGCAGCCGGGCACGCACTCGAACGAGGGTATCTGCTGGCGCAAGGTGCGGATTTTCTGGCTGTTGCAGCTCATTGCAGCGATGACCGAGGAGGAATAGGCGGCAATTGTGCCGCAAAAGCCGAGATCCAGACACCGCAGGCCGACCAATGTTGCCCACGTTCGGGCGTGCGGCTTATGCTCCGTCAAATTTTCTCGACACTTAGCCGTTGGATGACGCCCATGACTGCCCGCGCCTTTACCTCCGCGAGCCAACCCCACGTTGCCTCTTACTACGCCGCCAGCAGCCTGCCGCAGCCCGATCACCCGGTGTTGCAAGGTGACGTGCTGGCCGACGTCTGTGTGGTCGGCGGCGGCTTTTCCGGGTTGAACACGGCGCTGGAACTGGCCGAACGCGGCCTCAGCGTGGTGTTGCTGGAAGCGCACAAGATCGGTTGGGGCGCCAGCGGTCGCAACGGCGGGCAGCTTATTCGCGGCGTCGGTCACGGCCTCGATCAGTTCACCAACGTCATCGGTGCCGACGGCGTGCGCGAGATGAAACTGATGGGCCTGGAAGCAGTGGAAATCGTTCGCCAGCGCGTCGAGCGTTTTCAGATTGCCTGCGACCTGACCTGGGGCTATTGCGACCTCGCCAACAAACCGTCCGACCTCGAAGGCTTTGCCGAAGACGCCGAAGAACTGCGTGGCCTTGGCTATCGCTACGAAACCCGCTTGCTGCAAGCCCACGACATGCACACGGTGGTCGGTTCCAAACGCTATGTCGGCGGCTTGATCGACATGGGCTCCGGGCATCTGCATCCGCTGAACCTGGCCTTGGGCGAAGCAGCAGCAGCGCAGCAACTGGGCGTTAAACTGTTTGAACACTCGGCAGTGACGCGTATCGATTACGGCCCTGAAGTCAAAGTCCATACAGCTCAAGGTTCGGTGCGCGCCAAGACCCTCGTGCTTGGCTGCAACGCGTATCTCAGTGATCTGAATCCGCAACTCAGCGGCAAGGTCCTGCCCGCGGGCAGCTACATCATCGCCACCGAGCCGTTGAGCGAAGAACAGGCGCATAACCTGCTGCCGCAGAACATGGCGGTCTGCGACCAACGTGTCGCGCTGGATTATTACCGACTCTCGGCGGATCGTCGTTTGCTGTTCGGCGGCGCCTGCCACTATTCGGGACGCGATCCAAAGGATATCGGCGCCTACATGCAGCCGAAGATGCTCGAAGTGTTCCCGCAACTCGCTGGCGTGAAAATCGACTATCAGTGGGGCGGCATGATCGGTATCGGCGCGAACCGCTTGCCGCAAATTGGCCGGCTCGCGGACCAGCCGAACGTGTATTACGCCCAGGCCTATTCAGGCCACGGGGTGAATGCCACGCACCTGGCGGGCAAGTTATTGGCCGAAGCGATCAGCGGGCAGCAAAGCGGGGGCTTTGATCTGTTTGCCAAGGTGCCGCACATCACCTTCCCGGGCGGCAAGCATTTGCGTTCGCCGTTGTTGGCGTTGGGGATGTTGTGGCATCGCCTTAAAGAGTTGGTCTGAGTGATCGTTCCCACGCTCTGCGTGGGAATGCATCCAGTGACGCTCTGCGTCACAGCGGACGCGGAGCGTCCGGCGCGGCGCTCCCACGCAGAGCGTGGGGGCGATCAGTGGTTGTCAGATCCGCCAGAACGGCTTCAACCCCTCCTCCTGCGCCTGCTCACGCGTCAGCCCGATGTCCTTGAGCTGATCCGCCGTCAGCGCCAGCAACGCCTTGCGCGTGTGCAGACGATGCCACAACAGACTCCAGCGACTCAGGCCGGACGGCGCATTGCGCATGATCTCATTGCGCGCACTGTCCTTCTGCCCTGCCGCCAGTTCCTGACCGTGTAACGTCAACCGCACATCGCTCAAGCCGTTCATTTTCAATGCTCCTGTTTACTTGGGTAGCCAGAGATTCCATGATGCGCGGGCGAGCAAAACCATTACAGATTCAAAGACACTGTATTAACTCCATACAGATTTGCCGCTTTGTCGACTGAATTGTCGATTTTTGCGAGATCTGTACTGGTTTATCGAATCACCGCACCGAGGCAGCGCCATGACCCTTTATGTAAACCTCGCCGAATTGCTCGGCACGCGCATCGAAAACGGCTTCTATCGCCCAGGTGACCGGCTGCCATCGGTGCGCGCCTTGAGCGTCGAACACGGGGTCAGTCTGAGCACGGTGCAACAGGCCTATCGCGTGCTCGAAGACAGCGGCCTGGCCACGCCGAAACCCAAGTCCGGCTACTTTGTGCCGGTCGGCCGCGAACTGCCGGAGCTGCCTGCCGTCGGCCGTCCGGCGCAGCGCCCGGTGGAGATTTCGCAGTGGGATCAAGTGCTGGAGTTGATTCGCGCGGTGCCGCGCAAGGATGTCGTGCAACTGGGTCGTGGCATGCCGGACATCAGCTCGCCGACGATGAAGCCTTTGCTGCGTGGGCTGGCGCGGATCAGCCGCCGTCAGGACATGCCCGGTCTGTATTACGACAACATCCACGGCACCCTAGAACTGCGCGAACAGATCGCTCGACTGATGCTCGACTCCGGCTGCCAGTTGAGCGCGAGCGATCTGGTGATCACCACCGGTTGCCACGAAGCGCTGTCTACCAGCATCCACGCGATCTGCGAACCGGGCGACATTGTCGCGGTGGACTCGCCAAGCTTTCATGGCGCCATGCAGACCCTCAAAGGCCTGGGCATGAAAGCCCTGGAAATTCCCACCGACCCGCTCACCGGGATCAGCCTCGAAGCGCTGGAACTGGCACTGGAACAATGGCCGATCAAGGTCATCCAGCTCACGCCCAACTGCAATAACCCGCTCGGCTACATCATGCCGGAGTCGCGCAAACGCGCCCTGCTCAACCTCGCGCAGCGCTTCGACGTAGCGATCATCGAGGACGACGTGTATGGCGAACTGTCCTACACCTACCCGCGCCCTCGCACGATCAAATCCTTCGACGAAGACGGCCGTGTGCTGTTGTGCAGTTCGTTTTCCAAGACCCTTGCGCCGGGGCTGCGCATTGGCTGGGTCGCGCCGGGTCGATACCTTGAGCGGGTGTTGCACATGAAATACATCAGCACCGGCTCGACCGCGCCGCAGCCGCAGATCGCTATCGCTGAATTTCTCAAGGCTGGCCATTTCGAACCGCATTTGCGGCGCATGCGCACGCAATACCAGCGCAGTCGCGACCTGATGATCGATTGGGTGACCCGCTACTTTCCGGCGGGCACCCGCGCCAGCCGGCCGCAAGGCAGCTTTATGCTGTGGGTCGAGTTGCCGGAAGGTTTCGACACCCTGAAACTCAATCGCGAGTTGCTTGACCAAGGCGTACAGATTGCCGTCGGCAGCATCTTTTCCGCCTCAGGCAAGTACCGCAATTGCCTGCGGATGAACTACGCTGCCAAACCGACAGCGCAGATCGAAGAGGCGGTGCGCAAGGTCGGCGAGACCGCTGTCAGATTGCTGGCGGAAGCCGACTGACCTTTTTCCAGAGAACCGCGTCCATATGCCGACCCTTGCCGCCAACCGGAATGATCCTACGTGAGCTTCAGACAGCCCCTACTCGCTTCGCTGTTACTCGCCTCGTTCCTGAGCGGCTGTGCCAGTCTCGATGTCCCGCGCGAGCCAAGTCAGGCGTTGCCGGCATCCGATTCCAGCTTCGGTCGTTCGATTCAGGCGCAAGCGGCGCCCTACCATGGCCGCTCAGGGTTTCGCCTGCTGTCCAACAGCAGCGAGGCGTTCACCGCCCGCGCCGAACTGATCCGCAACGCCCAGACCAGCCTTGATCTGCAGTACTACATCGTCCATGACGGCATCAGCACGCGAATGCTGGTGGAGGAACTGCTCAAGGCTGCCGATCGCGGCGTGCGCGTGCGCATTCTGCTCGACGACACCACCAGCGACGGTCTGGACCAGATCATCGCCACGCTGGCGGCGCATCCGCAGATCCAGATTCGTCTGTTCAACCCGCTGCATCTGGGCCGCAGCACCGGCGTCACCCGCGCGGCAGGCCGCTTGTTCAACCTGTCGCTGCAACACCGGCGCATGCACAACAAGTTGTGGCTGGCGGATAACAGCGTGGCCATCGTCGGCGGGCGCAATCTCGGTGACGAATATTTCGACGCCGAGCCAAACCTGAATTTCACCGACATCGATATGCTCAGTGTCGGGCCGGTGGCCGAGCAGCTCGGGCACAGTTTCGACCAGTACTGGAACAGCGCCCTGAGCAAACCGATCGACGAATTCCTTACCAGCCAACCGACCGTCAAGGACCTGGAGAACACCCGCACACGCCTGGAAGAATCGCTGGAGGAAACCCGCAAACAGAATCACGCGCTGTACCAGCAGTTGATGACGTTCAAGACCGCACCGCGCATGGACATCTGGCGCAAAGAGCTGATCTGGGCATGGAATCAGGCGCTGTGGGATGCGCCGAGCAAGGTCTTGGCCAAGGGTGAGCCGGATCCGCAATTGCTGTTAACCACGCAGTTGGGTCCGGAGCTGCGCGGCGTCAGCAAAGAACTGATCATGATTTCGGCGTATTTCGTGCCGGGCCAGCCAGGGCTGGTTTACCTGACCGGTCGTGCCGATGCCGGCGTCTCGGTAAGCCTTCTGACCAACTCGCTGGAAGCCACCGATGTGCCAGCGGTGCACGGCGGCTATGCGCCGTATCGCAAAGCGTTGCTGGAGCATGGCGTGAAACTGTATGAACTGCGCCGTCAGCCTGGGGATAACTACGGCAGTGGCCCGCATGTTTTTTACAGCAAATCGTTTCGCGGCTCTGATTCAAGCTTGCACAGCAAAGCGATGATCTTTGATCGGCAGAAGTCGTTTATCGGCTCGTTCAACTTCGACCCGCGTTCGGTGTTGTGGAACACCGAGGTTGGGGTCTTGGTCGACAGTCCGGAGTTGGCCGAGCATGTGCGTGAGCTGGCCTTGCAGGGGATGGCGCCGGCGCTGAGTTACGAGGCGAAGTTACAGGATGGCCAGATCGTCTGGATCACTGAGGACAACGGCCAGATGCACACCCTGACCAAGGAGCCGGGGAGTTGGTGGCGGCGGTTCAATGCGTGGTTCAGCACCACGGTAGGGCTTGAGCGAATGCTTTAAAAAAGCAAAGGATCGCAGCCTTCGGCAGCTCCTACAGTTGAAGTGTATTCCTCCTGTAGGAGCTGCCGAAGGCTGCGATCTTTTGATGTCAGGCAGGCTCAGTAACTGCGCCAAATGCACCTTGGCGCAACAGCAATATCACCAACCCGAACGCTCCGATCGCCATCAACAACGGCAACGCATGCCCACTGATCCACTGGCTGCCCGCCCCCGCGGCCAGCGGCCCGACCAGACAACCGACACCCCACAACTGCGCAATGTGCGCATTCGCCCGCACCAGCGCATCGTCACGATAACGCTCGCCAATCAGAATCAGCGACAGAGTGAACAAACCACCGGCACTCGCCCCGAACAATACCCACAATGGCCAGATCAGTAGCGTGTCGAGCAACAGCGGAATCGCCAGACTCGACACCATCAACACCACCGCACAACCGGCGAATAGCGTACGCCGTGACAGATAATCGGCCAGCGCACCAATCGGCAGTTGCAGCAGCGCATCACCCACCACCACCGTGCTGACCATCGCCAGCGCAATCTCGGCAGTGAAGCCCTGTTGCAGGCAATACACCGGCAGTAACGTCAGGATCATCGCCTCGAATGCGGCGAACAACGACACCGCCCAGGCAATCGCCGGCAACTCACGGGCGAAGCCCCACAATTCCTTGAACGTTACGCTGCTGGCTTCACTGCTCGGCGCACCGCTGCGACCCAGCAAGAGCAATGGCGACAGCAACAGCAAAGCGACACCGACCCAGAAACCGTAATCATGCTCGGTACCCAGCGCGCCCAACAGCAACGGACCCGACAGTTGGCTCAACGCATAGCTGCTGCCATACAGCGCCACCAGTCGCCCGCGCCAGTTCTCGACCACCAGTTGATTGATCCAGCTCTCGCCGAGGATGAACACGATGGTCAGGATCACCCCGATCATCAGCCGTAGCACCAGCCAGATCGGGTAGCTCGGCAGCAACGCCAACAGACCGATCGACAGCGCCCCGGCCCACAGGCACAGGCGCATCAGGTTCGCCGTGCCGAAACGTGCCGCCAGATGACTGGAAATCTTCGCGCCCAACAACACGCCAATCGCTGGCATCGCCGCCATCACGCCGATGGCAAAGGAGCCGTAGCCCCAACCTTCGAGGCGCAACGACACCAACGGCATGCTGACCCCCAGGGCCAGGCCGACACTCAAGACAGACGCCAACACGGCGAAATACGTCGCCCACCGCATGTTCCACGCTCCTGTGGATTATTTTTTTAGAGGCCATATCAAACAAATGTGGGAGCGAGCCTGCTCGCGAATGCGGCTGCACATTCAGCACATGGGCTGACTGATACACCGCTTTCGCGAGCAGGCTCGCTCCCACAGGGATCTGCCTCGTCTGGAGGATCTGCTCTTGCGAACAGACCCTCCTAACGGCTTACAGCTTGATCCACGTCGCTTTCAGCTCGGTGTACTTGTCGAACGCGTGCAGCGATTTGTCGCGACCGTTACCCGACTGCTTGAAGCCGCCGAACGGTGCGGTCATATCACCACCATCGTACTGGTTAACCCACACGCTGCCGGCGCGCAGTGCCTTGGCGGTCAAATGCGCCTTGGAGATGTCCTGGGTCCATACCGCAGCGGCCAAGCCATACGGCGTGTCGTTGGCGATCTGGATCGCTTCTTCAGCCGTATCGAAAGCGATGACCGACAGCACCGGGCCGAAGATCTCTTCCTGAGCGATCTTCATCGCGTTGCTCACGCCATCGAAAATGGTCGGCTCAACGTAAGTGCCGCCGGTTTCCTGAAGAATGCGCTTACCGCCAGCCACCAGTTTGGCGCCATCGGTGTGCCCGGATTCGATGTACGACAGCACGGTGTTCATCTGCTGAGTGTCGACCAGCGCACCGACGTTGGTCGCCGGATCCAACGGATTGCCCGGCTTCCAGGTTTTCAGCGCCTCGATCACCATCGGCAGGAATGTGTCCTTGATCGAACGCTCGACCAGCAGACGCGAACCGGCGGTGCAGACTTCGCCCTGGTTGAAGGCGATGGCGCTGGCAGCGGATTCGGCAGCCGCTTGCAGATCCGGCGCATCGGCAAAGACGATGTTCGGGCTCTTGCCGCCGGCTTCCAGCCAGACGCGTTTCATGTTCGATTCGCCGGAGTAGATCATCAGTTGCTTGGCGATTTTGGTCGAACCGGTGAACACCAGCGTGTCGACATCGTTGTGCAGGGCCAGCGCCTTGCCGACGGTGTGACCGTAGCCCGGCAGCACGTTGAGCACGCCTTTCGGAATACCGGCTTCAACAGCCAGCGCAGCGATACGGATGGCGGTCAGCGGGGATTTTTCCGATGGCTTGAGGATCACCGAGTTACCGGTCGACAGCGCCGGGCCGAGTTTCCAGCAGGCCATCATCAGCGGGAAGTTCCACGGCACGATGGCGCCGACCACGCCTACCGGCTCGCGGGTTACCAGACCCAGCTGGTCGTGCGGCGTAGCGGCGACTTCGTCGTAGATCTTGTCGATCGCTTCACCGCTCCAGCTCAGCGCTTGCGCCGCACCCGGAACGTCGATGTACAGCGAATCGCTGATCGGCTTGCCCATGTCGAGGGTTTCGAGCAGGGCCAGTTCTTCGGCGTGCTGCTTAAGCAGGCCGGCAAAACGAATCATGGTGGCTTTGCGTTTGGTCGGCGCCAGGCGCGACCAGACGCCGGAATTGAAAGTAGCGCGGGCGTTTTCCACGGCGCGCTGGGAGTCGGCGGCGTCACAGCTGGCGATCTTGCCAAGCAGACGGCCATCGACCGGACTGATGCACTCGAAGGTCTCGCCGGAGACGGCGTCGGTGTATTCGCCATTGAGGTAGGCGCGGCCTTCGATTTTCAGGTCGCGGGCGCGTTGTTCCCAGTCGGCACGAGTCAGGGTGGTCATTTCGAGTGTCCTCCGCTTGTTGAATACGAGCGCCGCGCGATCTTCGCCAGCGTCCTCAGGAATTCTGCCCGGCCAGCCGGTTTTTCGGCCAGAGGCACCCGCCACCCTAAACCAGCGGCCGGGGTTGTTTCAATATATTTGACATAAGGTGGTCATACGGCCTTGCGGTGTTGATTTTAATCAACATAGACTTTGACCCTTTCCAGCCAATCGCGCCGTATTCACGGGGGATAACAACAATGAACATCCAGAACGTCGTCGAGATCAGCCTGACCAGCAGCGAAGCCGAACGCTATCGCCCGGACCCGGCGAAGGTGCTGAAGGGAGATCCTGAGCAAGCGGTGTTCCATCAGTACGAAAGCCCCTGTGGGCAGATGGGCGTTGGCGTTTGGGAAGGTGCGATCGGGCAGTGGACGGTGAATTACACCGAGCATGAGTACTGCGAAATCCTGCAGGGGGTCTCGGTGCTGCGTGACGGCGAGGGCAATGCCAAGACGTTGCGCGTTGGCGACCGGTTTGTGATTCCGGCAGGGTTTCGGGGCACTTGGGAAGTGCTTGAGGCTTGCCGCAAGATCTATGTGATCTTTGAACAGAAGGCTTGAGGATTTTCGCTGGCTGATCCGGCCCTATCGCGAGCAGGCTCACTCCTACAGGTGACCGCATTCCAATTTAGGAGTGAGCCTGCTCGCGATAGGGCCAGAACAGGAAACACAAAATCCGAGGCAACAAAAAAGGCCCGTATCGTGAGATACGGGCCTTTTTCGTAAGTCGGGAAAAATCAATTACTTGATTTTGCCTTCCTTGTAGATCACGTGCTTGCGAACAACCGGATCATATTTCTTGATCTCGATTTTGTCCGGGGTAGTACGCTTGTTCTTGTCGGTAGTGTAGAAGTGACCAGTACCGGCGCTCGAGATCAAACGAATCAATTCACGCATGATTAGCTCCCTTAAATCTTGCCATCGCGGCGAAGTTCGGCGAGCACGACAGTGATGCCACGCTTGTCGATGATACGCATGCCTTTGGCAGATACGCGCAGACGCACAAAACGTTTCTCTTCTTCAACCCAGAAGCGGTGATGCTGCAGGTTCGGCAGGAAACGACGACGGGTTTTGTTGTTTGCGTGGGAAATGTTATTCCCAGTCACCGGACCCTTACCGGTAACTTGACATACTCTCGACATGCCTCAGCCCTCTAAAACCACATGCCCAACCCGGCATGGGTTGGCCGCTTAATCTCTCAGTCATTTGGCGCCAGGCGCCGCGTTTCTTTAGAGGTCTTACCGGCTACACCTACAGTGAAGGAACCGGGCCCCTAGAAAAGAGCGCTGCTTTATACCAGAAAGACTTCAGAGCAACAACATTCGGTGTGCAAACAATCCACAAAAAGGCGCTTTTTCAGCCTGCGAACGGCTTGGATAAAGGCTGGCATCGATTTTTACCACTCGTCGCAGAAAACCACCCTTGCGGGCGATTCAGACTTTTTACCGCGCACCGCGGTCTGAAAAACCGCCATCACTGTGCCCCGAAAATGCAAAAAGGGGATAGTCATTTGTAATCCAGACCTCTAGGGTAGGCCTTTTCCAGACTGCACTTGCAGATGGGCCTTCGATCTGTAAAAGGAAACCGACCATGCGCCTCGCTGCCCTACCCCTGTTGCTCGCCCCGCTCCTGCTGAGCCCCCTGGCCCAGGCTGCCGCGCTGAGCGTCTGCACCGAGGCCAGCCCTGAAGGGTTCGACGTGGTGCAGTACAACTCGCTGACCACCACCAACGCCTCGGCCGACGTGCTGATGAACCGTCTGGTTGAATTCGACACCGCCAGCGGCAAAGTCGTGCCGAGCCTGGCCGACAGCTGGGAAGTCAGCACCGATGGCCTGACGTATGTCTTCAAGCTACACCCGCAGGTGAAGTTTCATACGACTGACTACTTCAGGCCGAGCCGTGAGATGACCGCAGAAGACGTCAAATTCAGCTTCGACCGCATGCTCGACCCGGCCAACCCGTGGCACAAAGTCGCCCAAAGCGGCTTCCCCCATGCGCAATCGATGCAGTTGCCAGCGCTGATCAAGAAGATCGACGCGCTCGATCCGCTGACCGTGCGTTTCACCCTTGATCACCCGGACTCGACCTTCCTGGCGACACTGAGCATGGGCTTCGCCTCGATCTACTCCGCCGAATACGCCGACAAATTGATGAAGGCCAACGCCACGGACAAGCTCAACAGCCAGCCGATCGGTACCGGCCCGTTTGTGTTCAACCGCTTCCAGAAAGACGCGGCGATTCGCTACAAGGCCAACCCGGATTACTTTGGCGGCAAGCCTTCGGTAGACCCGTTGATCTTCGCCATCACCCCGGACGCCAACGTGCGCCTGCAAAAGCTACGGCGCAACGAATGCCAGATCGCCCTGTCGCCAAAACCTTTGGACGTACAGGCCGCGCTGAAAGAGCCGACACTAAAAGTCGAAAAGACTGACGCCTTCATGACCTCTTTCGTTGGCATCAACAGCCAGCATCCGCCGCTGGACAAGCCAGAGGTGCGTCAGGCCATCAACCTCGCCTTCGACAAGGCCAACTACATCAAGGCGGTGTTCGAAGACACCGCCGAAGCGGCCAATGGCCCTTACCCACCGAACACCTGGAGTTATGCGAAGAACCTACCGGGTTACCCGCATGACGTGGCCAAAGCCAAGGCGCTGATGGCCAAGGCCGGTTTGAAAGACGGCTTCCAGACCACCATCTGGACGCGTCCATCAGGCAGCCTGCTCAACCCGAACCCAAGCCTCGGTGCACAGTTGTTGCAATCGGATCTGGCGGAAATCGGTATTCAGGCGGAAATCCGCGTGATCGAGTGGGGCGAACTGATTCGCCGCGCCAAGGCGGGCGAGCATGACCTGCTGTTCATGGGCTGGGCCGGCGACAACGGCGACCCGGACAATTTCCTGACACCGCAGTTTTCCTGCGCCGCGGTCAAATCGGGCACCAACTTCGCGCGCTACTGCAATGCCGATCTGGACAAGCTGATCAGCGCCGGCAAGACCACCAGCGAACAAGGTGTACGCACCAAGCTGTACGAGCAGGCGCAGGCGCAGATTCAGCAGCAGGCGTTGTGGTTGCCGCTGGCGCATCCGACCGCTTATGCGCTGACACGTAAGGACGTGCAGGGTTACTCGGTAAGCCCCTTTGGCCGCCAGGACTATTCGAAGGTAAACCTGAAATAACCTGCCCTGCACATAACGTGTAGGAGTGAGCCTGCTCGCGATGGCGTCATTTCAGTCAACCCATTCGGTGACTGGAAAATTGCTATCGCGAGCAGGCTCACTCCTACAGGGGTTTAGCGTTTTTCCCCTGAACTTTACATCCAGCCACACTCAGCCATCGACAACGGCTCACCATCGCCGACGATGAAGTGATCGAGCACCCGCACATCAATCAGCTCCAGTGCCTTTTGCAGTCGCTTGGTCAGCAGCCGATCTGCCTGACTGGGGTCAGTGTTCCCCGATGGATGGTTGTGGCACAGGATCAACGCAGCGGCGTTATTGGCCAAACATCGCTTCACAACCTCGCGTGGATGCACGCTGGTGTTGTCGATTGAGCCGCGAAACAGTATCTCGAAATTCAGTACTTGATGTTTGGAGTCGAGAAACAGGCAACCAAACACCTCATGCGGTTCGTGACGCAGCATCGATTTCAGATAATCGCGAACGACCTGAGGGTTTTCCAGGGCTGGTTTCTGCCGTGATTTCTCAGCCAGATGCCGCCTGCTCATTTCCTGAGCAGCTTGCAGTTGCGCAAACTTCGCCGGCCCGAGCCCCAATTGTTTGCTGAATTCGTCCTGATCGGCCTCAAGCAGCAAACGCAGGCTGCCGAATTGAGTCAACAGATTGCGCGCCAGATCCACAGCACTTAGTCCGGGCAACCCGGTGCGCAGAAAAATCGCCAGTAACTCAGCGTCTGAAAGGCTCGCTGCCCCGTGTTCCAACAACCTTTCCCGCGGACGTTCCGCCGCAGGCCAATCGCGAATACTCATAGCACTTCCCTGTCTGTGGGCGCCGCTGTTCCGTAGCGGTCGCTGTGATATCGTAGCCCATCTTTTTTGCGGGCGAATTCACCCTGGGGAGGGGGTTTCGCCACGTATGTCACCCACGAAATGAAAGGCAGACCTATGCAGCGGCTGTATCGGAAACGCATCGTGCTCGGCGTCGGCGGCGGCATCGCGGCCTACAAGAGCGCCGATCTGGTTCGTCGCCTGATCGATCAGGGTGCCGAAGTACGCGTGGTCATGACCCATGGCGGCGCCGAGTTCATCACCCCGCTGACCATGCAAGCGCTGTCCGGCCACCCAGTCCACCTCGACTTGCTCGACCCGGCTGCCGAAGCCGCGATGGGCCACATCGAGCTGGCGAAATGGGCCGATCTGGTACTGATCGCCCCGGCCACCGCCGACCTGATCGCCCGCCTGGCCCAAGGCATCGCCAACGATTTGCTGACCACCCTGGTGCTGGCCACCGACGCCGTTGTGGCAGTCGCGCCGGCAATGAATCAGGCGATGTGGCGTGATCCGGCGACCCAGGCCAACCTGCAACTCCTGGAAAGTCGTGGCCTGAAGACCTTCGGCCCGGCCTCGGGTAGCCAGGCCTGCGGCGACGTCGGCATGGGCCGCATGATGGAGGCCACCGACCTCGCACAATGCGCGGCGGACTGCTTCCAGCGCCAGGCGCTGACCGGCAAACACGTCGTCATCACCGCCGGCCCGACTCAGGAAAACATCGACCCGGTTCGCTACATCACTAACCACAGCTCCGGCAAAATGGGCTTCGCCCTCGCTGAAGCCGCAGTTGAGGCCGGCGCCCGCGTCACGCTGATCAGCGGCCCGGTGCACCTGCCGACACCGGATCGCGTCACGCGTATCGACGTGGTCAGCGCCCGCGACATGCTCGCGGCTTGCGAGTCGGCGATCCCGTGCGATGTGTTCATCGCCTCGGCAGCCGTTGCGGACTACCGCCCGGAAGTCGTCGCCCCGCAAAAACTCAAGAAAGATCCTACGAGCGGTGACGGCTTCGTCCTGCAAATGGTGCGTAACCCGGACATCCTGGCCACCATCGCGACGCGTCCCGACCGTCCGTTCAGTGTCGGTTTCGCCGCCGAGACCGAACACCTGCTCGACTACGCTGCACGCAAGCTGAAGGACAAGAATCTCGATTTGATCGTCGCCAACGACGTCGCCAACCCGAGCATCGGTTTCAACAGCGAAGAAAACGCCTGCAGCGTGATTGACCGTGCGCTGCACGCCACGGTTTTCGCCCAGACCAGCAAGAGCAAGATCGCTCGCCAACTGGTCACCTTTATCGCCGAACGTCTGAACCAGGTTTAATTTACATGCACGCTTTGCAAGCCAAGATCCTCGACCCACGCATCGGCACCGAATTCCCGCTGCCGCAATACGCCACCCCGGGTTCCGCCGGCCTCGACCTGCGCGCCATGCTGGATCAGGACATCGTGATCAAGCCGGGTGAAACCGTGCTGATCCCCACCGGTCTGTCGGTTTACATCGGCGACCCGAACCTCGCCGCGCTGATCCTGCCGCGCTCGGGCATGGGCCATAAGCACGGCATCGTGCTGGGCAACCTCGTGGGTCTGATTGACTCGGATTATCAGGGCCCGCTGATGGTGTCTTGCTGGAACCGTGGCCAGACCGACTTCACCATGACCGTCGGCGAACGTCTGGCGCAACTGGTGCTGGTACCGGTGGTACAGGCGCATTTCGAAATGGTTGAAGAGTTCGTCGAAACCGAACGCGGCACTGGCGGATTTGGCCATACCGGCACCAAATAACCGGAGCCATCTTCTGTAGGAGCTGCCGCAGGCTGCGATCTTTTGATTTTTAAGATCAAGATCAATAGATCGCAGCCTGCGGCAGCTCCTACAGGGGGAAGTTTCAGCAGATCAGCTGAAAGGTTTAACACCGAAAATCAAGGTTTTGCCGGCCGAAAGCCACGCCCGCCGAGGCATCATGGCCCTTTCATACCACGAACTCTCCGTGGAAAACGCCGTCATACCCTTCAGTTTGAGCCTGCCGTCGAACGATTCGTCGGTCTGTCCCGCCACTTTCGAGATGGAGCATTTCCGTAGATGAGCACCCCAGCCAAGATCGCCCCGAAGCTGCCCGACAGCATTTTCCGCGCCTATGACATTCGCGGCACCGTGCCGGAATTCCTCAATGCCGAAACCGCTTACTGGATCGGCCGCGCCATCGGTTCGCAGAGCCTGGCCCAAGGTGAGCCGAACGTTTCCGTCGGTCGCGACGGCCGCCTGTCCGGCCCGGAGCTGGTTGCAGAACTGATTCGCGGCATCGCCGAAAGCGGCTGCCACGTCAGCGATGTCGGCCTGGTGCCAACGCCCGCGCTGTACTACGCCGCCAACGTCCTGGCCGGCAAATCCGGGGTGATGCTCACCGGCAGCCACAACCCGTCGAACTACAACGGTTTCAAGATCGTCATCGCCGGCGACACCCTCGCCAACGAACAGATCCAGGCCCTGCACGAGCGCCTCAAGACCAACAACTTGAGCAGCGGCACCGGCAGTGTCACTCAGGTCGAGATCCTCGACCGCTACAACACCGAAATCGTCCAGGACATCAAACTGGCGCGGCGCATGAAGGTCGTGGTCGACTGCGGCAACGGCGCGGCCGGTGTGATCGCCCCGCAACTGATCGAAGCGCTGAATTGCGAAGTCATCCCGCTGTTCTGCGAGGTCGATGGCAACTTCCCGAACCACCACCCGGATCCGGGCAAGCCTGAAAACCTCGTCGATCTGATCGCCAAAGTCAAAGAAACCAACGCCGACATCGGCCTGGCTTTCGACGGCGACGGCGACCGTGTCGGCGTGGTGACCAACACCGGCAGCATCGTTTACCCCGATCGCCTGCTGATGCTGTTCGCCCGTGACGTGGTCGCGCGCAACCCGGACGCGGAAATCATCTTCGACGTCAAATGCACCCGCCGCCTGGTGCCGCTGATCAAGGAATACGGTGGTCGTCCGCTAATGTGGAAGACCGGTCATTCGTTGATCAAAAAGAAAATGAAACAATCCGGTGCACTATTGGCCGGTGAAATGAGCGGGCACATCTTCTTCAAGGAGCGCTGGTTCGGTTTCGACGACGGCATCTACAGCGCCGCACGGCTGCTGGAGATCCTCAGCAAGGAAAAATCCACCGCGGAAGAGCTGTTTGCAACCTTCCCGAACGATATTTCTACGCCGGAAATCAATATCCATGTGACCGAAGAGAGCAAATTCAGCATCATTGATGCACTGCACGACGCACAGTGGGGCGCAGGCGCTGACCTGACCACCATCGACGGCGTGCGAGTCGATTACGCCAAAGGCTGGGGCCTGGTGCGCGCGTCCAACACCACACCGGTGCTGGTGCTGCGCTTCGAGGCCGATGACGAGGCAGAACTTGCGCGTATCAAGGACGTATTCCACGCCCAATTGAAACGTGTTGCACCTGATCTCCAACTACCGTTCTGATCCACCCGGAGCCCTGAATGACCCTCGAACGCGAAGCCGCCGCCCATACCGCCCAGGTCCTGTCCGAAGCGTTGCCTTACATCCGACGTTATGTCGGCAAGACCCTGGTGATCAAATACGGCGGCAACGCGATGGAAAGTGAGGAGCTGAAAACCGGCTTTGCGCGCGACATCGTCTTGATGAAAGCCGTGGGCATCAACCCGGTCGTGGTTCACGGTGGCGGCCCGCAGATCGGCGATCTGCTCAAGCGTCTGTCGATCGAAAGCCACTTCGTCGATGGTATGCGCGTCACCGACGCCGCGACCATGGATGTGGTGGAAATGGTCCTTGGCGGCCAGGTCAACAAAAGCATCGTCAACCTGATCAACCGTCACGGCGGCAGCGCCATCGGCCTGACCGGTAAAGACGCCGGGCTGATTCGTGCGAAGAAGCTCACCGTCACCCGTCAGACCCCGGAGATGACCCAGCCGGAAATCATCGACATCGGTCAGGTCGGCGAAGTGGTCGGGATCAACACCGAACTGCTGAACCTGCTGGTCAAAGGCAACTTCATTCCGGTGATTGCGCCGATTGGCGTGGGTGAGAACGGCGAGTCGTACAACATCAACGCGGATCTGGTGGCTGGTAAAGTCGCCGAGGCACTGAAAGCCGAGAAGCTGATGTTGCTGACCAATATTGCCGGCCTGATGGACAAGTCGGGCACCGTGTTGACCGGCCTGAGCACGCAGCAGGTCGACGACCTGATCGCCGACGGCACTATCTACGGCGGTATGCTGCCGAAGATCCGTTGTGCACTGGAAGCGGTTCAGGGCGGCGTGGGCAGCTCGCTGATCATCGACGGCCGCGTGCCGAACGCGATCCTGCTGGAAATCTTCACCGACACCGGTGTGGGCACGCTGATCAGCAATCGCAAGCGTCCGTAAGCGCAGACGCAAACAAAAAGACCCCGCTCAGCCAGGCTGAGCGGGGTCTTTTTTTGCCTGCAACCTCAGACTTCTGCACCTCTCCTGTGTAGGAGCTGCCGAAGGCTGCGATCTTTTGATCTTGCTCGCAAATGCCAAAATCAAAAGATCGCAGCCTTCGGCAGCTCCTACAGAGAAGGTGTGTCAGACGCCGAATTGGGCGCGGTAGGCTTCCACGGCTGGCAGGTGCTGCTTGAGTTGCGGGTCGTCAGCGAGGAATTCCAGCACCTGGTTCAGCGAAACAATGCTGATGACGGGGATGCCAAAGTCGCGCTCGACTTCTTGAATCGCCGACAACTCACCGTTGCCACGCTCCTGACGGTTCAGCGCGATCAGCACGCCCGCAGCTTTGGCGCCGTCCTGGGAAGCGATGATTTGCATCACTTCGCGGATTGCCGTACCAGCGGTGATCACGTCGTCGATGATCAGCACATCGCCAGTCAGCGGCGCGCCGACCAGACTGCCGCCCTCGCCGTGGGCCTTGGCTTCCTTGCGGTTGAAGCACCATGGCAGATCACGGTCGTGGTGCTCGGCCAACGCGACAGCTGTGGTCGCTGCCAACGGGATGCCTTTGTAGGCCGGTCCAAACAGAACGTCGAAGGGAATACCGCTTTCGGCAATGGCTGCAGCGTAGAAACGCCCCAACTGCGCCAGGGCCGAACCCGAGTTGAACAGGCCGGCGTTGAAGAAGTAAGGACTGGTGCGCCCGGACTTCAGGGTGAACTCACCGAAGCGCAAAACGCCGCGATCGATGGCAAAACGAATGAAATCGCGCTGATACGCTTGCATGAAAAAAACCCCAAATACCACGGATTTAGCTAATTAGCTTGACGCCGTGTATCATACACGCACGCGATTTTTGGGGCCATTTATGCGGATCATCAGTGTGAACGTCAATGGTATTCAGGCTGCAGTCGAGCGTGGTTTGCTCAGTTGGCTGCAAGCACAGAATGCCGACGTCATCTGCCTGCAGGACACCCGTGCCTCCGCCTTTGAACTGGATGACCCAGCCTTCCAACTGGATGGCTACTTCCTTTATGCCTGCGATGCTGAAGTCCCTGCCCAAGGCGGCGTGGCTTTGTATTCGCGGTTGCAACCGAAGGCTGTCATCAGCGGTCTCGGTTTCGAGACGGCCGACCGCTACGGGCGCTACCTGCAAGCAGATTTCGACAAAGTCAGTATTGCCACCTTGCTGCTACCTTCGGGGATGAACGGCGATGAGGACTTGAACCAGAAGTTCAAGCTCATGGACGACTTCGGCAAGTACCTGGACAAACAGCGGCGCAAACGTCGCGAGTACATTTATTGTGGCTCGCTGTACGTGGCGCAGCAGAAGCTCGACATCAAGAACTGGCGCGACAGCCAGCAATCCCCGGGCTTCCTGGCGCCAGAACGCGCCTGGATGGACGAGATTGTCGGCAACATGGGCTATGTCGATGCCCTGCGCGAAGTCAGCCGCGAAGGCGACCAGTACAGCTGGTGGCCGGACAACGAACAGGCCGAGATGCTCAATCTCGGCTGGCGGTTTGACTACCAGATCCTGACCCCGGGCCTGCGGCGCTTCGTGCGCAGTGCTCGCCTGCCGCGTCAACCACGGTTCTCGCAGCACGCACCGCTGATCGTCGACTACGACTGGACGCTGACCATCTAAGCGTCGTTTCGCAGTTAAAAATGCCCGTATCGCAAGATACGGGCATTTTTTGTGCGTCAGTGCCAAGCCGATTCGGACTCAGACAGCGGCGAAGAACGGTAAGGTCAGGTAGAGCTTGATCACGACGACATTAATGATATCGATGAAAAACGCTCCGACCATCGGCACCACCAGAAAGGCAATCTGCGACGGCCCATAACGCTGCGTCACTGCCTGCATATTGGCAATCGCCGTCGGCGTCGCACCCAATCCGAAACCGCAATGCCCTGCCGCCAGCACGGCCGCGTCGTAGTTGCGCCCCATCATCCGGAATGTCACGAAAATCGCGAACAACGCCATGACCAGCGCCTGTACAGCCAGAATGATGAAAATCGGCAACGCCAGTGCGGCCAGATCCCACAACTTGAGCGACATCAGGGCAATCGCCAGAAACAGCGACAAGCTGACATTACCCAGCACCGACACCTCACGCTCGAACACCTGATACAGACCCAACGCCGAAAGCCCGTTGCGCAAGACCACGCCAACAAACAGAACACAAACGAACGTCGGCAACTCGAATGAAGTACCGTGCAGCCAGCCATTCAGAAGATTGCCCGCCAACAAGCTGACTGCAATCAGGGCGAGTGTTTCTATAAACGAAAACGGGGTAATCGAGCGTTCTTTGTTTGGTTGCTCGAAGCCTCTTGGCAACCGCGGCGTTTGCTGATTCTGACAACCGGGCACCTGCACTCGCTTGATGAGCAACCGTGCAACCGGTCCACCAATCAAACCACCCAGCACCAGACCAAACGTCGCGGAGGCGATCGCCAGCTCGGAGGCAGAGGCCAGACCGTATTTCTCACTGAATACCGTACCCCACGCAGCCCCAGTGCCGTGACCGCCCGCCAAGGTGATCGATCCGGTCAGCAGTCCCATCAATGGATCGAGCCCGAGCATTGTTGCCAGCCCGATCCCCATCGCATTTTGCACCACCAACAATCCGGTGACTGCCAACAGAAATATCCCGACAACGCGCCCGCCTTTCTTCAAGCTGGCAAAGTCTGCACTTAGACCAATGGTGGCAAAAAAGGCCAGCATCAAAGGTGTCTGCAGCGAAGTATCGAAACGAATTTCAATATTTAGCGTTCGCAGCAGCAACAAGATCAAGGCAACTACCAGGCCACCCGCGACCGGTTCAGGGATATTGTAACTGCGCATGAAGCCAACACGCATAACTAGCCCGCGCCCTAGCAAAAGAACTAAGGAGGCGGCCACAAGTGTTCCGTAAAAATCGAGCTGAATCATTGGGATTATTCTTGGCTATATATTCAGAGGCGAGCTGTTTACCTGCACGCACCTCATGAACCGGCTGATTGTCTCAACACTGATTACTCGGAAATTCAATAGCCTTCGATGGCTTGAATATATCTTAATATTTCAGGAGAAATATTATCCGAGCAACTTTAACAATCGTCGCCTTTGATTCCAAGGCCATGAATCCGAACTAAGCCGATGCAGTTGTGACTAAAAGTGTATATACAGAAAGAGTATCGACCGATCATCGCGATCAGATCATTCCTACCCATAATAGCGATTAATTTTGTTGCATTAATAAAATGCCCTGACAGGTCAGGGCATTTGTTTTAAAACTTTTCGAGCGCCTTATTTGATCAGTCGCCAGGTAAACGGATATCGGTAAGGAAAACCTTCATTGGCCTTCACACCGGCGATGATGGTCAAAACGAGCGCACCGATAGCCAGTATCCCCAACAGGAAGAACCCGATGATCAGCACCATCAGCAGGAAACAGATCAACGAGGCGATGGCGACGGTGATCTGAAAATTCAGCGCCTCCTTGCCTTGAGCGTCGATGAACGGGTCCGTTTCGCGCTTCATCTGCCAGAGGATCAACGGCCCGATCAGATTGCCGAACGGAATCCAGATCCCCAGCAAGGCCGACAAATGACAAAACATCGCCCACTGGCGAACCTCCTGGCTCGGTTTGGGCAGCAACTCTTGTTCGTCACTCATCGCGTCCTCCTTGCGGTTATGAACCTGCTCAGTCGGCCAGTGCTGCCTTTTGCAGTTCGAAGATTTCGTTCATGCCTTGCTTGGCCAGTTCCAGCATGGCGTTCAAGTCTTCAGGCTGGAACGGCGCGCCTTCAGCCGTACCCTGCACCTCGATGAAACCACCGGTGCTGGTCATCACCACGTTGAGGTCAGTCTCGGCGGCGGAATCTTCAAGATAGTCCAGATCCAGCACAGCCTCACCCTGATACATGCCGACCGACACGGCACCGATCATCTGCTTGAGCGGATCGCCACCCTTCAGGCCGCCACGCTTCTTGATTACTTTCAGCGCATCAACCAGTGCAACCATGGCGCCGGTGATCGAAGCCGTGCGAGTACCACCGTCGGCCTGGATCACGTCGCAGTCGACGTACAGGGTCACATCGCCCAGCTTGGACATGTCCAGCGCAGCGCGCAGGGAACGGCCGATCAGGCGCTGGATTTCCAGGGTGCGGCCGCCCTGCTTGCCACGGCTCGCTTCACGCTGGTTACGCTCGCCAGTGGCGCGCGGCAGCATGCCGTATTCGGCGGTCAACCAACCCTGGCCCTGGCCTTTGAGGAAGCGCGGCACACCGTTTTCGACGCTGACGGTGCAGATGACTTTGGTATCACCGAATTCGACCAGTACGGATCCCTCGGCGTGTTTGGTGTAGTTGCGGGTAATGCGGATCGAGCGGAGCTGATCGGCAGCGCGACCACTTGGACGTTTCATAGGGAATACCTGTACTGGGGACGGAAAACTGCCGAGCATTATAGAGCGCTGCACCGCGCGTGGGCACTCGTTAAAAATCCAGCCCGACGATCGAAGGCCCTGAAACACCCGTTACCGACGGGATGCAGCCCTTTGTCACACCGTGTGTTTGGGCGCATTCGCCGCACTGCGCTACAATCCTGCGCCTTTGCTGCCAGTCGGCTTAAATTCATACATATCGCGCCTGCGGAACACAGGTTTCGCGCCGATCTGCATTTGCGAGGTCACCGCCATGGTGCACAGCATGACCGCCTTCGCCCGCGTCGAAAAAGCCGGCGCACAGGGCACCCTGAGCTGGGAACTGCGCTCGGTGAACAGCCGCTATCTGGAACCCCACCTGCGCCTGCCGGAGTCGTTTCGCGACCTCGAAGGCGCGGTGCGTGAAGCGCTGCGTCAGGGCCTGTCGCGGGGCAAACTCGAATGCACCCTGCGTTTCACCGAAGAAAGCACCGGCAAAACCCTGCAAGTCGATCGCGAGCGCGCCGCGCAGCTGGTTGCTGCAGCCGAGACCGTTGCCGGGCTGATCAAAAACCCTGCCGCACTCAACCCGCTGGAAGTGCTGGCCTGGCCCGGCGTACTGGTGGGCGATGCGAGCGACCCGCAGGCGCTGAATGCCGACGCACTGGCGCTTTTCAATCAAGGCCTGAAAGAGCTGAAGGCCGGCCGCGAGCGCGAAGGCGCGGAGCTGGCACGCCTGATCAACGAGCGTCTGACCTCCATCGAAGAGGACGTCGTGACCCTGCGCGAACTGGTGCCGCAGATGCTCGCGACCCAGCGTCAGAAAGTCCTCGATCGCTTCGCTGACATGAAGGCCGAGCTGGATCCGCAGCGCCTGGAACAGGAAATGGTCATCCTCGCGCAAAAGAGCGACGTGGCCGAAGAACTGGATCGCCTGAGCACCCACATCATCGAAGTTCGCCGGGTGCTCAAGTCCGGCGGTGCCGCTGGTCGGCGCCTGGACTTCCTGATGCAGGAACTCAACCGCGAAGCCAACACACTGGGCTCCAAGGCCTTCGACCCGCGCAGCACCCAAGCCGCCGTCAACCTCAAGGTGTTGATCGAGCAGATGCGCGAACAAGTGCAGAATATTGAGTAAGGCTACCCCGACATGACCCACAGCACCGGCACCCTGTACATCATTTCCGCGCCATCGGGCGCGGGCAAGAGCAGTCTGGTCAAGGCGTTGACCGATGCCATACCGGAAATTCGCGTTTCGGTTTCCCACACCACCCGCGCCATGCGTCCGGGTGAAGTGGACGGCGTGAACTATCACTTCGTGACCCGCGAAGAGTTCGTGAAGATGGGCGAGCATGGCGACTTCCTCGAACGCGCCGAAGTCTTCGGCAACTTCTACGGCACCTCGCAAAGCCGCCTGCAGCAGACGCTGGACGAAGGTCACGACCTGATTCTGGAAATCGACTGGCAAGGCGCCGAGCAAGTGCGCAAGCTAATGCCGCAAGCACGCTCGATCTTTATCCTGCCGCCGTCGCTTCAGGCCCTGCACCAACGCCTGACCAATCGCGGTCAGGACAGCGACGAGATCATTGACGGGCGGATGCGCGAAGCGGTCAGCGAGATGAGTCACTATGTCGAATACGACTACCTGATCATCAACGACGATTTTGCTCACGCACTGGACGATCTGAAGGCGATTTTCCGCGCCAATCAACTCCAACAGAAACGCCAGCAAGTACGTTTCGGCAAATTGCTGGCCGAATTGCTCGGATAATCAGCACTTCCCAAAACAGCTGCAAGCGCTTTACATTGGTGCTTGCAGCGCGTTGAAGGGCTTGGTCAAAAAATCAGCGCTTCCCTAATCGCTGGTGATTTTTTAAACTGTTGAGTCCGCTCGCCCAACCGGGCAGCGCGCATATTGCATTCGCTCCGAGGAATACCATGGCCCGCGTAACCGTTGAAGACTGCCTAGAACACGTGGAAAACCGCTTTGAGCTGGTCATGCTCTCTACCAAGCGTGCCCGTCAACTGGCCACCGGCGGCAAAGAGCCATTGGTCCAGTGGGAAAACGACAAGCCGACTGTTGTCGCACTGCGTGAAATCGCTGAAGGCCTGATGAGCTACGAGTTCATCGCCGAGCAGGAAATCGTCCAGGATGAGCCGCTGTTTGCAGCGTTCGAGGACGAGTCCAACGAGGCCGTCTAAGCCTATGCCTGGTCGACGTAGCACGGCGCGGGATCACAGCTTACGGCAGGAATTATCATGCCGAGCATAGACGCCCTCGCCGATCGCTTATCGACCTACCTCGGCAACGACCAGGTCAACCTGGTCCGCCGAGCGTATTTCTACGCCGAACAAGCCCATGACGGTCAACGCCGTCGCAGCGGCGAGGCGTACGTCACGCATCCCCTTGCCGTGGCCAATATTCTTGCCGACATGCACATGGACCATCAGAGCCTGATGGCGGCGATGCTGCATGACGTGATCGAAGACACCGGTATCGCCAAAGAAGCGCTGCAAGCGCAGTTCGGTGAAACCGTGGCCGAACTGGTCGACGGGGTCAGCAAACTGACCCAGATGAATTTCGAGACCAAGGCCGAAGCCCAAGCCGAAAACTTCCAGAAAATGGCCATGGCCATGGCACGCGACATTCGCGTGATCCTGGTCAAACTCGCCGACCGCCTGCACAACATGCGCACGCTGGAAGTGCTGTCCGGCGAAAAGCGCCGACGCATCGCCAAGGAAACCCTGGAAATCTACGCGCCCATCGCCAACCGGCTGGGCATGCATGCCATTCGTATCGAATTTGAAGACCTTGGCTTCAAGGCCATGCACCCGATGCGTTCCGCGCGGATCTACCAAGCGGTCAAACGCGCCCGGGGCAACCGCAAGGAAATCGTCAACAAGATCGAAGAATCCCTCGGTCACTGCCTTGCCATCGACGGCATCCAGGGCGAAGTCAGCGGTCGTCAGAAACACCTCTACGGCATCTACAAGAAAATGCGCGGCAAGCGTCGGGCCTTCAACGAGATCATGGACGTCTATGCGTTCCGGATCATCGTCGACAAGGTCGATACCTGTTACCGCGTGCTGGGTGCTGTGCATAATTTGTACAAACCGTTGCCAGGGCGCTTCAAGGATTACATCGCGATTCCCAAGGCCAACGGCTATCAGTCGCTGCACACCACGCTGTTCGGCATGCATGGCGTGCCGATCGAAATCCAGATCCGCACCCGCGAAATGGAAGAGATGGCCAACAACGGCATCGCCGCCCATTGGCTGTACAAATCCAGCGGTGACGAGCAGCCAAAAGGCACTCACGCCCGCGCCCGTCAGTGGGTCAAAGGCGTGCTGGAGATGCAGCAACGTGCCGGCAACTCGCTGGAATTCATCGAGAGCGTGAAGATCGACCTGTTCCCGGACGAGGTCTACGTGTTCACGCCAAAAGGCCGGATCATGGAGCTGCCGAAAGGCTCCACGGCGGTCGACTTTGCCTACGCGGTGCACACCGATGTCGGCAACAGCTGCATAGCCTGCCGGATCAACCGCCGTCTCGCACCGCTGTCCGAACCACTGCAAAGCGGCTCCACAGTCGAGATCGTCAGCGCCCCGGGCGCACGGCCAAACCCGGCGTGGCTCAATTTCGTCGTCACCGGCAAGGCACGCACGCACATCCGCCATGCGCTGAAACTGCAACGTCGCTCCGAGTCCATCAGCCTCGGCGAACGCCTGCTGAACAAGGTGCTCAACGGTTTCGACAGTTCGCTGGAGAAGATCCCGACCGAACGCGTCAAAGCCATGCTCACCGAGTATCGCCTCGAACTGATCGAAGATTTGCTTGAAGACATTGGCCTGGGTAATCGCATGGCCTACGTAGTCGCCCGCCGCCTGCTTGGCGAAGGCGAACAACTGCCAAGCCCGGAAGGCCCGCTGGCGATTCGCGGTACCGAAGGTCTGGTGCTGAGCTACGCCAAGTGCTGCACGCCGATCCCGGGCGACCCGATAGTCGGGCACCTGTCGGCGGGCAAAGGCATGGTCGTGCACCTGGACAACTGCCGCAACATCAGCGAAATCCGGCACAACCCGGAAAAATGCATCCAGCTCTCGTGGGCCAAGGATGTCACCGGCGAATTCAACGTCGAACTGCGCGTCGAGCTGGAACACCAGCGTGGCCTGATCGCCCTGCTGGCCAGCAGCGTCAACGCAGCCGACGGCAATATCGAGAAAATCAGCATGGACGAACGCGATGGTCGCATCAGCGTGGTCCAGTTGGTGGTCAGCGTTCACGACCGTGTGCACCTGGCCCGCGTGATCAAGAAACTGCGCGCCTTGACCGGGGTGATCCGCATCACCCGTATGCGTGCATAACTCAACCATTACAAGGAGTCATACATGACCAAGACTGTTATCACCAGCGACAAGGCCCCGGCCGCCATCGGTACTTACTCCCAGGCGATCAAGGCCGGCAACACCGTATACATGTCGGGTCAGATTCCTCTGGACCCAAAAACCATGGAACTGGTTGAAGGCTTCGAAGCCCAGACCGTCCAGGTGTTCGAGAACCTGAAGGCCGTGGCCGAAGCCGCTGGCGGTTCGTTCAAGGACATCGTCAAACTGAACATCTTCCTCACCGATCTGAGCCACTTCGCCAAGGTCAACGAGATCATGGGCAAGTATTTCGACCAGCCATACCCGGCCCGCGCCGCCATTGGCGTGGCTGCCCTGCCAAAGGGTTCGCAGGTTGAAATGGATGCCATTCTGGTCATCGAGTGATGCGCACGGCGCGGCCTTCAAACGCCGCGCCGACTGCTCTGCAAGAAAAGGTTTTGAAAGGATTCCACCATGCGCAAAGCGCTAGCTCTCCCGCTGCTCGCCATTTTCCTCGGCGGCTGCGCCAGCAACCCTGCCGACCGTGACATCAGCGGCACCTGGATCAATCAGGTGGCGATCGATGCCGCAGCCAAGGGCGGCCCCCTGCGCGAAGCGCTTCAGGCCTACGGCCCGAACCTTGAGTGGGACGTCAACACCAAGGCCAGTCAGGCCCGCTACACCAACGGTTTTGAGAACGTCGAAGGACGGCTGCTGGGCGAGAAATCCGGCGCCTGGAAAGTCGACTTCTATGGCAGCTCCGCCAGCGAGCTGAAACGCGACGGCGGACAACTGCAGCAAGCCGCCAGCGATAACGAACCGGAGCAGGTTTTCGACCGTGCACAGATTCCGGTGCCGGAAGGCGCACCGATCGGTGCCAGTTTCGAACGTGCACTGTATTCCGCCTACATGGGCGGCAACTGGACAATCGCCAGCGGTCAGGGCGAAGGCGGCACCGTGCAGTTTCAGGCTGACGGCCAGGTCTCCGGGCTGCCAGGAGCCGACCGTTATGCCTTGTGCCTGGCAGGTGATTGCGCTTCGATGAGCAGCACCAACGACAACATGTGGTTGCAGCTCAACGGTCAGGGCAATGCCTACATCTTTGCGCGCAAGGGCAAGGAACTGGAGATTTTCCAGGCCGTGAACACGGCGCTGGCAGATGAAATGCCGCAGTACACGCCGGGCGAGCGCAAGTGGTTGCTGGAGAAGCAGTAACCTGCTTCTGAATTCGCAGATATCCCCTGTAGGAGTGAGCCTGCTCGCGATAGCGGTGTAACAGTCAGCACAAGTGTTGAATGTTATGACCTCATCGCGAGCAGGCTCACTCCTACAGTTGTTTTGGGGTGTCAGGAAGTCAGCATTTACCTTCTAGGATCGCGGCATAGCCTTCGCGGTAGCTCGGGTAAATTGGCGTCCAGCCCAACGCTTTAGCCCGGGCATTGCTGCAACGCTTGCTGCCCGTGCGCCGCACGCTGGCGTCTTCCGACCATTCGGTAACGCCCAGATACTCACGCAACCAGCCCACTACCTCGGCCAAGGGTGCCGGCGCGTCGTCGACGCCGATGTAGAAATCCTCCAGCTTCACGCCCTGCCGATCTCTCTCCAACAGGAACGCCAGCAACCCTGCCGCGTCGTCAGCATGAATCCGGTTGCCATACAGCGGCGGCTCGACCGCCACGCGATAGCCGCGACGCACTTGAGTCAGCAGCCACTCGCGGCCCGGTCCATAGATCCCGGTCAAACGCAGAATGCTTGCCGGAATACCGCTATTGAGCGCGACCTGCTCAGCCTCCAGCATCAATCGCCCGGAATAACCGGCAGCGATGGTCTCTGAGTTCTCATCGACCCACTCACCCTCCTGCTGCCCATACACACTGCTGCTGGAGACGAAGATCAGCCGCTCAGGCACCTGCCCATAGTCGTCGAGCCAGCTCAGGACATTCTGCAAACCCTGCACATAAGCCGCGCGATAACCGGCCTCATCGTGATCAGTCACTGCAGCGCAATACACCAGATAGTCCACGGCACCCACCGGCCAGGTCGCCGGGCAGTCCTCATTGAACAAGTCGCCGGCAACGCCAATCACCCCGTCGGGCAGCTTCGAAACATCCCGGCGCAAGCCATGAACTTCCCAACCAGCCGCCAGCAATTGCCTGGCCAGACGACTGCCGACATCACCACAACCGGCAATCAAAACAGAAGGCGCGGACATCAAAAAACTCCTATCGGAAAGACACAGACTAGCGCTGGCAAAGGACGGGCGGCTAGCAATGAAGGAAAAAAAGATACTCTATTACTTTTGTTAACAAGAATTACTTGCAATAATGCACCTCACTTTTGTTCTCGGCCTCACGAGGCCTGGAAGAGCATCAACGTTTTTCTATCTCAGGTCCGGCCAGCATGACACGCAATCAAATCCCCGCTTCGCCAACCAATCGACCTCGCGCCTGGAGCGCGCTGGCGGCTCTGCTGCTCAGCATGATGCTGGCACCGACCGCCGCGTTCGCCGACGCACAAGCGCCAGCTACCCCGGCCGCGACCGAACAGCATGCAGCGGCCGCCAACGCGCCTGCCGCTGCTCCCGCTGCCACTGATCCAGTGCAAGCGGTAGACGCTGCCGACGTACCTGAAGTTCTCGAAGCCGACAACAGCCTGGGCATGGCCCACGACCTGTCGCCGTGGGGCATGTACCAGAACGCCGACATCATCGTGAAAATCGTGATGATCGGTCTGGCCATCGCTTCCATCATCACCTGGACCATCTGGATCGCCAAAGGCTTCGAGCTGATGGGCGCCAAGCGTCGCCTGCGTGGCGAGATCGCCGCCCTGAAGAAAGCCACCACCCTTAAAGAAGCCAGTACCACTGCCGGCAAGGAAGGCACCCTCGCCAACCTGCTGGTGCACGACGCCCTCGAAGAGATGCGCCTGTCGGTCAACAGCCGCGAGAAGGAAGGCATCAAGGAACGCGTCAGCTTCCGCCTCGAGCGTCTGGTAGCTGCCTGCGGTCGCAACATGAGCAGCGGCACCGGCGTCCTCGCCACCATCGGTTCCACCGCGCCGTTCGTCGGCCTGTTCGGTACCGTGTGGGGCATCATGAACTCCTTTATCGGCATCGCCAAAACCCAGACCACCAACCTTGCTGTCGTAGCGCCCGGTATTGCTGAAGCACTGCTGGCCACTGCATTGGGCCTGGTTGCGGCGATTCCTGCGGTAGTGATCTACAACGTCTTCGCCCGCTCCATCGCCGGTTATAAGGCGCAGGTTTCCGACGCGTCGGCAGAAGTTCTGCTGCTGGTCAGCCGCGACCTCGATCACCAGCCTGAGCGCAGCTCGCAACCGCACATGGTGAAAGTGGGGTAATCGGCCATGGGCCTGCATTTGAAAGAAGGCGCAGACGACGATCTGGCCGAGAACCACGAAATCAACGTCACGCCGTTCATCGACGTGATGCTGGTGCTGTTGATCATCTTCATGGTGGCCGCTCCATTGGCCACCGTGGACATCAAAGTCGACCTGCCTGCCTCGACCGCCAAACCGGCGCCGCGGCCAGAGAAACCGGTGTTCCTCAGCGTCAAGGCTGACCAGCGCCTGTACATCGGCGACGATGAAGTGAAAGCCGAAACCCTTGGCGCCGTGCTCGACGCCAAGACTCAGGGCAAGAAAGACACCACCATCTTCTTCCAGGCCGACAAAGGCGTGGATTACGGCGACCTCATGAGCGTGATGGACAAGCTGCGCTCCGCCGGTTACCTGAAGGTCGGTCTGGTCGGACTTGAGACGGCAGCCAAGAAATGATCACGACGCGCCATAAGCTGACGCGTTACAGCGGTAGCCTGGCCGTGGTGCTGGGCGTTCACGCGCTGGCCATCGCGCTGGCGCTGAACTGGACCGCCCGCCCGCCCATCGAATTGCCCCCACAGGCAATGATGGTCGAGCTGGCCCCGGTTCCGGCCCCGCCACCGCCTGCTCCGCCGAAAGTCGTCACACCGCCGCAGCCACCGGCTCCGGTTGAAGAGTTGCCGATTCCGAAACTGGCCGAAGCACCGAAAGCTGAAATCGCGGTGCAAAAACCCAAGCCAAAGCCCAAGCCTAAACCGCCGAAGCCGGTCGAGAAGAAGCTGCCAGATCCGCCGAAGGAAAAACCTTCCGAGGAGAAACCGGCCGATACACCACCGACCCCGGCACCGACGGAGAAATCCGCTGCACCGGCGCCCGGCCCGTCGCCGGCACAGTTGGCAGCCAAGGCCAGCTGGCAAGGCACTCTGCTCGCGCATTTGGCCAAGTACAAAAAGTACCCGCAAAGTGCACAGGCACGGGGCAAGGAAGGCTTGAACCGCCTGCGCTTCGTAGTGGATGCCGAAGGTAATGTGCTGTCGTTCGAACTGGTGGGCCGCTCGGGCAACGCCGATCTGGACCGGGCCACCCTGGAAATGATCCGCCGCGCACAACCGCTGCCCAAGCCACCGGCCGACATGTTGACCAATGGCTCGATTGAAATTGTGGCGCCGTTTGTTTACTCCCTCGAACGCCGCCGCTAAGTAGCAAGATCAAAAGATCGCAGCCTCCGGCAGCTCCTACAAAGGATCGCATTCCAATGTAGGAGCTGCCGAAGGCTGCGATCTTTTGCTTTTTGCCATAGTCGCATTCCACACTCAGTCTGATAACGTGCGTCTATCGATTGCAGCCGGTATGCTTGGCCCGCATCTTCATGGACGCTTGCTATGACCCTCACAGAATTACGCTACATCGTTACCCTCGCCCAAGAGCAGCATTTCGGCCACGCCGCCGAACGTTGCCACGTCAGCCAGCCGACCTTGTCGGTGGGCGTGAAAAAGCTTGAAGACGAACTCGGTGTGCTGATTTTCGAGCGCAGCAAAAGCGCCGTGCGCCTGACCCCGGTCGGCGAAGGCATCGTCGCCCAGGCGCAGAAAGTCCTCGAGCAAGCGCAAGGCATCCGCGAACTGGCCCAGGCCGGCAAGAACCAACTGACCGCGCCGCTGAAAGTCGGCGCGATCTACACCGTCGGCCCGTACCTGTTCCCACACCTGATTCCGCAACTGCACCGGGTCGCCCCGCAGATGCCGTTGTACATCGAAGAAAACTTCACCCACGTGCTGCGCGACAAACTGCGCAACGGCGAGCTCGACGCGATCATCATCGCCCTGCCGTTCAACGAAGCCGACGTGCTGACCCTGCCGCTCTACGACGAGCCGTTCTACGTCTTGATGCCGGCCCAGCACCCGTGGACGCAAAAAGAAACCATCGACGCCGGCCTGCTCAACGACAAGAGCCTGCTGCTGCTCGGCGAAGGCCACTGCTTCCGCGACCAAGTACTGGAAGCCTGCCCGACCCTGACCAAGGGCAACGACGGCGCCAAGCACACCACGGTTGAATCCAGCTCGCTGGAAACCATCCGCCACATGGTCGCGTCCGGTCTGGGCATCTCGATCCTGCCGCTGTCGGCGGTCGACAGCCATCACTACGCCCCCGGCGTGATCGAAGTGCGCCCACTGTCGCCGCCGGTGCCGTTCCGCACCGTGGCCATTGCCTGGCGCGCGAGCTTCCCACGGCCAAAAGCCATCGAGATCCTCGCCGACTCCATTCGCCTGTGTTCGGTGGCCAAGCCAGCGGCACCGGTTACAGCCGGTTAAGCGAGCGTCATGACGGAGCTGTCGCAAGTGTCGGTGACGGCACTCAAGGGTGTCGGCGAAGCCATGGCCGAGAAACTGGCCAAGGTCGGTCTTGAGAACCTTCAGGACGTGCTGTTTCACCTGCCGCTGCGTTATCAGGATCGCACCCGTGTGGTGCCGATCGGCGCGCTGCGACCGGGACAGGACGCCGTGGTCGAAGGCACCGTCAGCGGCGCCGACGTGGTCATGGGCCGCCGACGCAGCCTCGTCGTGCGTTTGCAGGACGGCACCGGCGGTCTCAGTCTGCGCTTCTACCATTTCAGCAACGCGCAGAAAGAAGGCCTCAAGCGCGGCACGCGGGTTCGCTGCTACGGCGAAGCCCGGCCCGGTGCGTCCGGCCTGGAAATCTACCACCCGGAGTACCGCGCCATCACCGGTGACGAACCGCCGCCAGTAGATGAAACCCTGACCCCGGTCTACCCGCTCACCGAAGGCCTGACCCAAGCGCGTCTGCGCCAGTTGTGCCTGCAGACGCTGACAATGCTTAAGCCAGACACCTTGCCCGACTGGCTGCCAACCGAACTGGCCCGCGACTACCAACTGGCGCCACTGGCCGATGCGATCCGCTACCTGCACAACCCGCCCGCCGATGCCGACGTCGACGAACTCGCCCTCGGCCATCACTGGGCCCAGCATCGTCTGGCCTTCGAAGAACTGCTGACGCACCAACTGTCGCAACAACGCCTGCGCGAAAGCATGCGTTCGCTGCGCGCGCCAGCGATGCCGAAAGCGAAAAAGCTGCCGCCGAAATACCTGGCCAACCTCGGTTTCAACCCGACCGGCGCGCAACAGCGCGTCGGTAACGAAATCGCCTACGACCTCAGCCAGCACGAACCGATGCTGCGGTTGATTCAGGGCGACGTCGGCGCGGGTAAAACCGTGGTCGCCGCCCTCGCCGCACTGCAAGCGCTGGAGGCCGGTTATCAGGTTGCGCTGATGGCGCCGACCGAGATCCTCGCCGAACAGCACTTCATCACCTTCAAGCGCTGGCTCGAACCGCTGGGCATTGAAGTCGCGTGGCTGGCCGGCAAGCTCAAGGGCAAGAACCGCGTCGCCGCGCTGGAGCAGATCGCCAGCGGCACGCCGATGGTGGTCGGTACCCACGCGCTGTTCCAGGACGAAGTGCAGTTCAAGAACCTCGCGCTGGTGATCATCGACGAACAACACCGCTTCGGCGTGCAGCAGCGTCTGGCGCTGCGGCAGAAAGGCGTCGGCGGGCGCATGTGCCCGCATCAACTGATCATGACTGCCACGCCGATTCCGCGGACGCTGGCGATGAGTGCCTACGCCGACCTCGACACCTCGATCCTCGACGAACTGCCGCCCGGGCGCACCCCGGTCAACACCGTGCTGGTCACCGACACCCGTCGCGTCGAAGTCATCGAACGCGTGCGCGGTGCCTGCGCCGAAGGCCGTCAGGCCTATTGGGTGTGCACGCTGATCGAAGAATCCGAAGAGCTGACCTGTCAGGCCGCCGAAACCACGTTTGAAGACCTCACTCTTGCCCTCGGCGAACTGAAAGTCGGGCTGATTCACGGGCGCATGAAACCCGTCGAGAAGGCCGCCGTCATGGCCGAATTCAAGGCCGGCAACCTGCAACTGTTGGTCGCGACCACAGTGATCGAAGTCGGCGTCGACGTGCCCAACGCCAGCCTGATGATCATCGAAAACCCCGAGCGCCTCGGTCTCGCGCAACTGCACCAGTTGCGCGGCCGCGTTGGCCGGGGCAGCGCCGCCAGCCATTGCGTGCTGCTCTACCATCCGCCGCTGTCGCAGATCGGTCGCCAGCGCCTGGGCATCATGCGCGAAACCAACGACGGTTTCGTCATCGCCGAAAAAGACCTCGAACTGCGCGGCCCCGGGGAAATGCTCGGCACCCGCCAGACCGGTCTGCTGCAATTCAAAGTCGCCGACCTGATGCGCGACGCCGACCTGCTGCCCGCCGTCCGCGACGCCGCGCAAGCCTTGCTGGAACGCTGGCCAACCCACGTCAGCCCATTACTCGATCGCTGGTTGCGTCACGGGCAGCAATACGGCCAAGTGTGAGCACCGTCGCAGTTTCTGACAGATCGTTCCGACCAAGCTGGTTATACTCCTGCCATTGTTTCAAAAACGGATACAGACCATGACCGAAGCCGCTCTCGCCCCCGAATCCCCGCACGCGCCGTCTGTTATTCGGCTGCTGCTAGGCAAGCTGGGCATCGCCTACGAAGAAGTGCTCGACCACCACGGCCTCAATGCATCGCGCAAGGTACAAGCCGTGTTGCTGGACGACGCCGTCGGCGCGCTGATGGTGCTGTTTCCGCAGAGCCAATTGCTCGACCTCAATCGCCTCGCCGAACTGACGGGCCGGCGCCTCACCGCTGTGTCGACCGAGCGCTTGGAAAAGATGCTCGGCAAACACAGCCTGAGCCTGTTGCCGGGCCTGCCAGCGCTGACCAGTTCGCCATGCCTCTACGAAGAAAGCCTCCTGCGCGAACCGAAGTTGCTGATCAACTCCGGTGAGCCGGGCCTGCTGCTGGAAATCGCCAGCGAAGACTTCAAGACCATGCTGACCAAGGCCAGCGCCGCCAACTTCGGCGAAGCGCTGAGCAGCATCCGTCCGAACCTCGACCGCCCGGACGATGACCGCGAGGAAATCACCCAGGCCGTGCAAGCGTTCACCGCGCGGCGCATTCAGCAACGTCTGGAAGCGACCATCGAGATTCCGCCGCTGGCCGAAACCGCACAAAAAATCATCAAACTGCGCGTCGACCCCAACGCCACCATCGACGACATCACCGGCGTGGTTGAAACCGACCCGGCGCTGGCCGCGCAAGTGGTGAGCTGGGCGGCGTCGCCGTACTACGCCTCGCCGGGCAAGATTCGTTCGGTGGAAGACGCGATCGTCCGCGTGCTCGGTTTTGATCTGGTGATCAACCTTGCGCTGGGCCTGGCCCTCGGCAAGACCCTGAGCCTGCCCAAAGACCACCCGCAACACACCACGCCGTACTGGCAGCAGTCGATCTACACCGCCGCCGTCATCGAAGGCCTGACCCGCGCCATGCCGCGCGCCCAGCGCCCGGAAGCCGGCCTGACGTATCTGGCCGGTCTGCTGCACAACTTCGGTTACCTGCTGCTGGCCCACGTCTTTCCGCCGCACTTCTCGCTGATCTGCCGCCACCTGGAGGTCAACCCGCACCTGTGCCACAGCTACATCGAGCAACACCTGCTCGGTATCAGCCGTGAACAGATCGGCTCGTGGCTGATGCGCTACTGGGACATGCCCGATGAACTGGCCACCGCTCTGCGCTTCCAGCACGACCCAAGCTACGACGGCGCTTATGCTGAATACCCGAACCTCGTTTGCCTGGCTGTGCGCCTGCTGCGCAGCCGCGGGATTGGCTCCGGTCCGGATGAAGACATCCCCGACGCGCTGCTTGAGCGTGTGGGCCTGACCCGCGACAAGGCCAATGACGTGGTTAGCAAAGTGCTTGAGGCTGAAGTGCTGCTGCGCGAACTGGCTTCGCAGTTCAGCCAGGCCTGAATGCAAAGCGGGCAAGCGACCTCCAGTTGGAGCGACGCTTGCCCGCGATGGGCCAACCTGCGGCTTAAGCCGACTTGTCCAGGTAACGGATCACCCAGCCTTTATCGTACCCAGAGTCGGTGAAATACACTCCGCCCACCACGATGCGCCCATCGTCCATTACCGCCATGCCGTGGGGGTATTCGAAACCCGCGCTTTCATTGAAAACGGTAAATCCCGAACCAAAGAAAGAGGAGTCTGGAGAACCATCCGCCAGAAAGCGTGCGGTGACCGCGCTGAGATTCTCATCAAGCGCGCCAGTGCCACTGTTACCGCAAACGATGACTGAACCGTCCGTACGCGGCACGCAATGCAACCATCTGACGCCTTGGGACACAGGTGACGAAATCAGTGGTTGACCATCATTGAACACCCGATTGTAGGAGCCGCTGAGATTGAGCACCGCAATCAAGCCCTGAGAGACGCCCTCCACCGCCGCACCGCCGGCCACAACAATCTTGTCGTCGACGATTGCCGCAACGTCCAGGCTTATCCATTGATCGTGGGGCACGTCCACCGCGCCTTTGATTCCAAAACCTGTGTCAACCTTACCCGTAGCGTCGAAACGAGTAACGAAGGCGCCATGCGCACTCACCGCAAAGTAATTGCCGCAGATCACCACGGCGCCGTCAGCCTGGGTCGCGGCCGCTTGCGCAACGATGTCCAAAGGCGAAATATCTGCAAGCTCTACGAACGCAAAGCCCGTGCCGTTGAAGGTCGTATCGGGTGAGCCATTCGGCTCGAACCTCAGAACGATACCTTTTGTCCGGCCGGAAGCATCCTCAACGTTACTGACCACGACGATTTTTTCGTCCAGTTGTTGAGCGACCATCCCTGCTGCGCCAGCCCCTGCGGCACCGCTGGCAGACGCTTGCACCACCCCGGTATATCCGCCGCCGCCCATCTTCGCGTAGGGAAGATAGAGCACACCTTGTTCCCCGAAAGACGTCTGCAGTTGCCCGTCCTCGCGCTGTCTGACCAGCACCAGACCCGTCGAGTTATTCGCGCCCTCTTCCGTGTACTGAGCACGAACCAGCCAGCCGCCATCGCTCAGCGGTGTAAACCCGAGGATCCGGCTCATGTAAAAATTTTCTTTCAGCCTGATCTCGACGTAGCCGGAGCCTTCTCCACCGAAAGCTGAGTCGAGAACACCGTCTTCAAGCAGACGAACGATCCGCGTAGGCGCACCGGGCGTTGAAAGGCGAACGGCAACCAACAATTTGTTTTGCGGCAGCGCCAGCAGCGCCCTGACGTCATATCCCGAGAATTCCGGGAATGGAAATCTGAGGATGCCACCGTCGCCGAAGGTCGGATCGTTATTCAAGGATGGCGTGCCCGCCAGATAGCGCACGAAACGCCCAGGGACGTTGGGAAGATCAGAATGGACGGAGAGTTCGATGCACACCACGATCCGGCTGTCCCCCATGACGGCCAAACCTCGCGCAAAGGCTTCCCCTGCGCTGTCTTCAAACAGCGCATGCCCCGTACCGTTGAAAGCCGTATCCGGTTTTCCATCAGCAAGGAAGCGCGCCGTCACCATGGCTGATTCACCCTGACCGACAACAACGATCGAACCACCCACCTGTGAGGTGTGCGTCCATGCCAACCCTTTTAGTAACGGCGAAAACAGCGGCTTGCCACCATTGAACACAAGGTTGGCCGCGCCGCTGGTCGTGAATGCAGCGATCAACCCACCGTCGAGACCATTACGCAGAGCTTGGCCCGCGACGATAATCCTGCCATCGCCTTCACGTACCGAAATCGATTGCAGAAAACTCTCGCCTTCATCATCGGGCATCAACACGGCCACACCGTTGTTGAATTGACTGTCCGGCGCGCCACTTGCGTCCAGACGCGCCAGAAAAACTCCACGACCTCCCGATCCGTCCTGGTATGAACCGCAGACCAGCACCTTGCCATCGGCTTGAATGGTGATGCCGTAGACGTTATTCGATGTGGCGACATCCACAACCACATAGCCCGAACCGTTGAATGATTGATCGAGTGACCCATCCGCTAGCAGACGAATCACAACACCCGCCGGCAGTGGTGCATCATCAAAAAACACGAAATGGAGCAGGACGATTTTGCCATCCACCTGCCGGGCCGTTGATCGTGATGGGACGCGGGCAGTCTGTGAGGATCCGGTGTTCGGGTGACTTGCCTCACGCGGCACGCTAGCGGGATGGGGATTGCCGTAATGGGAGATAAACCGCATGCCGTTGGTGCCGAACGCGTCGTTCAGTTCACCGGTATTTTTCAGGCGGACCAGTGCAAGGCCAACGTCATTGGAGGTAGTCGAGGAATATTGAAGGTGTATCAGCCAACCATCATCCTCAAGCGCATCGAGACCGGATACATAGCTGATCCGAGCCCCTTCCAGCGCTATTTCAACAAAACCTCTGCGCGCCGGACCGAAGGTTTCGTCCAGCGAACCGTCGTCATTCAGCCTCGCAATGGCAACCGGGGCATTCGCTCCCGTTAAAGGTATCGCAACGAGTAATTTTGCATCGGGGAGCGCCAGGACCGCCGCCGCTTCGTCGCCCGCGATACCAGGTATCGGTAAGGTCAGCACGCCATCCTGAGCAAATGTCGGATCGAGAGACCTAGGGATCGAAATACTGTGTGTCTGCGTCATGAGCTTGCTCCATCAAGTCAGTTAAGTCCCTTAATGCCGGAACTGGAACTTGAGTAGAGCATCGCGCCTGTGCACGAAACACCTGATAGAAATGACAGTTCGGCTGTCTTTGCGAGCCTGAGTAATGGCCTTACAAGACAAGCGCACCGTTATTCAGTGCGCGTGCATGGGTTTGTTCAAGTCAACGACTTCTTAAGCTTTAGCCTTCGCCTTTCTTGGTTTCAAATACTTCATCAACCCTTGAAACCACATCACTAGCGCAGGGTTGCCCTTAAGCTGGATCGACTTGTCCTGAATGCCCTGCATAAACGCCAACTGCTTGTTCTTCGCCTGCATCGTCGCAAAGCCATAACCGGCATCTTTAAACGCAATCGCAAACGCCGGCTCCGCCACCACGCCAGACTTGCTGGTGATGCGCTGATCCTTGACCACGAAATGCCGCGCCACTTTCCCATCCAGCGTCTGCAGCTGAAACACCAGATCCTTGTCACCCAACTGCTGCTGGAACGCAGGATTTGTCCGGCTGGCCTTACCCATCAACAAACCCATCATCCACAGAAGAAAACGAAATTTCATGCGCACAGCCTCAAAAGGAAAATGAACGGCCGGGGCAGTGTAAGGGATTCGGACGATAACGCCAGTATCTGACTCTGTTGGAGGATGATGCAGACTATTTCCCGCACGATGACCGCCAAGTCACGATTCAGCGCTCGCCGACTGATCGTCCCCACGCTCCGCGTGGGAATGCATCCCGAGACGCTCTGCGTCTCACCACTCACCTTTCCTACACCTGTTGAAACACATCCCTGTAGGAGCTGGCGAAGCCTGCGATCTTTTGATCTTCCGCCCCGCGAATCTATGGGAAATTTCCTGCAAAGTGCGGTGCTGCCCATGAACTAGGCGAGTTGGCTGGCTATAGATAGGCTTTGTGTGTCGCCGCAAAATCGGTGGCCGGATGTGCAAGTCCGAACTCGGGGAAATCAATTAACTGCTCAGGATTTACACCGATGACCGATGAAACATTCAGCGCGGAAGCAACCTCGCCCTACGAATCCCCCAATTCGAAGAAATTCCACGAAGCCGCCGAGCGCGCCCTCGACCACCATTTCAAACCAGCCGTCGAACCACATCCCAAACGTGAGAACGGCCTCTTCAAACTCTCCCCCGGCACCGACGCCGAAGCCCTCATGGCCAACGCCTCCGAAGACCTGCTGTCCATCAGCGTCATCGCCTGTGACCTCGCCGACGACCTCCACGGCTCCCGCCGCTCGGTGGCACTGGCCCTGAGCAGAATGGCGGACGGGGTGAGATTGATGGTGGAAGGGACGCTCGACCAGATTGAAGTGCGAAGCGTGGCGGCCAAGCCGTAGCGAAGTTTGTGGATGAAAAAAGGGGACGTTAAGTCCCCTTTCTTGAAGATTTCATCCCCACTGACAACCCGTTTCCGGAGAGGCCTCGATGCTGAAGTCTTCATCGAACGAATACTGTTTGCCGGATTTGTAATTCGTGTAACGCATAGAGTTCACCCGAGCGCCTTGCGTTGCAATGACATACTGCCCCGTCACTGCACCGTCTGAAACTTCCACCCAAGTCGTCGTGAATTCGTAGGGCCCGTCCTCCGTCATGACGTACTCTTCGGTTCGGTGATGAACCAAAGTAATGGCTTTCTTCGACTTGCTGTACCTGACACTTGCGCCGCTCCATTTGGCGGCCACGTCGTAATAGGTTCTGAACTCAAAATTGATGTTTTTGCCTTCCAGCGAATGGAAGCACCTTACCTGTGTAGAAACTTCACTGTGGGCCGCCAACGGCAACACCAATAGCAGCACTAAAAATAACTTCTTCACAAATCCCTCTGAACCCGTTCTGTTGAAGGCACATATGCCGATGAGCGCCGGTGTTTCTAAAGCGAATAATCCGCCACTTCTTCCAACCGCCAACACTGCCCACGAACAAACCGATATTCGAAGACATAGTCGGTATCCGGCTTCTGCAGGATCGCGATCGCTTTTTTGTCCCGCGCTTCCTTGATGGTCAACGTCAGGCCTTGGGTATCTCGCGTCGCTTGATCCGGCATGATTGGAAACTTGAGCTGATCGCCGCTGAGACTGCGTTTTTCCATCTCAGGTTCAGGATCGCCGGCCACGGTCGTGGCCATTTTCAGCGGTTGTTGTACGAAGGCTTTTTGCACATCTGCGCGTTCGGAGAAAGCTGAGAGGAACGCTGAAAAGTCGGTCGAAGGGCATGTAACGTTAGACGTATCACCCTTGGCTTTGAGTGGATTCTGACGGTTGTCCTGATGCAGTTTTGAATCCGCAATTATCTTTGCATCCAAGTCTGCCAAGCGCTTTTTAATGCTGGTCGCATCCTTGTAAGCACATTCGACTTTTACATCATCCGCCAGATTTCGACCGTCGAGGCAGTTCTCAAGCTCGGGATCTGGTGGGTCGCCGCTAAAAAACCGCAAAGCCAATTGTTCGCCGTCCTTCACCAGTGGCAATTCCAGCACCGAATAGGAATCACCTTCGAATTGACTGTGCGAGACTTTTTGTTTTGTCAGAACAAACATGGACTTCCCCGATTGCTCCGGGAATTTGCGTTCAAAGAAGAACACCGAGGCGATCTGCTCGCCTTCGACCTTCCACACATAATTCAGCGAAGGCTTCACCGCATTCGTGGTGATGTAGAAGATCTCGGCATAAGGAACATGTCCTTCCCTAACTTGACCTTTGAGGTTGTTCTTCAAAAAGAACACCGTGATTTTTTGATCACCGAGCGAGGCGACTACAGGCGGATGTAGCTCACCGATGGTTTGCGGGTCACTCGCTAATGCCTGCTGAGCCAACAAGGCAACCATGAATCCGAGCGCACTCATACAACTTAAGAGCCTGGCCAATTCCACTCACTTCCCTGTTAATCAATCTTCAAATGTTTAGGCTGAGGGTTTTACGATGACTCAGGTGCGCCGCACTTCAGCTCTTTGATTTGCTCATTCTGGATCGGTATCACACAAGCGAGCCGCTTCTCTCTTTCCCCACGAAGCTCGAACAAGCTGAGCGTCAGGTGTAAACCATCAGTAGCGAACGCATGATCCTCAAACACCGCACTGGCATAGCCATCCCAAAACGACTTGCCCTCGAAACTGCAGAACCGCTTGGACGCCAGCACTCGCCAATTGCCATCGGGCGCGAGAAGCTGGACATTGAGGCAAGGGTTGCCAAACGTAGTGACGTAGCGAGCTACCACATCACCGAAACGTTGCGAGGCCGATGCAGAAACCTTGGCCACATCGACCACTTCACTCGGGCCGTCAGGCGCAATCGCATCCAGGTAGGCGGCACGCTCCAGACTCATTCTGGTGATGCACTTATTGAGTACTTGGGAATAAGCCTGCGAACCGGGTGCGACAGCCGTGGTTTCGAGGGGGCAGGTGGTGTCACGCAATTTGATCCAGGCACGTTGCGACTCTTTGGCAGCGGCCATATTTGTCTTGGTCAGTTCCGGTTCGGGGCTGGACTCAAACCGCGACATCAGTTTTTTGTAGCTGGCATTGAGTCGTACGTCGGCATTCTTACGGTCGGCCTCCAAGCACTCATCGTATTGCCAGCTCACGTTGATGACTTTGCAAGTGTCCTCGGCATGCGCGATTGATACGCACAGCGTTCCAAGAGGCAATGCGATAAAACGGACAATCCTGTTCAATTTTTCATTCCCTGATGTGCAGTTCGCTCAATCACTCTTTGCGGAATTTTCTGCGCCTTGCCGTCGGCGCTCATCGCGTCGCGGTACTCGCGGTAATAACGCTGCGCTTCTTCTTTCCGATCAAGGCGCCAGAGTGAATCGGCGATGTTCAACATCAGTACCGTGCGTTTACCAACGGCCTCAACGCCGCGATAAAACTTCAGCGCCAGCTCATCTCTACCGCCCTCGGCCAGATAAAAACCGAGGTCGTTGTACGCCTGAACATTTTGCGCCGGGGGATGGCACGCCATGTAGGATTCAGGACTCAAAAAAGTCAGGCCCGATTCGATAGAATCAGCGCGGGACTGCGCAGCTTTGATGGTCGAGATATATTTCAACCACTCCTTCGGGGACTCCGTTTCCAGGCTAGGTGTGAGGACTTCGCCATCTTCCGAAAACCACTGATTACCCACCCATTTGCCAAGACAAAAACGAGGGGAACGCTCGGCCAGCACGCAACCGGTTTCCATGGAGATCACATCGCAATGCTGTTGCGAGACGAGTTTTTCTTCTTGATTCTCGTCCGACAACATGCCGAAGACCACCGGGTCGAGCAATAAGGTTTTCTTGTCAGGACTGAGCCAATCCGGGTGTCCGTCGGCGCCAACATCGGCACTGAAGAGCGGGAAGGTTTTGCCGTTGGCGGTGAACCATGCGGTCGCCGAATCCACACCGGGCATCGTCCATTTTGTCGCTCTAAACGTCACGGTGTGCCCATCGATACCGACTATTGGCGGGTCCTCGGCAAGGGCACTTGTGACGGCAAGAAGGCAGCTGATCATCAACACCCATTTAAGGCTGGCCATAGACGATCCTCTTCACCGCCGGGCTTTCTGACATTAACTGTCTCTTCGTAACGCCATAGGCCTTGATCAGCTCGTCCCGAGATCCCTTCGAGCCAAACGAGCGCTGGTTATTATCGAAGCTGTATTGCTCCAATCGCCCTGTTGTCGAGTAATAGCCGTGCCACTCCCCGCAAGCACCACAACCGCCATAGCCGCCTATCGAAACAAGACTGCCCTGGGGGCCTTCCACGCAATCCATCGCCACAACAACATTGCTCAACATTTTCGTCTTCGCACCGTCGGAAGTGAGTTGTGAAACTTTGCTGATATCGCGTCGAAACGCCTTGCTACCGATGTTGATGGTCTGGTCGGAGCAGACCGGGATGACGTGGGTTTGCGCACCATCCACCGTCACCGATCGGCAGGACGACACCAACACCACTTCAACACCGCCGCACTGCATGACATCGCGTTGGGTGTAAGCATCCGTCGGCGCGGCGAAGGCTGGGGAAGAGAACAACCATGCCAGGCCCCCGGAAAACAAAAGCTGATTCATTGAGAAATCCTTTTCGCCGTTAACCAGCCTGTTGTTCCGCCAAGCACTTCGCATAGCCGTCCGCAAACTTGGCATCGAATGACAATGCCACCGGCTCCTCCAACTCCGCCGAGCTATTGAGCAATACACGGGTAGCCGGGGTGTATTTGATCCAGCCAATCGTGCCGGTGCCGTCAGTATCGAAGAACAGCTGGGCGCGCACTGCTTCGCCGTCGTCCTCGTCGATCAGCAAATTGACCTTGTCCTTGCCGACATAACGAAACGGAAAATCGCTGCTCCTGACAAGCTCAGTAAGGTAGCCGTAGCAACTGCCTTCACTGGCAGTCGCGGGCAGTGAATGAGGTAAAAGCGAAAGCGCAATTAGCACCGTCCGAATGAAAAACCGGTTCATCCACTCACTCCTCATCCATCGGCGACGATTCCACGTCGGTCATGCTCAGCAGCCGGAATTCGTTTTTCACAAATTCGTAGTAACGGTCCCGGTTACCACTTTCCAAAGCATTCCCTTGGGCATCTTCTTCGCCGTCGAGCGTGATGCCGGACACGATAATCAAGCTGCTGTCGGGCTGGAAAACCATGCCGAACGTGCTGCCGTCGTAAGCATTCGGCAGACCGCCAACCACTTCACCGGTCTGAGCGTCCAGCACTTCGCCGCAAATGGCGCTACCGCCACAGCCGAGCCTGTGCAGGATGTAATGGCCGGCGAAGTTGACCTTGCCTTTCAGGGCTTGCACCCGTGCTTGGTCCATCATTGGGCTGCTGTTTTCTTGCGGCACCAGCTTATGGTTGGGGCCGGTAAAAACTGGCGTGATGGTGTAATCCTTGAAGGTTGGATCGGCAGCGAATGCCATGGACGCGGCAGCCAATATCAAGCTGCCGAGAAGAACCGAAAATCCTTTCACGCTGTAGCTCCGTCGACGTAATGCATTTTGGGGATGTTCATTCGAAGGCAATGCCGCGCACCGCTTTCTTGATTTGTTCGAATCCTTCGTTGCTGATCGCCAACGGGGTGGATGAACCCGATTCCGCCGAGCCGATCAGCACGTCTTTGCCCCTCAGCAAGCAAAAAGCGATGCGGGTAATGTGCCGTCGTGACTTGTCGTGGAAACCGAAGATGAAACCCGAAGAGCTCTCCCCGCCCCATTGTTCGAAGTTGTAGGTGCTCGCACGACCCGCCAGAGAGTTGGGCACCCAGCCCTGATCGGTACGAGTCGCCGGACACCTGCGGTCGTTGTCGTCACGCAGGACTTGCACCGCAAACGCATCGTCTACCGGGGGTTTCCAGTCGGTGAGAAGCGAAAAGTACTCCGAGTTTTCACACATCAAACCAAACCACGGCTGGCTGAGTTCACCGTGTTTCTCGAAGTGCCAGTCGGCACCACTCGACGTCTGCGCTTGCCACAAGCTGGGGGCGCTGGACGGTTTGGGCAGTTGTTTGGCTGCGATAAATACCGAATAGAAATCATCGAACTTCAGCCATTGGTTCTGCAGCAGCGGCATGGAGAACCGACACGAACCCATGTCTACAACTGTCTCGGTCGGGCCTTGCGCAACCGGCGACTGGCCGGGCTCGTTACCGACCAACACAGCAGCTGCGGCGGTCACATAACCCACCTGTAAAAGCACGACCAGACCAAAGATCAATTCGCGGAGGTATCGTAGTTTCACTTCGTATCCTTCGAATTAATCAATTGCAACTCACCATCCCGATACAACACCTCACACCCCACCCACGCCGGATCCACCTGCGGCATCACCGCCGACGGTTTGCGCAATTCGCGCAACAACGTCGAGCCATGGGACAAGCGACCACCCATGCGGGCAATAACCGCCCGCGCGGTTTGGTAATGCGCGTGCCGCCCCGGATCGAGGGTGTCTTCGAGCAGGATGTCGGCGCCGAGGATGCCTTGCACCTGCCCCGGATAAATCATGAACCCGGTGGCCTGCTCCGCACCTTCGCGACCGTCCTGCCAAAAGCTGCCATCGCGGGTGCGCACATCGGGGTGCGGTGCAAACCAGTGTTCGCGATCCGCCAGCGGCATGGCGTGATGCAGACGGAAGAAGATGCGCATGAGGTTGTCGCGGTACCACTCGCGCACTTGCAGGTAGTAACCGCGCAGGCCCGGTAGGCCGGTCGAATGCGCGAGGCGGATCAGCCCTGACCATTGCGGGAATGGCTGTAGCGGCAGATCGCTCGACGCGGGCCGAGGGGTGGCCGGATCAGTTTCCCACGGCAATCGATGCGGGCTGTTTTCAAGGTTGTCGTAAGCGGTTGGCGGGCGGCCCAGCCAATCACCGCCGCTGCTGGCCAGCGCCGTGGCGATACACAGATTGCCTTGCACCACGAACACGTAAAACCGGCTGAACCAGTCTGCGAGTTGTTGGCCATCGGCAGCTTGGGCGACGAGTTCAGCCAGCTCCCGATCGAAGCGGTGCAAGCCGTTTTCAAGATTCAGCAAATGCCCGCGAGCCTTGCGTTGCATACGCAAAAACAGCGGCAACGAACGCAGCATCTTCAGCGGTTGCCACGGAAGATGCGGAGTCGCGCCACCGACTTCACCAGCGTAGTTGCTGGCGCTGATGCCCCAGTCGGCCAGCCGGGCAAGAAACAGATCATTGTTGATGTAGGACGCGCCGCCGAACACTGCGGTGAACGGTTCGTTGTCCTGCAGCACTCGCGCATCCCAACGCGCCATGATTGCCGGGATACTCGCTGCCGCGCGGCGCTGGGCGTATTCCACCAGCACGCTCGGTTGCGGCGGCAGGATCTCGGCGATGTTGGCGGCAGTCAGGTGCCGGCGCCAGCCGTAGTCGCTGATCGGCCGGTATTGCAGCAGCCACAGTTGTGAGCCGTCCCAGGCCCATTCGACGTCGCCGGGCACGTAGTGGAACACGCGCAGTACGTCTTGCAGAAAACGCCAGAGCAGGTCTTCGGTCAAACCGTGGGACGGCGTGAACGTGCCGCTGCGCCAAGCATCACCGAGCCGCGAAAGCGTTGCTCGCGAGGGGCTGACGTGACCGTCGGCGAGCGATTCGAGATGGCCTTCCACCCACTCCAGTTCTACCGAGAGATGTCGCACGAAAGCTATCCCGGACACTACCGGCGTGATGAAGCGTTGCACCACCACTTCCTCGACGCCTTCGGCCGTCAGTTCGGCGATGCGTTTCGGCACATTGGCGGTCGGCTCGCGCAGATAGGTGGTGCTCAAACCGGCATTCGCCGAATCGGCCTGATCCTCGCCATAACTGGAGGAGCGCACCGCCCAGGTCACATCAGGTTGGGCGGCGAGAAACGTCGGCAGACGCGGATCGCTGCAATCGTTGAGCGTCAGTGCCGCCGGCACCGGTTGCCGCGCCAGTTCAGCCAGGCGCAAACGCCCGCCCTTGGTGTGCGCGACAAACCCGCGCTCGCCCGACTCCAGCCACTGCACGAACTGCGCGGGCGAGTCGATCCACGGGTAATGACCCCAACCGGGTTTGAGGCTGATGGTCAGATCAGCGCGGGCGAGAATCGCCGACCATGCCGCTGCTTGCTCGATGCCGAGCACGGCGTCCTGATCGCCCCAAACCAGCTCGACCGGATCGGTGATCCACTCCAGCAGCGGCAGCGCAGTGTCGGCGCGAATCAGATCCCAATGCGGCACAAACGCACGGCAGCGCGCATAACCGGCGCCCATGCGCTGGTACTGCTCGGGCGTCCAGGTCTGGTTGGAGAACTTGCGCGCGAACAGCGTGGGTTTGTTCGACAGCAGCCAGTGAATGGTCTTGCGAATCAGCAGCGGCGACATCAGCGCCGGCAAGCGCCGCTGCCACAAAAACGCACCGACCGGCGCCAACAAAACGCTGCGGGAAAAGTGTCCGGGCCGACGCTGCAACGCATGCAATACAAGCAAGGCATTGACCCCGACCGCCATGATCGCGCTGCCCTTCTGCGTCATCGCCAACAAGATCTGCGCGTAGTCCGCCAGATCCTCGCAAGGCGGCTGCGGATTCGCGCCGAAGCCCGGCAACTCCAGCGGCACCACGTCGTAGCGCTGGAAGTGCGGCAGTGCGTCGTCCCACCAATCGGCAGCGCTGCCGTTGCCGGCCAGCAGGTACATCAAGGGCTTGCTCATGAGCGATCCTCAGGTCAGATCGCGCAGAGCGGCGTCGAGGGTTGGATAGCGGAACGTGTAGCCAGCCTCGGTCAAACGCTGCGGCACCACGCGCTGACCGTCGAAGAACAACTGCGCCATCTCCCCCGCCATTGAACGCACTGGCGCGGCGGGAATGTGCAACCACACCGGACGCTTGAGGACCTTGCCGGCCTGCTCGGCAAACGCTGCCTGACTGACCGTCTCGGGCGCGATCATGTTGTAGGTGCCACGCAGAGTGTCGTCGTTGAAAGCCCGCGCGATCACCTGAAGCACATCGTCGCGATGCACCCAGCTCATGATCTGCCGACCGTCGCCCATGCGCCCGCCGAAGCCCAGGCGGAACGGCAGCAGCAACGGCGTCAACGCACCGCCGGGGCCGAACACCACACCGAGACGCAGCACCACCCGACGCACGCCAAACTCGGTGGCTGGTTGCGCGGCGGCTTCCCAGCGCGCGCAGAGTTCGGCCATGAAACCGTCGCCCTTGCTGGCGTGTTCGTCGAGGCTTTCGCTGGCATCGCGTACGCCGTAGTAGCCGATGGCTGAGGCTTGAATCCACAGAGCTGGTTTGTGCTTGGTGTTCTTCAACCAGGTCATCAACGCTTCGGTGGTGCCGACTCGGCTGGCGAGCAGTTGCGCCTGACGCTTGGGAGTCCAGCGTGGGCCGGCGACAGGCGCGCCGGCGAGATTGATGATTACGTCGAAGGCTTCGTCGTGGCTGAGTTCGCTGAGCGAATGCACGCAGCGGACGCGGCCGTTGAATAGATTGGCCGCGCTCAACGGATCGCGCGTTAGAACGCTGACCGAGTGGCCCGCGTCGAGTAATTGATTGACCAAGGCTTCACCGATAAAACCGGTGCCGCCGGTGATTAGCACGCGTTTGTAGGCGCCGCCGGCAAACGGGTTGGACTCGTTCGGTGCTATTTCTGGAAGGGATTTTTTGCGGTCATGGCGATACAGCCAGACCAGCGGCGGTAACAGCACCAGCAGCGCAAAACCGTCGAGCCACAGGTGCGACCAGACCTGTTGTTGCGCTGACAGCCACATGTCCTGCGGCGCCCATAACAGGATGCCGGCCATCAACCAGCCCCACACCATCGGCGCTTTCGAACGATTGCCGATGTGCACCAGCGCGAGCATGTACAGCGAATAACTTTGCAGCGTCGCGCCGAACAGCGCGAGCCACCAGACTTGTTGTTCGTGGCCGGCAGCGGGTACTGCGTCGGCGCCCCAGAATGCCAACTCGAGAACTTGCAGATAGCCGTCGAGTAAACCGGAATGCCCGGCCCAGGTCAGGGTGAGACCGGCGAGAATGTGCACGATTGCGGCGGCGTATAACCAGAGCACTAACGCGGGGCGAAGCGAGATCGAGGGGGCTGGCATTCCGTGTCCTGAGCGCATTCCTTGGGGGTGGGGAGTTTAAAGGAAAACGCGGGGCATCAGTCGCTCGAAGATAAGCGATTGATCGCGTTCAGTGACCGCTATCGCACGGTGTGAGCGTCGATCACGCTGAGTAAATCCTTCAACCTGCCAATATCCTCTTCGTAAAAGTCACTACATTGCGTGACGACTACATATACAGAGCCGGTTGCTTTTTCGTGGGTACTGCATACAAGTGCAAAACCTTCCCCGCCACCCTGTCGTTCATACACGACATCCCGCGCATCAATCAGTACCCAGCCTGGCCTTGCCAGTTTTTTAGTGGCTGACTCGGGCAACTGATCGAAATACATGATTCCCTCAGTATCCGGCAACTTGACGAGCAAGTTGTAGGGCGACGACAAAGCACTCATTCCCACCGTTTTCTTGACCTCGTTGAGATCATTACCCCGCACGATAAATGTTGGGAGGCGATCTACATCATTCTCATAAGTTGGATGATTGCGTGGCGCCAGCTTCAGGACTTCCACGGCGCCTTCGCTGAGACAACTGACCACTTCGAGCGTTGACTGGACGTCGTGAAACGCGCAGGTGGATTCTTGAGCAAACACTGTCTGTGATAGAAGTCCCGCGCAAAACGAGAACACCCAGGTGAAACAAGCTTGGGGCACGCTCAATCGAATGGCCCTTTTACGCATTTCCATATCACCACCCAACCAAGCAAAAACATTAATCAGCACAACATCAATGTGCCGGAAGGATGCCGTCCAAATATAAAGCTCTCTCCAGACTCATCTTCGCGGTGCACCTATTCAGATCTGCAGAATAGGATGGCTTGTCCCATTCATTCTCAAACCCCTCAAGCCTGCAGTTCGAATCCCTCAGCTTTATCCACGCCCGCTGGGAGTTTTTCAGTCGATCCAGAAACGCCTTATGCTCTTCATGCCGAGACTGGTATTGAAAAATATACCGAGACCCTGCTCTATCAATCAGTGCTTCGTAACGGTCATTAAGCACGCGAGCCGCAGCCTTCATCGCTTCTTCTGCGCACTCGGCACGTTGCCCGGCCACGGCCTCGCAATCCGCATCTTGGGCAAAGCTGACTGACGAGACTGACATCGCCATAAATGCAAAGAACATCAAACGGGCGACATTCACTGAGTGCCACCTGCGCCAATACATTCAATTGAGCTGTCCATAACGACGCCTCGGACCAGCAAACGCTCGACCGCAGCAGGGCTCCACTTAAGTTCGGTCTTGCTGGCCTCGCGGTAACAGGCCATTGCGCGGGGTAGATCAGCAGCGACGACAGTGCCGGTTTCGTAGACTTCACCCAATCGCAGGAGTGCGTGGGTAGAGCCTCGTAGCGCGGCGCTTTCCAATGTCGCCATCGACTTTTGCGGATCGATGCAGGCCTTGTCATTGCCGTACTCACCCTCATCGCAGTAAAACAAGGAGAGGAACACGCCATCGTCGGGATTGCTCTGAAATCCCTGATTCATGAGCTTCAGAATCTGTTCATTCGGCAATCGCGGTGCCTGCCCGGAAAGACTGATCCCCGCAGCTGCTATCGCCGCTTGGGCCGAACCTTTGCGGGCGCCGTCCACATAGCTGTCCAGCGCAGCCGCGTACAAAGAGACACCGGATTCTCCAGATGCCTTGTTGACCAGCCGATCGAACATCACGCCTTTTTTCAACTCGCGCTCACCAGGTGAAGGGCGATCTGTTCGAGCCACGTCATCCATCACCGCTTCGAGCGTCCAGTCTTCAACACTGTTCAGCACCCAGCAGTCGCTGTGTTTGAAGACGAAAATCTTCAAGAAAGTACCCTGCTGATCACGCACGACCACCCTGTTCGGAAACGCGATCTCGGTAGACAGGCTCAACGCGGCAGCATTTTCCGTACCCAGCACGCTCAATTCATCGGCGGGCAAATGCTTGACGCTGCGCACGACAACCTTGGGTATGTTGCCTTCAGCCACGACATGAGTTGCCTTAATCGGCGACGCGGTAAACGCTTTCTGTACCGCCGAGTCCGATGAAAAGATTTTGACGAAGTCAGCGAAGTTGTTAGCCGGGCATTGCTGTTCAGTAGAGGCGAAGGCGCTTGTGCACAGGCCGGTGCTCAACAATGCGATAGAAAGCCACTGATTCAGCCTCCGTGTTGTCATACCGCAAATCGGTACCGCAAAAAATCGTTTCAACAGTGTTCTTCCTTGAGCCATTCAGGTCTTGCGTTTGGTGAATCGGGTAATGCATTGCTCTGGCCCGTTCATGCCCCAATAAGTGCTGAGCAACGCCTTACGCTTTTTGTCTACGCGCAGGTTGACGAAGCCATCGCCGCAATTTGGCTGAGCCTCTTCGAAACGGTTTGTCTCAGGTTGGTAGATGAACACTCGGAAGTAGGAGTAAGAGCCCATACCGTCATCAATTTGCCAGACAGAAAAGTCCTTCATACCGTCGAAATTGAAATCACCGATCTGCATATGCAGCGGTTTTTCCGCTTGAAAAACGATGGTTTTCAACTCGCTATGGGCCGCGACTTTAACCGAGACGTTCAGCGTGGAACCTTCGAGAACCAATGTTGCTTCGACGCCTTGGATGGGGCTAAACGTCGTGGTTTCGGCCCACACCGGCACTGTCCACAGCAGCCCGAGCAGTGATAGCGCCAGAGTTTTGAATGGCATGCGCTCGCCCTACTCCCACTTGAATAAAAATGGGACAGACCACGTTTTTCTTATCATTAATAAAACGTGGTTTGCACCCATTCTCAGCCTGTATACCTATCGAATTTCTGAACCTAGCGGTGACCGCCCAATGCAGTTACCTTTCATTTAATCCTGCAGAAAAGAATAGAAATAAGATCAGATTAATTAGCAGTACCATTTACATGATCTACACCACTTCGCACTCAGCACACTAGCACCCATCGACATTCTCACATGGCACCCAACCTCTAATCTCTTTTCCTTTCTTCGTTATATATAAAATTGAAATCCACCCTGCCGAAATAGATTCCTGCTTCACTTTATCCCCACTAACCAAGTACATTTTAGTGACGCTTGCCGGGGAGGTTAGAGAGTAGATAGAAGTCTTTTTATTAATAACTAAATCCGTCAACTCGCCCTTAGCCCAGCCTAGATAATTTTTGGATACCAGTTGAGCCAAAATTAAATCTCGAGTTTTATAGGGATATGTATAAACAGATTTTGCCTGATCTTCATCAGAAGCCAAAACATCGGCTCCACTTCCAAAATAACCCGTCAGAACTTTATCAGCAGAATAAGTATCTCCAATTTTATGGAAAACCATAACACTGAAATAATCGCTTCCATAAACGGCTCCAGTAAAAGCACGAATTGGCGCACTATGAATCACAAAAAGCTTCCGGTCTCCACCCTCTACTTGTTCAGTGAAGATATCTCTGACCTCGCCCGGATCCGCAACATAAGGCAGCCTCGCAATTAACCTCAACGTACCGGTCGAGCAATTCAGAAAACTCAACCCCAATCCCATCTCTGGGTTTTGCTTTCCCTCATCCTCTAAAACCGGAACGGGGCTTACGATAATCATGCCTCCATCCACCGTAAAAGGCGGGTAACTCACATCCCCAGGAGCTGCGCAAGAAACAGCGTACGAACTCCAAAAAAGAAAAGCAGAAAAAAATACGCGCAATCTATTTTTAATTGTCATCCTGCACACCCACCAAAATCAGTATTTATAATCTCTATAATTTCTTTACTATATGAATTCCTAAGGTTCAGTTTATCCAAACCAGCATTAATAACCTTTGTGACCTTCCGAATCTTCAAGTCAATATCCAGCGAACTATCATCTGCAATAAGCCCAATATGTTTATCTTTCCAGAACCAGCTACCTGACGCAACAATCGCATACACATCTGTTTCAACCAGCAATGGATTTGCATCGATCCTCATACCTATATCGTTTGGGAAAAAAAGGGGACAGACCACGTTTTCGGGTAATTACTAAAACCGTGGTCTGTCCCCATTTCCCACACGGATAGTTCAAAGCAGAGTGATTCGCTGGTGACTGCGCTGTGGACGGCGAAAGGGAATAACGCAAAAAACAAAAACATGACTTTTCATATTTATCAAAACTCGTTAACGATAAACGACCTCTCAAGTAGAAAATGCAGAGTTATTATCAACGAGCGGACAAATTTATTTATGCAGTAAAAAGGGGGGACGATTAGATCCCTCATTTTTTTCACTGCTTTTCACTCGACAAACAAATCTATCAAATTTATTCAAACTATTTACATAGAATACAACAGTCCATTTTCTCTATGCGCTACCGTGACTCGCCTTCATACAGCTTAGTTTCCGGGTTAAAATGCCAAATATGAGAGGTTGTTATTGGCTTACCATCCCTGTGCATAATTTGATCTTGCTTATCCCTGTTATAAGAGTAGATTTTAATATCTCTAAATAGACTATCTTTTGGATGAGTATCGAGAACCTTCACATCAGCAAAATACTCACCACCAACGCTTCTTAAAAAGCCACGACATTGAATTAGAAATTCATAAATAAAATCACCGCTCGACCCGGCACTTGAATATGAAAGAAAAATAAAATCTTTCACTCCGTCACCATTGATATCTTCACTAGTGACAACCTTTCCTTCCTCAATTGAAAATTTTTCATCTTCAATTCGAGAAAGCAAATCAAAATCACGTACACCTTCCGTCCACTGGGATAAAAAATATTTAGCACCATCTGCCGGAGCACATATATCTACAGGGGCAGCGTTGGCAGTATTCGCAAAAAACGCGAGCACCCAGAAAAATCTCATTTAAACTATCCATAACGGGAGGGATTTATTTAAACATCTCACCAAAATCAAAGCCGCTGAGCGCATTAAAATAAACCTGCTCCCTTTTTTGGTTTTAGAATACATCTACCTTATTCAGACTCCCCCTCATACTTTTGAGAGTCAGGATTGAAGTGCCAAATATGAGGTGTCATCAGAGGCTCACCACCTTTTCGCTGGATACTCCCGTTTGAGTTTCGTTTATAAGAATAAATTTTTATGTCTTTAAATACGTTTTTTTGCTCACTTTCCGGCTCCAGGACTTCAACTTTGGCAAAGTACGAAGCACCGAGTGGTTTAAGATAGCCATGACATTGAAGCAGGAAGCTAAACACTCGATCACCACTTGAACCAACGCCTGTTGACGCTTCAAAAATAAAATCGTCATTACCGTCATTATTCAAGTCACCGGCATATACAATACTGCCGTGATCAACTAAAAAGTCTTTTCCATCCTGCATTGACAATACTTTTGTTTTACTATTACCAAGATTCCAATCAGAAATAAAACTTTTCGAGTCCTGTTCTGGATTACAGATATCTCCCACAGAAGACCATGCAATTCCGGGTAGCAAACCAATCAACAGCAATAAATATTTCATAAGTTACACATCCATAATGAAGGAGTTTCTGCCCGGCCGGACCGCACCCTGCGGAAGATTAGTACCATACTGAATCGCATTAGTGATGGAGTCGTTCAGAGCAGCAAGCCGTCTCTGGATCTCATTGGTTAACAACGTCTCATGCGTGTCCCCCCAGCTAGCAACTGGCAATGCCCAATTTACTTGAGAGTTTGAGTCAATTACAAATTGAATTGCCGGAACAACGAGCGACGCGTTAGTAACAACAAAAGCGGGACGATACACGTGCCAACGGAGCAAAATAGCCACAGATTTTTCTGAAGTAAAAACCGCTCCGAGAGTGCTGACCACCTCATGTCCGGAAACTCTAAATTTGACCTCTCTATCCAATATCTTACTCAACCGAAGTTTTGTCAGCTTCCACATAGCTTTACGGTAGGCCCCGATGGTTCGACCCGCCATACTAAATCTATAATGCCAGTGCCATGTTTTCATATAATTCGCACCCTCCTTTGTAGTCGGCAACGCCTCAAAGTCAGTTTCGGTGCTAAGCTTAATCCACGTATTATATGTACGTACTCCAGGGAAATATAGTCCGGCCTCTCCCCACTGGAGAACGGTATCTAACCCAAACTTTCCGAAAGCCTTGTTAAAAACTTCAGGATTCAAATTTTTAACATATGCGATAAGTCCAGGTAATTCTCCAGGCGCATACGCTGAATTTGTCGTCGAAAATACCCCCATCGTCCAGTGACATGGTCCGGCAGACATAAGCGCATTATCCCAAGCGTTCAATACATCAAATCGCCCATAGCATTCAGCCTCAGCCACCACACGCATAGTTCGATATGTCGATATCTTGGCGCTATTCGCCTCAGCAGCGTTATAGGCAGAGTCATAAAGATTCAAGATTGACATTTCCGCCTCTGGCGACCAACTATGCTTCTTTGCCGTATTAGGTCCACCGAAACCGCCAGGCTCATAATACCCAAGAGTTTGATACTCTAGCCTACTATGTGTATCAGGATAGTCATAATAGCTAGTAAAATCCCTAAAAAATACTCGCGGGGCATTACTAGCAATACTATTATGCGCCCACAAATTGCATCCATTGCTGGCTAGATCAGTTCGAACTCCGGCTGCAGTATTATTCCATGCCTCAACGACTACTGGACATCTGTAGTCATGGCTCAACCAATATTCAATTGCAGCTCGAGTAAGCTCGTTTACTACACCGCTTATTGGGCCGGCATAAATCGAAGAGTTAGCGACAGACTGAAGACTATCAACATAATAACTAACAGGACCGACTGTCTCACCGGTTACTGTCGCAGACTTTCCAGCCTTTGCCACTATAGATGCAGAGCTATCGAAATACACATCCATGTTATTAACTTTTACTGGAGAACCTGCAGAATCCAATAGCAGTTGCCCTTTTTTTTCTTCTCTAACTTTAGCAACTTGCGCCATGGACGCATATATTTGAAATTCTCTGACTGCCCACTCAGTATGACTACCAAACCCTCCATCAGGTGTCCCCACAATGGAGAACCCCAAAGTAATCAAGTCTTCCTGGAGTTTTCTTACATGCTCTGAAACACCAAGAGCTGCGCTAGTACCGAGAAATGCAGCTGCTGTTTCTGCAGTGACTACAGATAACACTGGATTATCATTTCCAGCCCAACGAGGGGGCTTGTTTTGCTCAGGTTTTCCATCATGATCACCTCGACGGAGATCAAAATTACCGTAAATCATTGCTCATTCCCTTATGCAATATGCTGTTCTTCAAGACGCTTAATATCGCTGGAAGAAAGATAATCTTTGTCTGCCAACTCACAAGAACGGTGGAAACAACGGGTGGCATGCTTCGTTTTCGGGCCATTTTCACCGTCGATTTTCCCATCATAGAACCCAAGATTTTTAAGGCGGGACTGAAGCCCTTTCACGTCCGAGGCTTCCGACTGAGCTTTCAAGTCCAACTCCCATACCCATGGCTGAGATTCTGCGCCAAAAGGATAAAAAGTAAGCTTGCCCTTCTTCGCATCGGGCGGAACTGGCTGGTCAACAAACCCTTCACTAGAAGTTGTGCCTTTGTAGGTCACTCCATCCACTTCCAGCGTATAGGGCTGTCCAGCAATACCTTTTTTGTCATAGGGACGTTTCATCTGAATACGGAAGCTCTTTTTCTCCGATGCTGGCGGAGTAGATGCCGGCGCATTCAACAACGCCTGATCCATCAAACTCCCCGCCTTATCCTTATCCGCCGCCCCCGGCAGCACCGGCGGTTTAATCCCGATCCCCGTGCCGGAGCCAGCCGAGCCACCGGCATTGATCTTGATCACCGGCCCAACCACCGTCACCCCACCGCCATCAAGCTTGATAAAGCTCCCACCACCCAAGATGGTCAGCTCAGTCCCCGCCTCAATAACGATCTTGTCCCCAGCCTTGAGGTGAATCTCTTTCCCCACGCTGGTGAGCTGCGCAGTCCCCAACTTCACATGCTGGTTCTGCCCAACCGTGAGGTGATCATCCAGCTTCGCTTCAATCTTGCGGTCGGCAATCGTGGTGCGGTGTTCTTCAGCCTTCAGCTCGGTGTAGGTGTTCTTAACCACCGTGTCATGACGCTCATTCCCGACCCGAATCTTCTGGTCATGCTCGACGTTCTCATCCCAATCGCGCTGCGCATGAATGTAGATCTGCTCCGCACCTTTCTTGTCTTCAATACGAAGTTCGTTATACCCACCACCACCCGGCGAGCTAAGCGTTTTGAACACGCTGCGAGTCTTGTTAGCCGGCAGTGCGTAAGGCACCGGGTTTTCCTTGTGGTAAAGGCAACCAGTGACGAGCGGTTGGTCGGGGTCGCCTTCGAGGAAGGTGACGAGGACTTCCATGCCGATGCGCGGGATGCTGATGGCGCCGTAGCGGTCGCCGGCCCAGGAGCTGGAGACGCGCAGCCAGCAGCTGGTTTTGTCGTCGGCCTGGCCTTCGCGGTCCCAGTGGAACTGGACTTTGATGCGGCCGTACTGGTCGCAGTGGATTTCTTCGCCTTTGGGGCCGGTGACCATGGCGGTCTGGCTGCCGAGTACGCGCGGTTTCGGATGCTGCAGCGCCGGGCGGTAGAACACGTCCCACGGGGTGGCGAGGAAGGTGTTGCGGTAGCCCTGGTGGAAGTCGTCTTTGTTGTCGGTGGTGTCGCTGGTCACGCCTTCTTCGAGGACTTGCGGCTGTTTGCCTTCGTGGAAGAGTTCGGTGAGCAGCCACAGGTCGTTCCACTCGCTGCGCGGGTGGTCGGACAGTTCCATGAAGTGGCCGCTGACCAGTTTGGTCTGGTCGCCGCGACCTTCGGCCTGCCGGTAGTCGGCGCGATGGCGTTCTAGGGCGCGTTGGCTGAGGAACTTGCCACGGGCGCGGTCGATGAAGCGGCCCGGGTAGTCGTAGTCTTCGAGATCCGGCTCAGTACTCTCGCCTTCGGGTTTGTAGGCGGCTTCCATTTGCAGGCGCGGTTTTTCGAAGTCGTAGTCGCGGCGTGTGGTGCGGCTGGTGCGGGTTTCCAGGCGCAGTTTGAAGCCTTTGATCACCGGTTCTTCGGCGACCATGCCGCTGCCCTGCACATACGCGGTAGGCTGACCGAGTTTGCGGAACACGGTCTGGTCGTCGCCGAACACCAGCAGATGGCCTTTGTCGCTGTGCTGGAAGTGATAGTGAATCCCCTCCTCCTCGCACAGGCGCTGGACGAAGTGCAGGTCGGTTTCGTCGTACTGCACGCAGTAGTCGCGATCCGGGCACGGCTGGCTGAGCTGGAAGTTGTAAGCGTTGCCCTTGATGCCGTGTTCTTCGAGGATCAGCGCGATGATTTTCGGCGCTGACATCTGCTGGTAGATGCGCTGGTTGGTGCGGTGATGCAGATATTGCAGTTGCGGCACCATCGACACTTTGTAGCGGGTCAGGCGTTTGCCGGCATCGCCCTGAGCGACGCGGTAGATCTGGCCGTGGATGCCCGAGCCTTGAGGATCGAATGCGAGAAACGCCTGCTTGTGCAGCAGTTGTTCGAGGTCCAGATCAGGGTTTTCGCTGACCAGTTCGAGGTCGAAGCGATACGGCTGGCTGATGCCTTCGGTGCCGGTGAACGACAGCACTTGCAGGTCGCCGACGTAGTCTTCGACCTTGAGGCTGAAGTGGGTTTCGTTAGCTGGGTTGAACATAAAGTGCTCCCTGTTCGAATGTCATCCGTTACGCCCGAAGTCGCAGACGTTGCAGCCAGGACGAAGTGGCGCCCAAGGCGTCACGCAATTGTTGGGCAGTGATGGTGCGTGCTGCAGGGTCGAAGCTCAGCGCGGTTCGCAGCGCTGGCCAGCCGTGTTTCGGTAAGTTCGCCGGCGCTTGCAGCTCGCGCTCCAGGTGCTCGTCGCGGGCCTGGGTCGAGGGCAAGCGGCGGAACGGGTGTTTGCCGCCCGCCAGTTCGTAGATCACGCAGGCCACGCCGTACACGTCCGCGCTGGCCGACAAAGGTTGGCCCTCAAGCAGTTCGGGGGCGGCGTAGCCCGGGGTCCAGGCGTTGAAGCGTTCGCGACTCAGATGCGGCAGGCCGGGCATCACGCCCTCCTCTGCCTGACCGAGGCCGAAGTCAAAGAGGCGCAAGCCGTCTTCGCTGAGCATGACGTTGCTCGGTTTCATGTCACCGTGCAGCACGCCACGACCGTGGGCGTAGGCCAGCGTGTCGAGCAGCGGCAGGACGATGTCGCGCAGTTCTTGCCACGGCAGGCCGAGGGGCCGCTCGCAGAGCAATTTGTCCAGGGTCAGGCCACGCATGTATTCCATGGTGATGAAGGCCCGCTGGCAGTCGGTGTCGACTTCAAAGGTGTGCGCACGCACGACGTTGTCGTGGCGCAGGCGTCGGGTCAGAGCGAACTCACTGTAGAGCAAGGCACTGGCGTCCGGCGATTCGGCAAATTCTTCGCTGAGGATTTTCAGCGCGATGTAAGGATCGGGATCACCGAACTGTTCATGCAGCAGATCCCGCGCCCGGTAAACGGCGCCCATGCCACCGGCCCCGAGCAGACGCTCGAGGTGGTAGCGACCGGCGAGTACATCCGGCAGTGCACCGATGCTGGCCTTGGTCGGCGCCAGCAAAGGTTCTGCCTTGTTCTCCTTGGCGAAGGCGAAGTAGGTCAGGTTGTTGGCCTGTTCTTCGCTCATCAGCAAGTCGTCGACTGAGGATTCGATTTCAGTCATTGGCGGATCACCACGGCTGTCAGGTTGTCGCGCGCGGCGCCACGCAGGGCGCCGTCGAACAAACGTTCCAGCGCCACGTGCGGCGCGCTGAGGCTGAGGGCGTTGCCGAGGGCATCGCTGCTCAGGCCCTGATACAAACCATCGCTGCAGAGCAAAAACGCATCGCCCGGATAGACCTCGAGTTCGAGGACGTCCAGGGTCAGTGTTTCGGCCGCACCAACAGCTCGGGTCAACGCCTGAGCCGCCGGGTGCGCTGCCGCTTGTTCGACGCTCATTTGCTGTTCGTCGATCAATTGCTGTTGCAGCGAATGGTCCTTGGACAGCTGATACAGCCGCTGCCCACGCCACATATAGCAACGGCTGTCGCCGGCCCAGATGCAGGCCGCGCGATTGCCTTCTACCAGCAGCGCCACGACGGTGCTGCCCATGATGCTGTCGTGACGTCCGGCGGTGACCGTCAACTCCTGCCCCAAACGCCGGTTCAGCCAATGCAGGCACTGGCGGATGGCTTTGAGGCGTTCGTCGAAGTCCTCGTGTTGCGGCAGTTCAGCCAGGCTGGCGACGATCAACTGGCTGGCGATGTCGCCACCCTGATGACCGCCCATGCCGTCCGCGACCACCCACAGCCCCTGCTGTGGCGAGTCGAGGAAGGCATCTTCGTTGCGCGCCCGCACCTTGCCCGGGTCGGTACGCGCCGCGCTGCGCCAGGCACTGGCCACCAGCATCAGAGCTGCACCGGCATACGGAAGGTGCGCAGTACGCCCATGTCGAACGGGTTCGGCGTGCGCTGGCTGGTCAGCAGGTAGTTGGCGCGCAGGCCACCTACATCGGCTTTCAGCACCAGCACGTCGCGACCGCTCAGGTACTCGGTCTGCATCAGGTCGAACAGACGGAACAGCGACCATGGGCCGGAGTTCTTCTCGATGCCGATCGGGCGCCCGGCCATTTTGTCCATGACCAGACTGGTGCGACCGTCTTCAGCATCGGTCGGCCATTTGAACGACATTGGCAGGATCGGACCGTGGCGGTATTCCATGGTCTTGTCGCCGAACTTGAACTCGGAACGGCTGACCGCCGGGTCGAGGGTGTACGGCTCAAGCTTGAACTGCACGGTCGGCTCGGCCGGGTTGATCGAGAAGAAGCTCTGACGAATCGTCAGCGCCGCTGCCATCTGGTCCAGGTACATCTTCGACACCGGCAGGCTGTGACCATCGACACTGCGCATGCGGTAGTTGCCCGGATCGCCGCTGACGAACGGACGCATGTAGCTGTCGAAGAAACGGTCGACGGTGCCTTGAGCGCGGAAGAACTCGCGGAAATCGCTGATCGCCACGTCGCTGGTGCTGCTGGCGCTGAACGGATAACGCTTGCTGATGGTTTTGCCATACACGCTGTACAGCTCGTTCTGATAACGGCCGTTCAGGTATTGGTAAGCATCGTTAAGCACCAGACGCCACGAGTCTTCGGCCAGCACGTTGAACCACACGCTGAGCGGACGCGGCAGACGGCTGGACGCATTGCGCAGGTTGGTCAGCGCATCACGCTGGCCGCTCATGCGGGTTTTCGCCATTTCGAACGCGGCTTGTTCCGGCGTGCTGGAACGGGCCAGACCGGCCAGTTGCAGTTGCAGGTCGTTGAGCGCGCTCAGTGCTGGAGTCAGGTCCGCCGCTGGGCCGTTGTTGTCATCGAGCAAACGATGCAGCGGTTCAAAGCGGCGTTGCAGCGACTTCTTCGCGGTGTCCGGCAGGGTCTTCGCTACGTTCAGGGCCGAAGCCTTGTCCGCTGCGGCGGCGGCAAGTTTGCCAACCTTACCCAGTTTGCCTTTCTGCCCGGCCAGCGCATCAGCAGCGTCGCCAGCTTCTTCGACAGGATCTGCAGCCGCCTGGAAGCGGGTGTTCTCACGCACTTCGGTGAGCAAGGCCAGCACCGGCGAGTTGGCCGAGGTCAGGCCCGCCAGTTGCTCGGCGCCTTCACCCGCATCGCTGATCGGCGGCAGGGCAACCTGGCCAACCGCTTCACTCCAGTAGTTGGCGTAGTCGCGGAAGTACAGCTGCTCCAGCTCGACCATCAGGCGACGCAAGTCCATGTCGCTGATGCCCGCGCCTTCGCCGAGTACCCAGTTGTCACGCAGGATGTCGGTGACCAGCGCCGAACCCTGCACCGAGAAATACTGCTGATAACCGGTTTGCGTGTAGAAACCCGGGATCACGTACTCGGTGCCGATAAACAGCGAGCCTTGTGGACCGAGGTGTTGGCTGAAGCGATAGTCCGGCAGGTTGCGCGCCTGCTCACGGAGCATGCGGTAAACCACCGTAGCCAGCGATTCGCTGCGCAATACCTGACGCGCCTGAGTGACCAATTGGTCGTTCAGCGGGTAGATAAACGGCTGCTTCAGCAGGCGATCGAGGTGCGCACTCAAACCGTTCTGTACGGCGGTGTTGCCGGTGTAGCGCGTCGACCAGTCAGTAGCGACCCAGTCCTTGAGCCACGCGGCGTCGCGACGGTCTTTCATGTTCAACATCAGGTACGCACGCAGGCTGTTGAGCAGGCGGTCGCGGTCCTTCATGTTGGCGCGAATCTGCCCTTCGAGCATTGTCGCGACCCGTGGCAGCAGTTGCTTTTCAAGCTCGCGCTCGTAAGCCTCTTTGACCACTGGATTGACGTCTTCGCCCTGATACAGACCACCACGTTCGTGGTACGAAACGTCGCCCTTCTTCGGGAACACCTGGGTCGCGGCGTAGCTGGTGTCGAGGGTTTTCAGCACGCCCATGGCGTCATCACGCGGCGACAATGCCGTGCGCTGCTGCGTCCAGTTCTGCGCCAGATTGCGCAGGTTTTCCAGGCGCTCGTAGTTGGCCGAGAAACCGCCCGCCCAGAGCATGCCGAACAGTGCCAGTGCCGCCAGTGCGCCGACGTACAACGCACGTTGGCCCCAATGAATACGGCTGCGTTCGCGCTTGTCCAGACCAGCCAGGTCGGATTCGGGGAAAATCACTTGGCTGAACAAGTGGTGGATGAACCGTGAACGACCGCTGCGCAGGGTCGGCAGCACACCGGCATTCAAGCCGAGGCTGGCACCGATGCCGGCGGTGGTCGAGTCCATCTCTTGAGTCAGGTGCGGTGCGCTGGTCAGGTAGAAACCGCGCAGTTGCGTGGCACGCTGATAACGGTTGCCAGTGAACGCCATGTCGACGAACAGGCACAGGCGCTCGCCGATCTGCCCCAGTTGATGCGGGAAGTCGAGGATGCGGCCACGGCGCTGAGTGTCGCGCTCGGAGTGCATGCGCATGATTACTTGGCTGTTGAGGCGACGCAGCAGCTCTTCGAACTCGTTGCGCAGTACAGCGACGTCGGTGCCGACCTGATCCTTGCGGAAGCTGGTGCCGAGCACCTGATCGCTTTCTTCGCGGGTCAGTTGATCGAAGAACTCGTCGAAGCCGAGCAGCTTGTCAGCCTTGCTCAGGACCAGATACACCGGCACATCGACGTGCAGTTTCTGATGCACGTCCTGCAGGCGACCACGTACCTGGCGCGCCAGGGTATCGATGTCCTGTTCGCTGCCGCCGAGCAGGGTTTCCACCGGGATGGTCACCAGCACACCGTTCAACGGACGCCCGCGACGGCGCTTGCGCAGCAGTTCCAGCAAGGTGGTCCAGGCGCTGCCGTCGACTTCCGCGTCAGGCTGGGTCATGTAGCGCCCGGCGGTGTCGATCAGCACACCGTGGTCGGCGAAGTACCAGTCGCAATGACGAGTGCCGAGGGTGTCGCGGGTCAGCTTGCGGTCGATCTTGTTGATCGGGAATTCCAGACCGGAAAAGTCCAGCAGGCTGGTCTTGCCGGAAGCCTGCGGACCGATCAGCAGATACCACGGCAAGTCACTGCGCCAGCGCTCGCTGCGGCCGCGATACAGGCTGGAAGTCTTCAGGGTTTTCAGCGCGTCTTTGAAGCGCGCTTTCAACTCCTTCTGTTCTTCGTCGATCAGCTCTTCGCGGCGAATGCGATCCTGGCCGTCCTCGCTTTCTTCCTCGGCTTTCTTGCGGATACCCGCGCGCCAGCTGACGAAGACCATGGTCAGGCCCCAGATCAGGAATAGCACGGCAATGGTCAGCAAGCGCGCGGTCGCACTCTCCCAGAACTTGTAGTCATCAACCGCCAACAACGGGCCGACGAACCACACCAGCAGCGCCACGAACAGCACCAGCAGTAAGGTCCAGACCCAGGTCTGGCGCAGGAAGGCGCCGACTTTCTTGAAAAACTTTTTCATCACACGTCCCTGTTTACGGCTGCGACTGCGGTTGCACCGCAGCCGGATCAAGCGGCTGATAAGGTTGCAGAACGGTGTCGCGCTGCTCGCCCAAGACCCAGGCGAAGCCTGAATACATCACCACCAGACAGACGAAAGTGAACAACAACACCATCCACGCCGGCACGATGCGCACCAGGTTACGGCGCTGATCGTTCAAGCCTTCCCAGTGCGGCGACAACTCGCGCGGCACGTCGCCACGCAACTGACGGATCTGCCGATACAGAGCATCGCGGATGCCTTCGAGTTCGAGCATGCCGCGTGCCTGTACGCGGTACTTGCCCTCGAAACCGAGGGACAGGCACAGGTACATCAGCTCGAGCATCGGCAGATGCTTGACCGGGTTCTTCGACAGTCGATCGAGCAACTGGAAGAACTTCTCGCCACCAAAGGTTTCGTTGTGGAAGCTGCTCAGCAGGCTCATCTGCGACCATTCGCTTTCGTTGCCCCACGGCGTGGTCACGACAGCTTCGTCGACCACGGTGCAGAGCACGTAACGCGCGGCCATCACCTGGCTGCTTTCGGCACCGTTGTGCAGGGCGCGTACTTCAAACAGCTTGAGCCCGGCAGTCAGACGCTCGTTGAGTGCGTACAAGTCTTCGCGGGTTTCGCTGTGCTTGAGGCGCACCACTTCCGAAAGCAGTTCGGACGAAGCAGCGACCAGCGAATTGAGGCTGATGTTGAACGCTTCTGCCGGGCGCAGGCGCGCGGCGTAGATCATGCGTTCTTCCAGTTGCTCGAAACGCGGCGGCGCGGCGAAGTCGGTCAGCGGACTGGCTGCCGGTCCGTGGCCTTGACGATCGAGCAGGACGGTTTTGTCGTCCTGGTTGTAATCCGTTTCCTTGATCATGTCGGTCAGTTCCTGATGGCCCAGAATTTCAGTTCAAGCTCGGCGAATTCGCCGGACACATGGAACGCGAAACCGCCGGAGCGCTCGAGTTGTGCCAGGTCTTCGGAACTGAGTTCGAGGATGAAATAGGTTTTGTTCGAGTGGAACGCGATCTGCCGCGGGGCCACCGGCAACGGTTTGACCTTGATCCCCGGCAAGTGCAGGTTGACCAGTTGGCGGATACGCTCCACCGGGCCGACCTTGAGGTGCGCCGGCAAGCGGTGGCGCAGTTCTTCGGAGTCGCAGTTGGCACTGGCTGCCAGCACGAACGACGCCGAGCCGAGCAGTTTGTGGTCGTGCAACGGCGAGACGATGATGCCGTACTGACGTGCTTGCAGGATCAGTTCAATGGCGTGCTGCTCGAGCACCATCGACAGCACCTGACGAATTGCTTCCATCAGTTTGCGGAAGCTCCCACCCTGATCGGCGTGGGAGTAGCGGCTGTCCAGGCGCGGGCGTTTGCTCTCGCCGGAAAAGGTCGCCAGATCGCCGAGCATGGTCAGCAGCGTGCGGTACAACTCTTCCGGGTGCACTTGCTCCAGGCCGAGGTAGTGGCGCAGCAGCAGTTCGGTGCGGTTGATCAGTTGCAGCATCATGAAGTCACCGACCTCAGCACCGCCGACCTTGCCGTTGGAGCGAATCCGCTCGGCAATCGTGTCGCCACGGTGGTTGAGCATGCTGATGACTTCTTTCAGGCACGACAGCAGATAGCTGGAGGCGTGGGCCTGAATGTAGGTCGGCACGAAGTCCGGGTCGAGGCTGATCACGCCGTCCGGCGTGGTGTCGAGCACGTCGCAGATCTTCAGCTTGACGTAGGCCTGATCGCTCTGCTGCTCGCCGAGCAACAGTTTGAAGTCCGGGCGACCGCAGCTGACCTGGCTGGCGGAATCGTCGCCGGCGTTGGAGTCGGCCACTTCGGCGTCGTACGCGGTGTAACGCGCGAGCACGTCGGATTGCTCCGGACGGCGCGACTCGATGTGGTTGCCGGTGACCAGCGGCAGCGCCAGGTAGATCGGCGTGTTGCCGGTGTTCGGCGGCACGTCCAGCGCCAGCGGCTCAGTGTTGCCACCGAGTTCGAACAGGCTGCCGTCCGGCAGAATCCCCGAGGCTTCACTGATCACCAGTTTGCCCATGTTGAGGAACTGCAAGTCGATCTCCAGATTAAGGAAACCCCAGGTGTAGCCACCCAGCAACTGGGTGCGGGTTTTCATCTGGTGATCGTAATAACGATCGTTGTGCTGGAAGTGCTGCGGACGCAGCAGCATGCCTTCCTGCCAAATGACTTTATGGGTATTCATGTTCAGTCATCCGCCTTGGCGAGCACTTGATTGGTGTTGCGGATGCCGGTCTGATCCAGAGTCAAATCGACTTCGGTAACTTCCAGCGGAGTGATCTGAACGGTGTGGCGCCATTGGGTGTCCGGCAAGTCGCGGTAAGCGGCGAGAACGCCAACATAAAGGCTGCCCTCTTCCACCTTGAGCTTCATCTCCACGGTTTCACCCGGGCGCAGTTCGAGCTCTTCGCTGGCCACCAGATCCGGGTTGAGGGATTCCTTGGCGCGTTCGTAAAGGCTGAAGAAATCAGCGTTCTCGAAGGTCACCGGGTGCTTGAGTTCGAACAGGCGCACGACGATCGGCGACGGCCGACCGTTGAGGTCCGGGTTGAGCTGATCGCTGCCGGTCAGCTTCAGGTTTATCTTGGTCACTTTCGAGTACGGCGACAGCGACGAGCAACCGGCGAGCAGCACCAGCACGGTGAGCGCAGTCAGCGTCTTGAAAAAAGCGGTCGAGCGGCGAGACATGCGCATCATCCTTGGTGGTCGGTGTGGAGGGTGGAGATCAGGCGGATCTGTTCTTCGTAGGCCTGGGCGAAGTCGCGGGCCAGCAGACGCTCGCTCCAGTCATCGTCCTGACGCAGCGCCTGGTGATAGCGGCCGAACGCTCTCCAGCGCCCGCCCGATGTCGCGATCAACGGCTTGTTGTCACGCTCGAAACGCAGGGTCAGTTGCTCCGGCGAGAAGTGCTCCAGGGTGCCGCGTACGGCGGCGCGGCTGGCGGTCAGCAGTGCGACTTGATGCGCCTGCAGATCGCGGAACGCGCGGGAAATCGCTTGCTCGGCCGGCAGATGGCCGGGCTTGCTTGGCTGCAACAGAATCTGCAGCGCTTCGCTCGGATCGACGGCGAATTTCAGCGGATTCTTGTTGGTGCCTTGCACGGTGGTCTGGGCCAGACGCAGTTCGTTTTTCAGCTCCGAACGGGTGCGCAGGCTCTGCTGCAAACCGCCGATGCTTTGGCGCAGCAAGCGCGCCGCGTTCAACGCCAGGGCTTCGCGTTCGTCGTGGCTGAGGCCTTTGACGTCGACACCCAGCGCCGCACCGAAATGATCCCAGAAACCTTCGCTTTGACGCTCAACGGCTTTCGGTGCCGGAGCGGGCTCAGGTTCGACGGGGGCTGCAATCAGCTCCGGCACCATCAGGCTTTCCATGTCGATGCGCGCGTAGTCGGCGCGTTGACGGGAATCCTCAGGCTTGGTGTTCGGCGCCAGCAGTTCGTCGATTTCCGAGTACACACGCTCTTGCTGTTCGAGAGCATTGAGCGGATCGAGATCCAGAAATGCGTCATCGGGAATGATGCTGCCGGCAGCGCGTGGACGGCCGACTTCACCGTCGAAGGTCGCCGGGTCACGCACCAGGCGCGCGCGAATCTCGAAGTCACCCAGTACGTAGGTGCTGCCGTGTTCGATGCGCACCGGTTCGCCTTTGTGCAGGCGTGCGCCGCTCTCGCCGTCCTGGACACCGTTGCTGCTGGTGTCGGTGAGGAAGAACGTGCCCTCGCGGTAACTGACAATCGCGTGGTGATTGGACAGGTGACGCTTGCGGTCAGGGATGATCCAGTCGCAGTCCTCGCCCCGCCCGATCACGCCGCCGGCCTGTTTAAAGGTCTTCTGGCACAACTCGGTGGGCACGAACTGCTTGGTGTTCAGCATTTCGAAAACCAATTCCATGTTTGATGCTCCTTGCGGTCACTTGCCGCGATTGACCGCTTGCGGATCACCCAACGGGCGATAGTCGTTGTCGTTGAATTTGTAATTGCCGCTACAGCCGCCAAGGCCGCATAGAACGACGAGGGTCAGCAGGACAGCGTGCCAGTGACGAACAGACATCAGAGGGTCTCCAGGTGTAGACAAAGCACAAAGCGCCGACCCTTGCGGGCGGCGCTGAAATTGGTTTTTGTGGGGATTTCGATGAAGTTTTGCCTACCCATCGAAATCTCCCAGATTGATGTTCAAACGGCCGAGCCGATACAGCAGCGTGCGTCGCGGCAAGCCCAGTTCACGGGCGGCGAGGGTCTGGTTGCCGTCGTTTTTGCGCAGGCAATCGAGCAATAACGTGCGTTCGACCTGCTCCAGACGTTCGCGCAAATTCAAGTGGCTGTTGTCTTCCGGCATTGCCTCCATGCGCAGGGAGAAATGCTCGGCGAGCAACTCGCCGCCTTCGCACAACAGCACCGCACGTTCGACCAATGCCTTGAGTTCACGCACGTTGCCGGGGAAGTTGTAGCCGGACAGGTGTTCCAGCGCCGCACTCGACCAGCGCACCGGATCGCGTTGCAAATACGTGCAGGTCTTCTCGGCGAAGTGCTGGGCCAGTTCGAGGATGTCGCCTTCACGCTGACGCAGCGCCGGCAGCTCGATCGGGAATTGCGCGAGGCGGTAGTACAAGTCCTCGCGGAATTTGCCTTCGCTGACCAGCGTCGACAGATCGCGGTGCGTTGCGGCGATGATGCGTACATCGATTTTGTGCGTGTCGTTGGAGCCCAGCGGACGGATCTCGCCTTCCTGCAACACGCGCAAGATCTTCGCCTGCAACGACAACGGCATGTCGCCGATCTCGTCGAGCAACAACGTGCCGCCATTGGCCGCATCGAACAGGCCGGCGCGGTCGCGATCGGCACCGGTGAACGCGCCTTTGCGATAGCCGAACAGCTCGCTTTCCAGCAGATTTTCCGGAACCGCCGCGCAGTTCTGCACGATAAACGCCTGGGAACGGCGCGGGCCGCAATCGTGAATCGCCCGCGCAACGACTTCCTTGCCGGTGCCGGTTTCGCCGCGCAACAACACGGTGTACGGGCTGTGCAGGACTTTGCTGATCAGCGAATGGGTCTGGCGCATCGCCGCGCTTTTACCGATCAAGCCATAGCCACTGATGCTCGGCACGCTGCGCGCCACTGTTGCCGATTCCGCCAGTGGCTGGCGCAGACGTTGCAGCAAATGCAACTGGCCAAGCACGAACGAGCCGAGCTGGCCGAGGGAATCGGCGAAGCCTTGCAGGTTGGTACGACGACGGCTGGCGCACAACAGCAAACCTTCAACAGCTTTGTGCTGATTGACCAGTGGCACGCACAACAGCGACTGCCACGGCGAGGTCGCCGCTGGCAGGAAACTGGTTTCGTGCAGGCTGCCGCTCAAGTCGTCGAGGCACACCACGCGGTTCTGGCACAGGGCGAATTGCAGCAGTTGCTCACCGTTGTAATCCGCCGGCAGGCTCGCCGCTTCACGCGGTTGCAAGGCGCCGTCGAGGTATTCGGCATTCATCCCCAGGCACGTGTGGGTGGCGTCGAGCAGATACAGCTGCGTCAATTCGCAACCGCTCAACTCGGCCAACCCACGCACGAAGTCACCCAGCAACGCAGCACCGTCCGCCGCCCGCGACAGACTGGCGAACTGCGCCAGCAACGCTTCGGCATAGACCAGTGGCTGCGGCACCTGAGTGAACATCACACCCACCTCAGGCGAACTCGCACGTCACGCTGGACTCGCCGTCGAGCGTGGCATGCACACGCTTGAGGCTTTCACCGGTAGCCATGGCATCGAGCAAGCGGTCAGCCACCAGCGGCAGCACGTGCTGATCGAGCAGATGGTCGATCAGACGCGCACCGCTTTCGCTTTGCGTGCAACGCTCGGACAGGTGATCGACGAGGTTCTGGCACCAGCTGAAATCCAGCTGACGACGGTTGAGGCGCTCGCCGAGACGACCGAGTTTGATCTCGATCAGCTCGCGCAATACCGGGCCGCCGACCGGGTAGTACGGCACCACTTTCATCCGCGCCAGCAGCGCCGGTTTGAAGTGTTTGCTGAGTACCGGGCGAATGGTTTCTTCGAGGACTTCAGCGGTCGGGCGTGCGCCGTTTTCGCAGAGGTCGCTGATCTTGTCGCTACCGAGGTTCGAGGTCATCAGGATCAACGTATTGCGGAAGTCGATCTCGCGACCCTCGCCGTCGTTGGCCACGCCTTTGTCGAAGATTTGGTAGAACAGGTTGAGCACGTCCGGGTCAGCCTTTTCGACTTCATCGAGCAACACCACCGAGTACGGTTTCTGGCGTACGGCTTCGGTGAGCATGCCGCCCTCGCCGTAACCGACGTAGCCTGGTGGTGCGCCGATCAGACGGGAGACGGTGTGCTTCTCCTGGAACTCGGACATGTTGATGGTGGTGATGAAACGATCACCGCCGTACAGCAAGTCAGCCAGGGCCAGCGCGGTTTCGGTTTTACCGACGCCGCTCGGGCCGACCAGCAGGAACACACCGACCGGCGCGTCAGGCTTGTTCAGACCGGCAGCGGTGGCGCGCATCGAGCGATCCAGTGCGTGCACGGCCTGTTCCTGACCACGGATGCGCGTGCGCAGGTCAGTGGCGAAACTGGCGACTTTGGCGTTGTGCTCACGGGCCAGTTGCGCCAATGGCACGCCGGTCCAGGCGCTGATCACTTCGGCGACCAGACGCGGGCAGACTTCGAAGCTGACCAGACGCTCTTTGACTTGGGCGGCGGTCAGGGCGCTGTGGGTTTCGTTGAGCTGGGCTTCCAGCGCTTCGACGCTTTGGCCTTCTTCAACCTCAGCGGAGACGGTTTCGATCACGGTGCCTTCGGCGTCTTCTTCAACGGTGACCACTGGCTCGACCGCAGCAGCTTCGCGGGCCTTGGCCAGTTGCTGACGCAGTTCCAGCAGGCGCTCGGCCAGTTGCTTCTGTTCAGTCCACAGGGTTTCCAGCGCGACCATTTCAGTTTCGGCTTCGTCGAGACGCGCTTCCAATGCATCCAGCGCTTCGTGGTCGATCAGCAGACCGGCTTCGGCATCGCGGCGCAGGGCCTGACGCTGGCGGCCACCTTCAGCCAGTTCGCCACGCAGGCGCTCAAGGCTTTCCGGGGCGGCGGCGAGGCTGATGCGTACGCGGGCGCAAGCGGTGTCGAGCACATCGACAGCTTTGTCCGGCAGCTGCCGACCGGCCAGATAACGTGCGGACAATTCAGCCGCCGAAACCACCGCGTCATCGCGCAGGTAAATGCCGTGGCTCTTCTCGTAAACCTGGGCCAGACCACGAAGGATGGTCACCGCTTCACTGACGGTCGGTTCGTGCAGTTGCACCGGTTGGAAACGACGGGCCAGCGCCGGGTCTTTCTCGAAGTATTTCTTGTACTCGGCCCAAGTGGTCGCAGCGATGGTGCGCAGTTCGCCACGGGCCAGTGCCGGTTTCAGCAGGTTGGCCGCATCGGAACCGCCGGCATTGCCGCCCGCGCCGATCAGGGTATGAGCTTCGTCGATAAACAGAATGATCGGTTTCGGCGAGGCTTTGACTTCGTCGATCACGCCTTTAAGACGACGTTCGAACTCACCTTTGACGCTGGCGCCAGCCTGCAGCAGGCCCATGTCCAGCGACAGCAGTTCTACGCCTTTGAGCACTTGCGGCACTTCACCGGCGGCAATGCGCGAAGCCAATCCTTCGACGATGGCGGTCTTGCCGACACCGGCCTCACCGACGACGATCGGGTTGTTCTTGCGGCGACGGGCGAGGATGTCGACCATCTGGCGAATCGCGCCGTCACGGCACAGCACCGGGTCGAGTTTGCCGTCGCGGGCCTGTTGGGTCAGGTTGTGGGTGAAGCGCTGCAGCAGCGATTCGCCCTGCGCCGCTGGTTTGCCGTTGGCCGCCGGTTGCTCCTGTTGCGACAGGGCAAATTCCTTCAGGCGATCAATGTTCAGCTTGGCGAGCAGCGGCTGATAACGGCTGCCGGCGTAGCGCATCGGATTACGCAGCAGCGCGAGGATCAGCGCGGCGTCTTCGACCTGGGTCTGGCCCAGTTCGAGATTGGCCACCAGCAGCGCGTCTTGCAGCCACTGCACCAGTTCCGGGGCGAACACAGGGTTACGCGAAGCGCTGTGTTCGACCCGCGATTGCAGCGCGGCGCTGAGTTCACCGGCGTCGACGTCGGCATCCTGCAGTGCGCGCGACAGCAAACCGTTCGGACGCTCGAGCAGGCCGAGCATCAAGTCTTCGACGAGGATCTTGCTGCCGCCACGGGCCACGCAACGCTCGGCAGAACGTTCCAGATCACGACGGGTTTCGGCGTCCAGCGCCTGGATGAGTTGTTGCAGGTCTACGTTGATCATGGCTCACGTCCTTAATGAATTTTGCTGCCCAGGGTCACCACGCCGTCCGCTTTCTCGCGGCCCAGCCAACTGGTCCAACCGAGGCGACAGGCGTTCTGCTCACCGATGCGCAGTTCGCGGATTTCTTCCTGGCGCAGGACCAGGCGAATGTCGTAATCGAGCGGGTCACGCAGGGTGAACCGCACCAGCGCGCAGAGCGGCTGGTAACCGAAACCGATCGGCAGGAATTCATGGAATCGCTGCCAGTCGAGTTCGGTGATGTGAATGCGGAATTTGCCGCTGCGGTCGCGCACGTGTTCGCCGAGCACCAGGTCTTCACCGAGCATGCTGTTGGCACGACCCAAACGATTGCGCTGCTCTTCGAGAATTTCTACGCGGCGCTCGATGCACTGCTCGATGACCAGGTCTTCGTGCTTGAAGTAGTAACGCAGTACGGCTTCGATCAGCGCCGCCGAGTGCGCCCGCAAGCTGAGCAGGCCGAGGTACGGCAGCAGGCGTTTCCAGTTGAGTTCCTTGGCCTTGCGGATCTCGTCGCCGCCCAGACCGATCAGGGCGAACAGCTGCGAGGAGAACGGGTCAATCGCGCCACTCTGGAAGCTTGCGCGATAGCGGTATTTGCGCCAGATCGGCAGCATCAGCCGTTGCAGGCGATGGTGGAACAGGTCGAGGAAGTTACGTGTCGGGTTGCCGTCCTCGCTGTCGCCCAGGGCTTGTTCGCCATAGAACGCCGGCAGCGGCGAGCCGGAACCGACCAGGCCGATCAGGTTGAAACGCATGCGCGCGCGCATCTGCCCGTGTTCTTCGAAAAACTCGACGCGATCGACGTCGCTGCGCGGAAAGCCCAGGCTCGGGTTGGCCTGGAACTCCACGTGGTCGTACAGATCGTCTTCGCTCAGGTACGGGTGTGCTTCGCGCAGCCGGTCGATCACCAGCAGCACGGCCTGAAACAGCGAGTACTCGCGTATTACCTTGGTCAGCCCGCTTAAAGCAGGGGCTGCAGGCCCATACGTGGTGTCCATTGGTACACCTCTCCCTGTGTGCTTTTTACGCGCAGCTCATGGAATGAATTGAGACTGGCGTAAAGCGCGAAAAACTCGTTAAGAACCGAAGCGAAGACGAACAGGTCGCCTTCGCCGATGTACCCTTCCGGGTCGATGGTCAGTTCGGTGCGCAAACCGCGCACCGGCAACCCACGGTGCAAGCGGTCGACGTGGTGATGCTTGATGTGCTTGAGGCCGCCGAGCAAGCGTTTGCTGACCTTCTCCGCGTGCTGGTCGTAGTAGCGCGGCAAGTCGTAGGTTTCGAGAATCACCTTCAACGCATTGACGTCGGCCAGCGACAGATAGTTAAGCGACATGTTGCTGATCAGCTTCCACAGGAAGTCACGGTTCAGCGGTGGCGCGAAGCTGGAAGTGGCCGGGGTAATGTTGCGGAAGCTCAAGAACTCCGGCGTCTCTTCACTGGCCATGCAGATGTCGCCGAGTTTGAGCTTGCGCGGCAGGTTCTGGTTGGTGCACATCAGCTCGATCGACAGGGTTTCGTGGGCTTCGGTATGGCGAATACCGAAGCTCAGGTAGGTGTCGAGGCCGTCGTGCAGCAAGGACGAACGCTGGCGGATGCTGTAATGCGGACGGCTGTTGGGCACGTCGAAACTCGGGTCGTGCTCGAAGGATTCGAACGGCACGTACTCCTGATAACCGAGGCCGCCGGGCTTCCAGCCGGTCACGGTTTCCACCGAGAACACACCGCAGTTTTCCAGATCGTATTCCGCCGGCAGCAACAGGTATTCATCCTGCTTGCCGTCGAGGCGAATCGGCAGTGCGTCGTGGGCGAACAGGTTGGCAATCGGCGTGCAGAACAGCTTGACGTTATCCAAGGTCGGACGCATGCGCATGATGCCGCTCTTGCGAATATCGAAGCGCAATTCGAGGCCACGCATCTGCTTGAGGGTGTCTTCCGGCAGCGCGTTGATGATGTCCAGGCCGTTGACGTCGACGAACAGGAACTTGTCCTGGAAGGCGAAGTATTCCTGCAGGTAGCGATAGCCGCGGAAGGTGTTCAGCGGATACGGGATCAACGCTTCTTCTTCGGCAAAGCCCACCGGTTTGACCCGATCACCGGGAATCTTGAACGCCATCGGCTTGCCGCTGACGCCATCGATCGGTTTGCCGGCACCGTCGAGCGGGATCAGTTCGATGCCTTCGAGGTTGCGCAGCAGGCTCAGGTAGAGCATCTGGCTGATGTAGCGCTCACCGGCAAAGTGCAAACGCAGCTTGCTCAGTTCCAGCTCACCGAGGTGGCCATCGGCACTCATTTCCAGACGCAGGCTGAGCAGCGAGCCGTCGCCCTTCACCGAGTAATTCAGCGCGGCCAGATCCAGCGGCAACACTTCGGTCGGGTAGCAGGTGCGGAAGCGGCAACGCACGTCTTCGATCGGCTTGCTTTCAATCGGCGTATCACGCTCGACGCGCAACGCCGGCCCGGATCGCTTGAGCGGATCGAACTGCAAAATGCTGAACGCCGGCAGCGGGCGCATGTAGTTCGGCCACAGCAGTTGCATCAGCGAATGGCTGAGTTCCGGCAGCTCGTCATCGAGCTTCTGGCGCAGACGCCCAGTCAGAAACGCAAAGCCTTCGAGCAACCGCTCCACATCCGGATCCCGCCCTGCCTGGCCCAGATACGGCGCCAACGCCGGACTACGCTCGGCGAAACGGCGACCGAGTTGGCGCAGTGCGGTGAGTTCGCTTTGGTAGTAGTGGTTAAATGACACGGGTTACCTGCCTGGTAGTGGAACTCATCAAAAAAATATCCTGTAGAGCGCGACCGTCACGCCGGCACAGACGTAACCGCCAATCAGGAGAAACGGCACAATCGAGATCCAGCCGTACGCCATGTAGGCATCACTGAGCTGACCGACGGCCAGACTGAGCAAGCCATACAGCATCCATGGCACGGCATAGAACGGGATGAACTTCACCGGCGCCCACCAAACCATCCGCAATGCCTGCTGCTCGTTGCGGCTCTGCGCCGATCGGGACATCCATAGCGAAAAACCCAAAAGCCCGGGAATTCCCCACCACAACAGGTACTGCCAATAAATCCCGGACGACTCGGGTGTTGAATACTCGCCATTCCACAGGTCATAGGAACTGATCGCCAACACCGCCAGCAATGGCCACCACAATGCAGCCATGAAGAAGCTCAGTTGCGTGCGACTGAGCATAAGCATCTCGCTTGATGAGTCGGTCATCTGCGAACCTCCACAGCGTGATCCATGCACCATGTGCGGACATCGCGCTTGTCGAAGCCTGCGCACCCATTGTCTTTTGCGATCACGCGATATGAATGTTCAGGGACGTACGCAAAAAAGTAATAGTTGTCCCTGTCCTCACCGTAGAGCCAGTAAGACGAAGAGCCTTGATTGATTTCGTAAGGTTCGAATGTCCAGATGGACGACTGCGCAGGGATAAAATTTTCGCGGTCCATCAGCAACATAAAAGCGTTGGAAAGCGCGTGCGCAGCAAAATAGAGCATGCAGGCGAACGCTCCCACCACGAGTAGCAAGCGCTGCAGCCAAATCATTGCGAAGCGACCTGAGTCGGTCATGCGTCCGTCTCCTGCCCCGGGGTCGCTGGCACATATTTATTCATCGCTGCGCAACTCCCTGTTTTTGCGCCGTGATCGCGACACCCGTATAGACATAGAGCTCTTCACCGCCGTAGCCACCAATTGCCGCAGCGCTGAGTGGATGGCTGTCCCTGGTGCCATATCGAACCCAGCCTTCAGTCCACATCCCTCCACTTTCGTGACGAATTTCCACGTAATAGTCCGGCGCTTCGTGCTTAGTAATCTCGACGAATACCCCCCCATCCTCGGCGCCAATCCACAACGCGTGGGGATGAGCGAACAGCTTTGGTTCGGTCGAGCTTTCCATCCGCAGCAGCAGCGTCAAGCCGACCAAAATCGCCAGCAAACCAACCGAGCTGAGAAAAGCCACAAGACATTGCCAGGCTCTGTGTTTCATTGAGCCGACCCGAACATGTGCTTCATGGACAGAACGCCCCGCTATCGACTATCCATGAACGAACAACGCCACTCAGGTGTTTCTTAGTCATCAGCTCGACCCTGGCGAATTGCCGATAATCACCGTCCCGGAACCTGCCGTGACCTTGTTTCCGTGAATACCAACCGAACCCACGGTCGCGGCCGGTTTGCCATTGATCAAAACCGTGGTCGCCAGATCGCCGACCATCGCACCACCACACGCCGAGGCATCGCCTTGGCGGGCGGCCGCGAGGCCGTCGAAGAACACGTCGCCGGAACCGGCGGCGATCGGGTTGGTACCGTGGCCTGGAAGTGGGCAAGCGGTAGGGTCGGATACGCGTGCTGCTGGTTTGCCAGACATCGGGGATCTCCTTAGGTGACCTTCACTTGTCCGCTGCCATCCAGGCGCGCGGAAAAACTGACCTGACGCTTGAACCCTTCAACTTCCAGCAGGCCTTCGATGCTGAAGGCCAGGCGCAGTTGATCGTGGTCACGCGGCAGGGAAATGACACGCACGTTGCTCAGGCGCGGCTCGTAGGCTTCGATGAAATTCTCGATGGCCAGACGGGCCTGACTCAGGGAGTCGTGCAGGCTCAGACGCATGTCATTGAGATCGGGCAACCCGTAGTCGGCCAGCGTTTGCACGCTGCCGGCCCGGGTGCTGAGCATTTTGGCCAGATGGGCAGCCACTGACGCCATGGCACAAGCCTCAAGGCTGTTGCCCTTGCGTAGTTGCGCGTCGCCGTTAAGGCGTTCGAACAGGCTGCCGTATCCGTCCATGAGTCGCTCTTACTCTTTGTCCAGCTTGCCAACCAGCGACAGGGTGAAATCGGCACCCATGTACTTGAAGTGCGGACGCACGTTCAAGCTCACGCGGTACCAGCCCGGCTCGCCTTCAACGTCGCTGACGATCACTTGCGCAGCGCGCAGCGGACGACGGCCACGCACTTCGGCGCTCGGGTTTTCCTGGTCGGCAACGTACTGACGGATCCACTTGTTCAGTTCCAGCTCGAGGTCGGTACGCTCTTTCCACGAACCGAGTTGCTCGCGCTGCAGCACTTTCAAGTAGTGAGCCAGACGGTTGACGATCATCATGTACGGCAGTTGGGTGCCGAGCTTGTAGTTCAGCTCTGCGGCCTTGCCTTCTGCGCTGATGCCGAAGAACTTCGGCTTCTGTACCGAGCTGGCGGAGAAGAACGCCGCGTTGTCGGAGCCTTTACGCATGGTCAGGGAGATGAAGCCTTCCTCGGCCAGTTCGTATTCACGACGGTCGGAAACCAGAACCTCAGTAGGGATCTTGGTTTCGATTTCGCCCATGCTTTCGAAATGGTGCAACGGCAGGTCTTCAACCGCGCCACCGCTCTGCGGGCCGATGATGTTCGGGCACCAGCGGAATTTGGCGAAGCTGTCGGTCAGCTTGGTGCCGAACGCGTAAGCCGTGTTGCCCCACAGGTAGTGCTCGTGGCTGTTGGCAACGGTTTCCTTGTACACGAACGATTTGACCGGGTTTTCTTCCGGATCGTACGGGTTACGCAGCAGGAAACGCGGCACGGTCAGGCCAACATAACGAGAGTCTTCCGAAGTACGGAAGCTCTGCCATTTGGCGAATTGCGGGCCTTCGAAGTGGTCTTTCAGATCTTTCAGATCCGGCAGGCCGGTGAAGCTTTCCAGGCCGAAGAATTTCGGGCCGGCAGCAGCGATGAACGGCGCGTGGGACATGCACGAAACGCTGGCCACGTACTGCATCAGCTTCACGTCTGGCGAGCTTGGCGACATGTAGTAGTTAGCGATGATCGCGCCCACAGGCTGACCACCGAACTGGCCGTATTCAGCAGTGTAGATGTGCTTGTACAGGCCCGACTGCATGACTTCCGGCGAGTCTTCGAAATCGTCCAGCAGGTCTTCTTTCGAGACGTTGAGGATTTCGATTTTGATGTTTTCGCGGAAGTTGGTGCGGTCGACCAGCAACTGCAGGCCACGCCACGACGACTCCAGAGCCTGGAAGTCCGGGTGGTGCAGGATCTCGTCCATCTGACGGCTGAGCTTGGCATCGATCTCGGCGATCATGCGGTCAACCATGGCCTTCTTGACCGGCTCACCGTTGTTCTGCGGCTTGAGCAGTTCTTCGATGAAGGCCGACACACCGCGCTTGGCGATGTCGTAGGCTTCGTCGTCCGGAGTCAGACGGGTTTCGGCGATGATGCTGTCGAGAATGCTGTATTCGCCGCTGGCGGCGCTCTTCTCTTGTGCTGCGCTAGTGCTCATTGTGTTGGCTTCCTTGGCTGGAGTCTCAGGCGTCCGGGGCTGCGGCGTTCAGGCCCAGCTCACCGAGTACGCGACCGCGGGATTCGTCGTCGGCGAGCACGCCTTCGATCGCTTTACGGAACGCAGGTGCGTTACCCAGCGGGCCTTTGAGGGCCACCAGCGCATCGCGCAGTTCCATCAGTTTTTTCAGCTCAGGCACTTGCTCGACCAGGCTGGCCGGGTTGAAGTCCTTCATCGAATTGACGCGCAGTTGCACAGCCAGCTCGTCGGCCTCGCCATCTTCCTGCAGACGGTTCGGCACGCTCAGCGTCAGACCCAGTTCTTGCTTGGCCAACACTTCGTCGAAGGTCATCTTGTCGATGCTGATCGGCTTGCGATCTTCGATTTTGCGATCGTCCTTGCGGTGGGTGTAGTCACCGATTGCCAGCAGCTTCAGCGGCAGTTCAATCTCTTCCTGAGCACCGCCGGTGGCGGGTTTGAAGGTGACGTTGATGCGTTCCTTGGGGGCTACCGAGCCTTCTTTGGCCATGGCTTTTCTCCTTGCGGTTGTGGCCCTGGGGCCTATTCGAGTACCACTTCGAGGTCGAGGTGGCACAGCCTGCGATAAATCTCTTCCTTGCGTTCACGTACGGCATGGTTCTGCGGCAACAACTCGCAGCAACTGTGCAGCAGGTGCAGCACTTCCAATGCAAGATCGGGCTCCCAGGCGTGCAGGCCTGAGTCCTGTAATGTCTGATCGAGGGTTTCCAGCTGGTTCTTGGCCAGTTCGTATTTCTTGGCCATGAAGCACAGCCGCGCGAGGGCGAACTGCCAGAAGAAGCGTTCGCGCCCGCCATGGGCCGATTGCAAACCTTGCTTGAGCGTCTGCACGGCAGGCTTCAGGCCTTCCTTGCGCAGCAGCGGCAGAACTTCTTCGAGGGCTTTTTCCCAGGCTGGCTGGGTTTCGACGTTTTCGCTTTCGACCTTGCGCGGCGCGCTGGCGCTTTGCAGGTGCGGCATGACATTGGCGGCGATCCACGCCCGGGTGGACGGATCGGCAAACGGCGCGCCGTCATGGAAGCGCAACTCGACAATGCCGGGCAGCCGTTGAATCAAAAGCGCGAAGTGGATTTCCACTTCGCGCATTGCCAACTCGGCGTTGAGGTTCTGGAGACACTCCCAGACCATCCTCTGCCCATCGAACCAGAACGGCGCCTTCGCCAGGCTCGCCTCCAGTTCCACCAGCAGGTCAGCGTATTTGCCTTGATCGAAACGGTCTTGGTAGAGCTTGAGTTTTTCCAGTGGCAGGCCGCGCAACACGGTGATCTGTTCGGCGTTGCGCTCGGGTACTGCGTCGATGGTCATCCACAGCAACGTGCGATTCAGGCGCAGGGCGCGCAGGTCAGTAGCCTTCTGCTTGAGCCACCAGGCGCACAGCGGGCGCGCGCTTTCCTGTTGGGCGCGCAGGGCTTTGTGTGCATCTCGTTCGTTGTCGATCGGTGCGCCGGGGGTGAGCAACTGGCTCGCCGCCTGCTTGACCTGCGCCACCGCCGCACCGACCACACCGGGGGCCGGCTGATTGTCGGCCGCACGCTGGATCATGGTTTTCAGGCGACGGGAGATCGGCAGCAGCAATGGCGAATCATCGCCCAGGTGCTCAGCACACGCCGCTTCAAGGCCGGACAGGTGCTCGGAGAGCTGCCGGAACATCGGCAACTGCTCTTTGATCGCAATGTTTTCGGTGATGACTTGCTCGAGACGCGGTACCAGCCAGCCGATGGCGGCGGCACGAGTACGGGGTTTGAGCGGGTGAACGTCGGCCCAGTTGTTTTCCGACAGATGGTGCAGCAGACCGAGACCGGCCAGCAGCCCGGGGAAGGATTCGCGCTGGTACAGCGACCAGGTTAGCCAGGCGCCGACACGTAAATCCTTGGATTGGGTACGCAGCAGATTTTCGCTGTTTTCGCGAATTTTCAGCCAGTCGATCTGCCCGCTTTCGTGCATCGACGAGGCTTTGGCGAGCTCACTTTCCAAGGCCTCGAATTCGCTCGAAAAACGAACGTCTTCGCCCGCGAAATTCTCTTTGGAAACAGAGACTTTAGCGAGTTCGAGGTAATGGGCGGAAAGTTTGCTTGAGTAGGACATCCATGGCCTTTATTAAGGATTACAGTCAGGCGCCTATTGGAGTTACCGCGGCGCGGGACAGTATCGAAGAGCGGTGAAGCGACTCATCCAATTGAGATGTGCTCTTTCAAGTGGGCGCATCGTAATCACTATGATGGCCACTAGCAAGCATCTGATTAAACAACAAGACGAACTGTTCTTTGTTTGTTGTAGGAGGTTTCCCTATATTTAGTCAGGGAATCCCCGATGCCGTCTTCATATATACGCAGCCGCACGAAACACCTGAAAACCCTGATTTAGAGCGATCGTTCCAATCTGCCGTGATCACCGAAAACCGGGGCCGACGACAATGGCGCGGAGCATGACGGGTTTTGAAAAAAACGGATGTAGGATGATTCCGAAAGATTTCAGTGTTGTTTCAACAATTCACAGCGAGACAACCAACAATGGCAAAAGTGCCATCACTATGATGGCTTTTATATATAGGGTATTGATTTAAGTGTGAGGCAGATCGATCGCCAACCAATGCAATTGGTTACGTGGCTTTATTATTGCTGCAGTGCATAACAAATAGGCAGGCATAAAAAATGGGCACCCGACCGCAATCGGTGTGCCCATTTTTTCAGCGGTTCTCCCCGTTATTCGAGGAGTTCGCCGCAATTAAGGATTTACGCTGTCTTTCAACGATTTGCCTGGCTTGAACGCAACAGTGTTGCTGGCCTTGATTTTAACCGGCTCGCCGGTTTGCGGGTTTTTGCCGGTGCGGGCGCCGCGGTGGCGTTGCAGGAAGGTGCCGAAGCCGACCAGCGTCACGCTGTCCTTGCGGTGCAGAGCGCCGGTGATTTCTTCGAGAACGGCGTTGAGTACGCGGTTGGCCTGTTCTTTGGTCAGATCTGCTTTTTCAGCGATTGCAGCGGCGAGTTCTGGTTTACGCATTAGTGAAGCCCCTTTGACGGTTTTTTGTTGTTATGTCCGTGCTGTTCTCGTTGGAACAGCGCCCAAGGCGCCGCAGGCTCTACTCTGCGGCAGACGGGAGTGAGAATGGCACGCGGATACCGGCGGCGCCAGTCTCCACGCGACCTTTGTAGGGGCAAAAGCGGGGTGATTCCGACAGAACGACCGGTATTTACGCCAGCAGGGCCGGAAGCTGTTTGTTGAGGGCGAGTTTTTCCATCACGGCTGCACCGGTTAGCGCGTAACCGAGCAATTGGCCGTCGGCGCTGTGGCACAGCGCCTTGATGTCGGCGCCCTGGCCTTCGACGGTCCAGACACCTTCGCTGCCCCGTGGTGGCGGCGAAACCACCAGCGGGCACACCGGGGTTTTCACGGTGATCGGCATCGGGCCGTAGCTCACGGCGGTCGGGTTACCCGTCAGGGTTTGCGCCAGCGCGCGCGCGCAACTCATCAGGGGCATCACGTACAGCAGATTCAATCCGTCGACCTCGGCGCAGTCGCCCAGGGCGTAAATATTGGCGTGGGAGGTTTTCAGGTGCCGGTCGACCACGACGCCGCGGTTGACCTGCACGCCGGCAGCCGCCGCCAGATCGATACGCGGGCGCAGGCCGATGGCCGAAACCACTACGTCGCAAGGAATGACCTGGCCGTCGGACAGGTGCGCTTCCAGGCCGTCGGCGACTTTTTGCAGGCGGGTCAGTACCGGGCCGAGGTGGAATTTCGCACCGAGGCTTTCCAGCCCGGCCTGCACCGCCGCCGCAGCGGCCGGGTGCAGCAGCATCGGCATGACTTGTTCACAGGGTGCAACCAGTTGCACTTCGTAGCCGCCAAGTATCAGGTCGTTGGCAAACTCACAGCCGATCAGGCCAGCGCCGAGCAGTAGCACCCGACGCTTGCCCGCCGCAGCGGCGCGGAAACGCGCATAGTCTTCGAGATCATTGATCGGGAACACCAGATCCGCGCCATCGCCTTCGATGGGCACGCGCACTGTTTCTGCGCCCCAAGCGAGAATCAGGTCGCGGTAGGCCACCGCTTCTTCACCGATCCACAGACGCTTGTGGCCGGCATCGATGCCGCTGATGCACGTATGAGTGCGCACCTCGGCCTTCAACTGCTCGGCCATGGCGCCCGGTTCAGCCATGCTCAGGCCGTCGGCGTCCTTGTTCTTGCCGAAACCGGTAGAGAGCATCGGTTTGGAGTAAGAACGGCCGTCATCAGCCGTAATCAACAGCAACGGGGTTTCGCTATCGAGTTTGCGAAACTCGCGGGCCAGGTTGTAGCCCGCAAGGCCAGTGCCAATGATGACGACAGGTGCGCTCATGCCTTATTCCTTGATTGTGCTTAGTTGATTTCGATCATTTCGAAGTCCATTTTGCCGACGCCGCAGTCCGGGCACAGCCAGTCTGCCGGTACATCCTGCCAAGCGGTGCCCGGCGCAATGCCGTCATCCGGCCAACCCTCGGCTTCGTTGTAGATCAGGCCACAGACGATGCATTGCCACTTTTTCATTCAGGTACTTCCTCAGGGTTCAGGCGTGGTGCCGGCGCGGACGGTCGATGGGTGTTGCGCTGCCATCCGGCTCAGGGCGTTTTGTACTGATGGAGCCGGGCAGATGCAAGCCTGTTCGGCGCAACGGCGACCCGGATCAATCAATATCGGCGGCCACCATGTTAAGCTCGCCGCCTCATTTGCGGCCAATAATGACTCATTGTGCAACATTCAAATGCCTGCCCGGCCCCGCTCTGGCTGACTCAAAGCCGACTGACGCCCCTCCCCGATTCGTTGACCCTCGACTGGCTGTTCGACGAAGGCTCCCTCACCCGCCGACTGACCCGGCTGTCCGATGATGGCTTCAGCGTCACGCCGTTGTTCGAAGGCTGGGACACTCTGCGCGCCGACGAATGCGCGGCGCTGGAGTTGGCCGAAGGCAGCGAAGGCTGGGTGCGCGAGGTGTATTTGCGCGGTCACGGCGAGGCTTGGTTGTTTGCCCGCAGCGTCGCTTCGCGCGCCGCCTTGCAAGGCGACGGCTTGCACATGGATGAGCTGGGCAGCCGCTCGCTGGGCGAATTGCTGTTTTGCGATCAGGCCTTCCAGCGTCGCGCCCTCGAAGTTTGTCACTACCCTGAACAATGGTTGCCGCCAGACGTGAAGGCGCCTGAGCTGTGGGGTCGGCGTTCGCGTTTCGACCGTGGCGCTTTGAGCGTACTGGTCGCGGAAATCTTCCTGCCGAGCCTGTGGCGCACCGCTCGCGCCCATCCGGAGAACTGCTGATGTATCAGAGCCTGCTCAAGTCGCTGAACCGCTTGAACCCGCGCGCGTGGGACTTCATTCAGTTGACCCGGATGGACAAGCCGATCGGCATTTATCTGCTGCTGTGGCCAACCCTTTGGGCCCTGTGGATTGCCGGCAAAGGCTCGCCGTCGCTGGCCAACGTGGTGATTTTCGTCCTCGGCGTGGTACTGACCCGCGCCGGCGGTTGCGTGATCAACGACTGGGCCGACCGCAAGGTCGACGGCCACGTCAAACGCACCGCGCAGCGACCGCTGGCCAGCGGCAAGATCAGTTCGAAAGAAGCGCTGGTGTTCTTCGCCCTGTTGATGGGCGTGAGTTTTCTGCTGGTGCTGTGCACCAATGCACCGACGATCTGGCTGTCGCTCGGTGGTCTGGCGTTGGCCTTCACTTATCCGTTCATGAAGCGCTACACCTATTACCCGCAAGTGGTGCTGGGCGCGGCGTTTTCGTGGGGCATGCCGATGGCGTTCACGGCCGAGACCGGTGAACTGCCGGCGGCAGCGTGGCTGCTGTGGATCGCCAACCTGCTGTGGACGGTGGGTTACGACACCTATTACGCGATGACCGATCGCGATGACGATTTGAAGATTGGCGTGAAATCCACGGCGATTCTGTTTGGCGAGGCGGACCGGGTGATCATCCTGAGTTTGCAGGCATTGTCGCTGGGCTGCCTGATGCTGGCGGGATCCAAATTTGAGCTGGGAATCTGGTTCCATCTTGGCTTGCTGGTGGCTGCCGGGTGTTATGCGTGGGAATTCTGGTACACGCGGGATCGCGACCGGATGCGCTGCTTCAAAGCGTTTTTGCACAACCATTGGGCTGGATTGGCGATTTTCGTCGGGATCGTGCTGGATTACGCGTTGCGCTGAACGCAAATCAATGTAGGAGTGAGCCTGCTCGCGATAGCGGTGTATCAGTTAACGAAAATGCCGACTGATACACCGCTATCGCGAGCAGGCTCACTCCTACAAGGGACCGCGTTTATTTGGCTTTGGCGACTTTCCAGGCGCCGTCCATTTTGCCGTCACCGGTCATGTCACCGGCCTTCTTGTCCATCACGAAGGTGTACAGCGGCATGCCTTGATAGGCCCACTGCATTGAGCCGTCGTCGCGCTTGATGACAGTCCAGTCACCCATCGACTTGTCACCCGCCGTCGCCATCAACGGAGGCCAGTTCGTTGCGCATTTGTCGTTGCACATCGACTTGCCGCCCGAGTCCTTGGCGAAGGTGTACAGAGTCATGCCCTTGTGATCGGTGTACATGCCGTCCTTCTCCATCGCAGGATCCGCGGCCAGTACAAATCCAGGCAGAGTCAGGGCAGCAGCCATCAGCATGGCTTTGAAAGAAACAGTCATTTGAGTCATGGAAACCTTCTTTTGTGGTTGTCAGGATTCGGACTTAGAGCTTAGTTGAGGATTTGCACAATCGCCGCCGGACTAAAATACTGTCACACGACTGCAATAATTCCGTTATCTAATGCGGCGCAAGACAGTTAAATGACAAGAGGATTAAGGCATGGTTGGCAGGAGCATTCTGATCGTCGACGACGAAGCGCCCATTCGCGAAATGATCGCCGTTGCGTTGGAAATGGCCGGCTATGACTGCCTCGAGGCAGAGAACTCGCAGCAGGCCCACGCCATCATCGTCGACCGCAAGCCGGACCTGATCCTGCTCGACTGGATGCTGCCCGGCACCTCCGGCATCGAACTGGCCCGTCGTCTCAAGCGTGACGAGCTGACCGGGGACATCCCGATCATCATGCTCACCGCCAAGGGCGAAGAGGACAACAAGATCCAGGGTCTTGAAGTCGGCGCCGACGACTACATCACCAAACCGTTTTCCCCGCGCGAACTGGTCGCCCGCCTCAAAGCCGTGTTGCGCCGCGCCGGCCCGACCGACGGCGAAGCGCCGATCGAAGTCGGCGGCCTGCTGCTCGACCCGATCAGCCACCGCGTGACCATCGACGGCAAACCCGCCGAAATGGGCCCGACCGAATACCGTCTGCTGCAATTCTTCATGACCCACCAGGAACGCGCCTACACCCGTGGCCAGTTGCTGGATCAGGTCTGGGGCGGCAACGTCTATGTTGAAGAGCGCACCGTCGACGTGCACATCCGGCGCCTGCGCAAGGCGCTCGGCGACGCCTACGAAAATCTGGTACAAACCGTGCGCGGCACCGGCTACCGGTTTTCCACCAAGGCCTGATCCGACCGCCAGACTCGCTGACAAGGACCGTATTTTCCGTGAATCAAAACTGGCATGGCACCCTGATTCGCCACATGCTGCTGTTGGTCACCGCCTGCCTGGTGATCGGCCTGATCACCGGCTATTACGGCTGGAGCCTCGCCGCGGGCCTGGGGATTTATCTGGCCTGGACGCTCAAGCAATTGCTGCGTCTGCACGAATGGCTGCGCCAGCATCAACCCGACGAAGCACCGCCCGATGGCTATGGCCTGTGGGGCGAAGTGTTCGACAGCATCTACCATTTGCAACGCCGCGATCAGCGCGTGCGCGGGCGCCTGCAAGCGGTGATCGACCGGGTGCAGGAATCCACCGCTGCGCTGAAAGACGCGGTGATCATGCTCGACAGCGACGGCAATCTGGAATGGTGGAACCGCGCCGCCGAAACCTTGCTTGGCCTCAAGACCCCCCAGGACAGCGGCCAACCGGTGACCAACCTGGTGCGCCATCCGCGTTTCAAGGAGTACTTCGAGCAGGACAGCTACGCCGAGCCGCTGGAAATCCCCTCGCCAACCAACGATCGCGTGCGCATTCAGCTGTACCTGACCCGCTACGGCAACAACGAACACTTGATGCTGGTGCGCGACGTCACGCGTATCCATCAGCTGGAACAGATGCGCAAAGATTTCATTGCCAACGTCTCCCACGAATTGCGCACGCCGCTGACAGTGATCTGCGGCTACCTGGAAACCCTGCTCGACAACGTCGAGGAAGTGAATCCGCGCTGGAGTCGCGCGCTGCAGCAGATGCAGCAACAGGGCGGACGCATGCAGACGCTGCTCAATGATTTGTTGTTGCTGGCGAAACTCGAAGCCACCGATTACCCGTCGGACAACCAGCCAGTGCAGATCGACACCCTGCTGCAATCGATCAAGAGCGATGCGCAGCAATTGTCCGGCGCGAAAAAACAGCGCATCAGCCTCGAAGCCGATGCCGGCCTGTTGCTCAAGGGCAGCGAGGCGGAGTTGCGCAGTGCGTTTTCCAATCTGGTGTTCAACGCGGTGAAGTACACCCCGGCCGAGGGCAACATCCGCATTCGCTGGTGGGGTGACGATCAAGGCGCACACCTGAGCGTGCAGGATTCCGGCATCGGCATCGACAGCAAACACCTGCCGCGCCTGACCGAACGTTTCTACCGCGTCGACTCCAGCCGCAACTCCAATACCGGCGGCACCGGGCTTGGCCTGGCCATCGTCAAACACGTGTTGCTGCGCCACCGCGCGCGCATGGAGATCAGCAGCGTGCCCGGTCACGGCAGCACGTTCACCTGCCATTTCGCCCCGGCTCAGGTGGCTCAGGCGCGAGCCATCAGCGCCGCCGAGTAAGACCGACCGGCACTCGCCACTAGGCAATCGCCATGTCAGCCGCTACATTGGCTGACTTGTGCCTGCCTTTCAGGCGCGACTTTTCTCTCTTTTGAATCACACGGAACCCGCAAAACTCCATCATGGACCCTTCCCCTGGCTTGTCCCTCGCTACAATTTTCGCCGACTTCGGCATGATCCTTTTCGCTCTGATCCTGGTTTTGCTCAACGGCTTTTTCGTTGCGGCGGAATTTGCCATGGTCAAACTGCGCTCGACCCGGGTCGAGGCCATCGCTGATCAGAACGGCTGGCGCGGGCACATCCTGCGCACCGTACACAGTCAGCTCGATGCGTATCTCTCGGCGTGTCAGCTCGGTATTACCCTCGCCTCCCTTGGCCTGGGCTGGGTCGGTGAGCCGGCCTTCGCGCACATTCTCGAGCCGCTGCTGAGCGCGGTCGGCGTGCAGTCGCCTGAGATTGTCAAAGGCGTGTCGTTCTTCACCGCGTTCTTCATCATTTCGTACCTGCACATCGTGGTCGGTGAGCTGGCCCCGAAGTCGTGGGCGATCCGCAAACCCGAGTTGCTGTCGCTGTGGACGGCGGTGCCGCTGTACCTGTTCTACTGGGCGATGTACCCGGCGATTTACCTGCTCAACGCCAGCGCCAACGCGATTCTGCGTATCGCAGGGCAAGGCGAACCCGGTCCGCACCATGAACACCATTACAGCCGCGAAGAACTGAAACTGATCCTGCACTCCAGCCGTGGCCAGGATCCGAGCGATCAGGGCATGCGCGTTCTGGCGTCGGCGGTGGAAATGGGCGAGCTGGAAGTGGTCGACTGGGCCAACTCCCGCGAAGACCTGATCACGCTTGAATTCAACGCGCCGCTGAAAGAAATCCTCGCGATGTTCCGTCGTCACAAGTTCAGCCGTTACCCGGTGTACGACAGTGAGCGCCAGGAGTTCGTCGGCCTGCTGCACATCAAGGATCTGCTGCTGGAACTGGCGGCGCTGGACCACATTCCCGAGTCGTTCAACCTGGCTGAGCTGACCCGTCCCCTGGAGCGCGTGTCGCGGCACATGCCGCTGTCGCAGTTGCTGGAGCAGTTCCGCAAGGGCGGCTCGCACTTCGCTGTGGTCGAGGAGGCTGACGGCAACATCATCGGCTACCTGACCATGGAAGACGTGCTGGAAGTGCTGGTCGGCGACATTCAGGACGAACACCGCAAGGCTGAGCGCGGGATCCTCGCCTATCAGCCGGGCAAGCTCTTGGTGCGTGGTGACACGCCGCTGTTCAAGGTGGAACGCCTGCTGGGCATCGACCTTGATCACATCGAAGCGGAAACCCTCGCCGGGCTGGTCTACGAAACCCTGAAACGGGTGCCGGAAGAGGAAGAAGTGCTGGAAGTCGAAGGCCTGCGCATCATCATCAAGAAGATGAAAGGGCCGAAGATTGTGCTGGCGAAGGTGTTGATGCTGGATTGAGTGCAATGCGGGAAACCGCGTTGCCTGCTAAAAGATCGCAGCCTGCGGCAGCTCCTACATGGGAATGTGAACCCCCTGTAGGAGCTGCCGCAGGCTGCGATCTTTTGCTTTTAGAGGCTTATTGCTTGCCCAACGCAAAGTTGGGCAACGCCCCCAGCGGCTGGATGAACTGATACGGAATCGACACCAGCCCCTCGCTAGTATTGCGCTGCACCACAAAGTGCAGGTGCGGGCCGCTGCTGTTGCCGGTGTTGCCCGACAAGGCCAGCGAACTGCCCACCGCCACCCGTTGCCCTTCGCGTACGCTCACCGAGCCTTGCTTGAGGTGCAGGTACACGCCCATGGTGCCGTCGTCATGCAGCACGCGCACGAAATTGCCGGACGCATCCGAACCGCGCCCGCTCTGCGAGTTTTCGGTCTTCACCACCACCCCGGCCCGCGCGGCAATGATCGGCGTGCCCACCGGCATGGCGATGTCCATCGCATAGCGATTCTTCGGCCCATAGTGACTGTACTGACCGTTGGCGCCCTGACTCAGACGAAACGGCCCGCCACGCCATGGCAGTGGATAGCGATAGCCCTGCGCGATGCCTGTGGGGTCGCCGAGGGAGTAATGGAACTGCGGCGTATACACCAGCGGCTGCTTGCCGGATATCGCCGTCAGCAACGCCAACCGCGTGTTGCTGCGCGCCGGCAGCACCCGGTGGATGGTTTGCGCCGGCGCACCGCGCACATTGCTCAGCCCGGTGAATGCCAAGGCAATTTTGACCGGCGCATACAGATCGTTGCGCACGAAGACCACGTCAGTGCCCTTCTGCTTCTTGATGTCGAGGTACACCTGCCGCTCCAGGCGCTCGACCATGCGGTCTTGAAAGACGAACACCTGCGCGCCTTTGCTCGGCCGGTCACTGTAGGAGACCACGCCGTTGGCATCGGTGGATTTGTAAATGGTCATGGCCACAGCCGATGTGGAGGCCACGAAGAGACCACAGAAAAACAGCAGGCGTGCGAGCATGGGCAAGAGTCTGTCGAAGTAAGGCCTGGGAATGAGCCTAGCAGGTGAAGCAGACCAGGCTAGTCGACAGATGTTTCAAATGATCGTCCCCACGCTCTGCGTGGGAATGCAGCCCGGGACGCTCTGCGTCCCATGCGAGAGGACGCGGAGCGTCCGGTTGAGGCATTCCCACGCAGAGCGTGGGAACGATCAGTGTAAAGCTGTGATCACGCGCCGGGAACGAAGTGCTTCTGCGCCGTGCCGCGGGCGATCAGGCGCGAGATGTAGTCGAGTTTCTGCGCGTCCTGATCGACGAAACGGAAGGTCAGTTGCAGCCAGTCGCTGTCCGGTTTCGGCTCAAAAGCGACAACCGCGTGCAAATAGCCATTGAGACGGGCGATTTCAGCGTTGTCACCCTGCTCCAGATCGAGCACGGCGCTGTCGAGGATCTGCGGCAGGGTGTCGGTGCGTTTCACCACCAACAACGCTTCCTTGATGCTCAGAGCCTTGATCACGCATTGCTGAGTACCGCTTGGCAGACGCAATTGGCCCTGACCGCGACCACTGGCCGGAGCGGATGCGGCGGCTGGAGCCTTGACCGGAGGGCTGTTGAGCAGGCCACGGGATGGCGCAGCAGCCGGCGCTGGTGCGGCAGCAGCCGGTTTGGCGAACGGGTTGACCGCCGCAGCTGCCGGGGCGCCGCCTACCACGGCAGGCTTGCCACCGGTCAAGGCGCTGAGGGAATCGTTGCCGAACGCCGAGTTCATTTTGGTTGGCGCGCTGTTCATCAGGGTGTCGAGCTTGCCGACCTTGTTCAGCGCCTGTTTGACCTTGGTCAGCAGTTGCTCGTTGGTGAACGGCTTGCTGACGTAGCCGGAAACGCCGGCCTGAATCGCCTGCACGACGTTTTCCTTGTCGCCACGGCTGGTGACCATGACGAATGGCATGGTCTTGAGGTTGTCTTGCTCGCGGCACCAGGTCAGCAGTTCGAGCCCGGACATTTCCGGCATTTCCCAGTCGCACAGGACCAGGTCGAATGCTTCCCTGGCCAGCATAGCCTGAGCCTTTTTACCGTTGACGGCGTCCTCGGTGCGGATCCCCGGGAAGTAATTACGCAGGCACTTTTTCACCAGGTCACGAATGAACGAAGCATCGTCCACGACCAACACACTGATCTTGCTCATCCAACACCCCTATTAAAATCCCGGCAAGCATAACGCTGGCTGATGGCACATTGCCAAAACTCTTCAGTCACGCCGGGACTTTTCGTTCGCGGGTGCTGCTTTTTAATCGAATCTGCCCATGAAAAGCACAAACAAAAACGCCCGGCCAAAGGGCCGGGCGCTTTTCTCAGGCAATCTTACTTATCGTCAGCATTGCCCGGAACATTAGCGGTTTCGCCGCTTGTGCCTTCAACTTCTTCTTTCATGCGCTTGAGGCCCATGTGGCGCACGTCGGTGCCGCGCACCAGGTAGATGACCAGTTCGGAGATGTTGCGCGCGTGATCGCCGATGCGTTCCAGCGAACGCAGCACCCAGATAATGCTCAAGACCCGCGAGATAGAGCGCGGGTCTTCCATCATGTAGGTCGCCAGCTCACGCAGGGCGGTCTTGTATTCGCGGTCGATGATCTTGTCGTACTGCGCCACCGACAACGCCAGATCAGCGTCGAAACGGGCAAACGCGTCCAGCGCATCGCGGACCATGTTGCGCACCTGGTCGCCGATGTGGCGAACCTCGACATAACCACGCGGCGCTTCACCTTCTTCGCACAGCTGAATGGCGCGGCGAGCGATCTTGGTCGCTTCATCACCGATGCGCTCCAGGTCGATCACCGACTTGGAAATGCTGATGATCAAACGCAAGTCGGACGCCGCCGGCTGACGACGGGCGAGAATGCGCAGGCATTCTTCGTCGATGTTGCGCTCCATCTGGTTGATCTGGTCATCGATCTCGCGCACTTGCTGAGCCAGACCGGAGTCGGCTTCGATCAGTGCGGTGACCGCGTCGTTGACCTGCTTCTCGACCAGCCCGCCCATGGCCAGGAGGTGGCTGCGCACTTCCTCAAGCTCAGCGTTGAACTGCGCGGAGATGTGGTGGGTAAGGCCTTCTTTACTAATCATGTTGGCGTCCTTGGAGCGTCCGGTAAGGTGCGGTGGGCCGCAGCGTCAATTCTGTGAATAACCCGCAACTGTCAGCCATAACGACCGGTGATGTAGTCTTCGGTCTGCTTCTTCGCCGGATTGGTGAACAGGGTATCGGTGTCGCCAAATTCCACCAGTTTGCCCATGTACATGAACGCCGTGTAGTCGGACACCCGCGCGGCCTGTTGCATGTTGTGCGTAACGATAACGATGGTGAACTTGGACTTCAGCTCGTAGATCAGCTCTTCGACTTTCAGCGTCGAGATCGGGTCGAGGGCCGAGCACGGTTCGTCGAGCAGCAGCACTTCCGGCTCAACCGCGATGGTGCGGGCGATGACCAGACGCTGCTGCTGACCACCGGACAGGCCGAGTGCCGATTCATGCAGGCGGTCTTTGACTTCGTCCCACAACGCCGCGCCCTTCAACGCCCACTCGACCGCTTCGTCGAGGACGCGCTTCTTGTTGATGCCCTGGATGCGCAGACCGTAAACGACGTTTTCGTAGATGGTCTTCGGGAACGGGTTGGGCTTCTGGAACACCATGCCGACGCGACGACGCAGCTCGGCAACGTCTTCGCCCTTGCGATAGATGTTGTTGCCATACAGGTTGATCGCGCCTTCTACGCGGCAGCCGTCAACCAGGTCGTTCATGCGGTTGAAAGTGCGCAGCAAGGTCGACTTACCGCAGCCGGACGGGCCGATGAACGCGGTCACGCGCTGCTTCGGGATGTTCATGCTGACGTCGAACAGCGCTTGTTTCTCGCCGTAGTACAGGCTCAGGCCGGGTACTTCGATGGCCACGGTTTCCTGCGCCAGATTGAGGCTCTGCTTGTCGCGGCCCAGGGCGGACATGTTGATGCCGTGGGTATGTGTTTCGTGCTGCATGGGAGGCTCCCTGTGCTAACAAATTCGGTTTGTTGAACCGCTGGCCAAACCAGCGGGTAACGCAAATTCAGTTTTTGTCGCGGTCCCTGTGGGAGCTGGCTTGCCAGCGATGGCATCACTGCGGTGTAACTGAAACACCGCGTCGCCTGCATCGCTGGCAAGCCAGCTCCCACAGGGTTTGTGTTAACTGTCCAAAGCTTTGTATTTTTCGCGCAGGTGGTTACGGATATACACCGCCGACAGGTTCAACGTCGCGATCACCAGCACCAGCAACAGCGCCGTGGCGTACACCAGCGGACGCGCCGCTTCGACGTTCGGGCTCTGGAAGCCGACGTCATAGATGTGGAAGCCCAAGTGCATGATCTTCTGATCCAGGTGCAGGTACGGGTAGTTGCCGTCCACCGGCAGCGACGGCGCCAGTTTCACCACACCCACCAGCATCAGCGGCGCCACTTCACCGGCGGCGCGGGCCACGGCGAGGATCATGCCAGTCATCATTGCCGGGCTGGCCATCGGGATGACGATCTTCCACAAGGTTTCAGCCTTGGTCGCACCCAGTGCCAGCGAACCTTCACGCACGGTGCGCGGAATACGTGCCAGACCTTCTTCAGTCGCGACGATCACTACCGGCACCGCCAGCAGCGCCAGCGTCAGCGAGGCCCAGAGCAGACCCGGTGTACCGAAGGTCGGTGCCGGCAGTGCTTCGGGGAAGAACAAGCGGTCGACCGAACCACCGAGTACGTAAACGAAGAAGCCCAGACCGAACACGCCGTAAACGATCGCCGGAACGCCAGCGAGGTTGTTCACCGCGATACGGATGATCCGCGTCAGGGTGTTCTGTTTGGCGTATTCACGCAGGTACACCGCCGCCAGCACACCGAACGGGGTGACGATCATCGCCATGATCAGCGTCATCATCACGGTGCCAAAGATCGCCGGGAAAATCCCGCCTTCGGTGTTGGCTTCACGCGGGTCGTCCGAAAGGAATTCCCAGATCTTGCTGAAGTAGAAACCGACCTTGGTGAAGGTGCTCATCGCGTTTGGCTGGTAGGCGTGAACCACTTTGCCCAGACCGATTTCAATCTCTTTGCCGTTGGCATCGCGAGCGGTCAAGGCATCGCGATTGAACTGTGCATGCAGATCGGCAAGCCGCGCTTCGATGTCCTGATAACGCGCATTCAGCTCGGCACGCTCAGATTCCATGTCCGCTTGCGCGGTGGCGTCGAGCTTGCCTTCCAGTTCCAGTTTGCGACCGTGCAGACGGATGCGCTCCAGCCCTGCGTTGATTGCACCGATGTCGGTCTTTTCCAGCGACTTCAGTTGCGCCGCCAGACCGTTCACACGGTTGATCCGCGCTTGCAGCTCTGGCCACGCAGCCTCGCCTTCGGCGATGACCTTGCCGTCCTGTTTGACGTTGACCAGATAGCCGTAGAAGTTGCCCCACTCGCGACGTTCGATCGCCATCAACTCGGGCGGCGTAGTCTGGTTGGTCAGCCACTCACCGACGACCCAGGTGAAGTCGTTGCCATTCAGATCCCGGTTGCCGACCTTGATCAGCTCGCGGGTCATGAATTCCGGGCCGACGTCAGGCACCGGCAATCCGGCGCTCTTCAGGCGAGCACGCGGCACTTCTTCTTTCTGTACCACTTCGCCGACCACAAGATGCTGGGCCTGGCCCGGCACGTCGTAGCTGGCATGCACCAGATCCGCCGGCCAGAAGTGACCCAGACCGCGCACGGCAATCACCGCCAGCAGGCCAATGGTCATGATGACCGCGATGGACACCGCGCCACCGCTGATCCAGACGCCCGGGGCGCCGCTCTTGAACCATCCTTTCAGGGAGTTCTGTTTCACAGACTTCTACCTTTGCTTAAAGCGACGAGTATTTCTTGCGCAGACGCTGACGAATCAGTTCTGCCAGGGTGTTCATGACGAAGGTGAACAACAGCAGCACCAGCGCCGAGAGGAACAGCACGCGGTAGTGGCTGCCGCCGACTTCCGACTCGGGCATTTCCACCGCGACGTTGGCCGCCAGAGTGCGCAGGCCTTCGAACAGGTTCATTTCCATGACCGGGGTGTTACCGGTGGCCATCAACACGATCATGGTTTCGCCGACCGCACGGCCCATGCCGATCATCAGCGCCGAGAAGATCCCCGGGCTGGCGGTCAGGATCACCACGCGGGTCATGGTCTGCCACGGCGTGGCACCCAGCGCCAGCGAGCCGAGGGTCAGGCCACGCGGCACACTGAACACGGCGTCTTCAGCGATCGAGTAGATGTTCGGGATCACCGCGAAACCCATGGCCAGACCGACCACCAGAGCGTTGCGCTGGTCGTAGGTAATGCCCAGGTCGTGAGAGATCCACATGCGCATGTCACCGCCGAAGAACCAGTTCTCCATGAACGGACTCATGTACAGCGACAACCAGCCCACAAACAGGATCACCGGAATCAGCAGCGCACTTTCCCAGCCATCCGGGACTTTCAGACGGATCGATTCAGGCAGGCGGCTGAAGGTGAAGCCGGCGACCAGGATGCCGATCGGCAGTAACATCAGCAGGCTGAAGATGCCCGGCAGATGCCCTTCTACATAAGGCGCGAGGAACAGACCGGCGAAGAAACCGAGGATCACCGTCGGCATCGCTTCCATCAGCTCGATCACCGGCTTGACCTTGCGGCGCATGCCCGGGGCCATGAAGTACGCGGTGTAGATCGCAGCGGCAACGGCCAGTGGAGCAGCGAGCAGCATGGCGTAGAACGCAGCTTTCAGAGTGCCGAAGGTCAGTGGCGACAGGCTCAGTTTCGGTTCGAAATCGGTGTTGGCGGCGGTCGATTGCCAGACGTATTTTGGCTCGTCGTAGTTCTCGTACCAGACCTTGCTCCACAGCGCGCTCCAGGAAACTTCCGGGTGCGGGTTGTCGAGCAGAAGCGGTTGCAGCTTGCCGTCGGCTTCGACGATGACACGGTTGGCACGTGGCGAAAGACCGAACACGCCCTGGCCTTCTACCACTTGATCGACCAGCAAGGTGCGATGCGCGGTGCTGTGGAACACGCCAAGCTTGCCGCTAGCATCCAGAGCAAGGAAGCCCTTGCGACGCTCTTCGGCGGTGATTTCAACGATCGGCGTGGTGCCCATCTGGAAAGTGCGGATCTGCTTCAGGCGCAGCTCACCATCGGTGTCACGGGCCATGAACCACTGGGCCAGACCACCCTTGGAGTCACCGACGATCAGCGAGATACCACCGACCAGTTGCGTGGTCGCGGTGACTTCGGCGTCAGCGTTTTCCAGCAGTTTGTAGCGACCGTTGAGGCTCTTGTCGCGCAGGCTGAACACATCGGCCTGAGCGCGACCGTTGACCACGTACAGCCACTGCTGGCGCGGGTCGACGAAGATGTTTTTCACCGGCTCAGTCATTTGCGGCAGATCGATACGCTTCTGCTCGTTGGTGACTTCGCCAGTCATCATGTTTTCTTCGCTGGTCAGCGACAGCACATTGAGTTGCGAACCGGTCGAACCGACCAGCATCAACGTCGTGTCGGTGGCGTTCAGGCTGACATGCTCCAGCGCGCCGCCGGCTTCGTTCAGCGCGATCGGCGTCTCGCCATACGGATACTCGATGGCCGGGCTGATGGTTTTCTTGCCATCGGGGTAGCTGACTTTATAGGTGTGGCGGAACACCAGCGCCTGACCGTTGGACAGACCCACGGCTACCAGCGGATGGCCCGGCTGGTCTTCACCAATCGAGGTCACGGTTGCGCCGGCAGGCACTGGCAGATCGACGCGCTTCAGTTCAGCGCCACTGTCGATATCAAAGAACAATGCCTGGCCTTTGTCGGAAACGCGCATGGCCACCTGATTCTGCTCTTCGAGCGAAATCATCAGTGGCTTGCCGGCGTCCTGCATCCAGGCCGGGGTGATCGAGTCTTTCGCTGTGAGGTCGGCACCCTGAAACAGCGGCGCGACCACGTAGGCGAGGAAGAAAAAGATCAGGGTAATGGCTGCCAGCACCGCGAGACCGCCAACGAGGACGTACCAGCGGGTGAAGCGATCCTTGAGCGCACGAATGCGGCGCTTGCGTTGCAGCTCAGGCGTATTGAAGTCAATGCGCTTGGGAGGATTAGTAGTCATTTGGGAATTGGCCAGATCATTCATGCGCTCACCCTAGCGATCCTGTATGACAGAAAGATGACAATGCAGTGACGCAGCAAATCCACCGCCAGCGGGACTGGCAGAGGATCAAAAATTTGAGGTGTGGAAAAGGCCGGCCTGCGCGCAGGTCCGGCCTTTTACCTGAGTCCGGTGGGGTTCACCCTGGACTCAATTTGTTACTTCTTTGCGACAGCGCCGCCTTCCTGCAGACCCAGGTCAGCCAGTGCTTTTGCAGCAACCTTGGCTGGCAACGGGATGTAACCGTCTTTCACCACAACTTCCTGGCCCTGTTTCGACAGCACCAGCTTCACGAACTCAGCTTCCAGCGGAGCCAGAGGCTTGTTCGGGGCTTTGTTGACGTAAACGTAGAGGAAACGCGACAGCGGGTACTTGCCGTTCAGGGCGTTTTCTTCGGTGTCTTCGATGAAGTCAGTGCTGCCTTTCTTGGCCAATGGCACGGTTTTCACGCTGGCGGTCTTGTAACCGATACCCGAGTAACCGATGCCGTTCAGCGAGGAGCTGATCGACTGCACCACCGACGCCGAACCTGGTTGTTCGTTGACGTTTGGTTTGTAGTCGCCTTTGCACAGGGCTTCTTCTTTGAAGTAGCCATAGGTGCCGGATACCGAGTTACGACCGAAGAGTTGTACTGGCTTGTTGGCCAGGTCGCCGGTCACGCCCAGGTCACCCCAGGTTTTCACGTCGGCTTTGGCGCCGCACAGACGGGTGGACGAGAAGATCGCATCAACCTGTTCCATGGTCAGGTGCTGGATCGGGTTGTCCTTGTGCACGAACACAGCCAGGGCGTCCACGGCAACCGGGATAGCGGTTGGCTTGTAGCCGTACTTCTGCTCGAAGGCCGCCAGTTCGGTGTCCTTCATCTTGCGGCTCATCGGGCCCAGGTTGGAGGTGCCTTCAGTCAGCGCAGGTGGCGCAGTGGCGGAGCCAGCGGCCTGAATCTGGATGTTTACGTTCGGGTATTCTTTTTTGTAGTTCTCAGCCCACAGGGTCATGAGGTTGGCCAGGGTATCGGAGCCGACGCTGGACAGGTTGCCCGACACACCAGTGGTCTTGGTGTAGCTCGGGATAGCAGGGTCAACAGCGGCGAACGCGTTGGCAGTCGCAACGCCAGCAGCGACAAAAGTCATTGCCGCCATCAAACGCTTCAGTTTCATGCCTTACTCCTAGCAGATAGGGTGTGTTAAGTCGGGGCCAAGTATCAGCAGGCCGTGTGAACACTCTATGGCTGAAATATGACAATTGGATGAAAGGCCAGCATGTCGCGACAGATCTTTCCCACTCTCTGCGTGGGAACGCCGCCATGGACGCTCTGCGTCCGCATTTGAGAGGTGACGCGGAGCGTCACAGGATGCATTCCCACGCGGAGCGTGGGAACGATCAGGCGGGAGAGAAAATCAGCGCCCCTTCTTCCAGAGCCACGCCCCGACCAGAATCCCCATCGCACACAGCACTGCCACGTAGTAGGCCGGGCCCATCGCGCTTTCTTTCAGCAGCAGACTCACCACCATCGGCGTCAACCCACCGAAAATCGCATAAGCCACGTTGTACGAGAACGACAATCCGCTGAAACGCACCACCGGTGGAAACGCTTTAACCATCACATATGGCACCGCACCGATGGTGCCGACCAGAAAACCGGTCAACGCGTACAGCGGGAACAACCAGTTCGGGTGATCGGCAAGGCTGTGATAGAAGGTCCACGAGCTGATCAGCAAGCCCAGGCAGCCAAACACAAACACGCGACCGGCACCAAAGCGATCCGCCAGTGCACCGGAAATGATGCAGCCGATGCTCAGGAACACAATCGCCAGACTGTTCGATTGCAACGACTCGGTCGGCGTGAAGTGATAGACCGTTTGCAGCACGGTCGGGGTCATCAGGATCACCACAACGATGCCGGCCGACAGCAACCAGGTCAGCAGCATTGAAATCGCAATCGCGCCGCGATGATCACGCAGCACCGCGCGCAGCGGTACTTCTTCGGCCAGCGCCTTGCGCAATTGCAGTTCGGCGAACACCGGGGTTTCGTGCAGCCAGCGACGCAGGTAGACCGAGAACAGGCCGAACACGCCACCGAGCAGGAACGGGATCCGCCACGCGTAATCGGCAACCTCGACAGGCGTATAAATGCTGTTGATCGCGGTGGCGACCAGCGAGCCGAGCAAAATGCCGGCGGTCAGGCCGCTGGTGAGGGTGCCACAGGCGTAACCCATGTGCTTTTGCGGTACGTGTTCGGAAACGAAGACCCACGCGCCCGGCACTTCACCGCCAATTGCCGCGCCTTGAATCACCCGCATCAATAGAAGAAGGATTGGCGCCCACAGGCCGATCTGCGCGTAGGTTGGCAGCAGACCCATGATCAGGGTCGGCACGGCCATCATGAAAATGCTCAGGGTGAACATCTTCTTGCGCCCCAGCAGGTCGCCGAAGTGCGCCATGACGATGCCGCCCAGCGGTCGCGCCAGATAGCCGGCGGCGAAAATGCCGAAGGTCTGCATCAGGCGCAGCCACTCGGGCATGTCGGCGGGGAAGAACAGCTTGCCGACCACAGTGGCGAAGAAGACGAAGATGATGAAATCGTAGAATTCCAGCGCGCCGCCAAGGGCGGACAGCGATAGAGTCTTGTAGTCATTGCGGGTCAACGGTCGTGCGGGTTGCTCGGGCTGCGCGAGGCTCGAAGGCGCTGTGGTCATGGCAAGGGCTTCTCTTATAGTCGGATCTGCCGCCACAACAACGCTGGCGGTGGCTTGGGCAGGTTCGGCACCATAGCAAATTGTTCGAAAAAGCACATAGAGGTGCGTATTTGACGGTCGAAATGAGAACCGGATGGTCGTCGCGGAGTCTACCGACCGATATACTCGCAACCTGCTCCGGTTTGTAGGGGGTTGCTGTGCGAAAACGTCGTTGGCCCGGCCTTTGCTCGGGATTAGCCGGTTTCGCAGAGTTTCTCCTTAGGCGCCTGATGGAAAACGTGACGAACGTAGTATGTTCGGTGCTGAATCGTTTTTCCCGAAGACGGCTACCACCAGCAATACCAACGAAGAGTCACGGGTCAGAGGCACCCCCGGCATGATAGAGCTCGAACAAGAAGATCCAATTCCGCAAGGCGACCTGGCCCTGCAAATCACCGCACTCCCACGCGAAACCAACGGCTTTGGCGATATTTTCGGCGGCTGGCTGGTGGCACAGATGGATTTGGCCGGCACCGCAATGGCCAGCCGTGTCGCTGGCGGCCGCGTCGCCACCGTCGCCATCGACCGCATGGCGTTCCTTGTGCCTGTGGCTGTCGGCGCGCAATTGTCCTTTTATACCCAGACCCTGGAAATCGGCCGTAGCTCGATCCAGATGATGGTCGAAGTGTGGAGCGACGACCCGTTGTCCAGCGAGTGGCGTAAAGTCACCGAAGCGGTCTTCGTCTTCGTCGCCATCGACGGCAGCGGTCGCACTCGCTCGGTTCCACCACGCGCGCGTTAAACATCGTCGCCGTTTTACGGTCGATAGTTGTCCTTGTTACTGATCGAGAGCTGTCCCATGAACACGCCCAACGTTGAAGCCGTGAAACTGGATGAACTGAACTGCTGGCGCATCCGCCACGGTCAGGCCGAAGTGCTGGTGGCCCAGCAAGGCGCGCACATCCTCAGTTATCAGATCGATGGCCAGCCGCCGATCATCTGGCTCAACGACAAGGCCGAGTTCAAGACCGGCAAAAGTATCCGCGCCGGTGTACCGGTGTGCTGGCCGTGGTTCGGCAAGTTCGAGCGCAACCCGCAGAGCGTGCAGGCCATGTATACCGGTGAGCAACCGGCACCCGCGCACGGTCTGGTGCGGGCGATGGATTGGGAGTTGGGCGGCATCGAATCAGAGGCTGACGGCGTCAAGGTCGAATTCAAGCTGCCTTACCCCGAAGGTGGCCTGCCGGGCTGGCCGCATCAGGTCGATCTGACCCTGACCCTGCATTTGTCCGAGCAACTGAGTTTCAGCCTGACCAGCCATAACCGTGGCAGTGACAGTGTCAGCCTGAGCCAGGCGCTGCACACTTACTTCGCGGTCAGTGACGTGCGCAATGTGCATGTCGATGGCGTGGATGGTTTGAATTACATCGAGACGCTGGACGACTGGAAAACCCACAGTCAGCAAGGCGACCTGCATTTTGCCGGTGAAACCGACCGCATCTATCTCGATGCTCCACCACAACTGAGCATCATCGACCCGGCCTGGGAACGACGCATTGTGCTGACGGCTACCGGCTCACGCACGGCGGTGATCTGGAACCCGTGGATCGACCGCGCCGCCGCGCTGGCCGACATGGATAACGATGGCTGGCAGCGCATGCTGTGCATTGAGACGGCGAATGTGATGGATGACATCGTCACGCTGGCGCCGGGGGCGAGCCATACCATGGGCGTCAGCGTCGCCAGCAAACCGCTCTAACCAGCACCGCAATACAAAATGTGGGAGCGAGCCTGCTCGCGAAGGCGTTGTATCAGTCAACATTCAAATGTCTGATACACCGCTTTCGCGAGCAGGCTCGCTCCCACAGTTGCTTCGTGGTGATTGTTAGAGATCAGATTCCTGCACCACCCGCACCTTGTCGGCTTCCAGCGCATACGCCGCATCGGCCAGATCATTGCTGACCTTCTCGACCTTCAGCGTGCCGGTCACCCACAGCGGTGTGTAGATATCATCCAGCTTCAAGCCTTTCGGATAACGCACCAGCACCAGTTGATTCGGCGGCGGTGGCGGCACGTGGATACATGCGCCCGGATACGGCACGAGGAAGAACAGCGTGCTGCGACCCTTGGCGTCGGATTCCAGCGGCACCGGGTAACCACCGATGCGGATGTGCTTGTCATTCATCGACGCCACGGTTTTGGTCGAATACATCACCGCCGGCAGACCTTTGGCCTGCTTCATCCCGCCCTTCTCAGTGAAGGTGCCGGTGGCTTCCGGGGAGTTGTGGTCGATTTCAGGCATGGCCTCGAGGGCCTTTTGGTCCGACTTGGGCATCAATTCGAGCCAGTCGGTTTCCGGCAGTTCGCCGGCGTGGGCCAAACCGCTGCCCAGGAAAAGGAGAGTCAACAGAAGACGGCGCATGAAGGTGCTCGGTATAGAAAGGAAAGAACAGTAAATCGCCGAGCATTCTAGCCCTCCCGGCCACTTTGGCAGAGAGGGCTTTGTCGCTTTGGATCAGTTCTTTTTGATCAGGCCGTAGATCACCAGCAACACGATAGCGCCGACCAGTGCGCCGATGAAACCTGCGCCCTCGCCTGCGTGATAGATGCCCAGAGCCTGGCCGCCGTAGGTGGCTGCCAGCGAACCGCCGATACCGAGCAGGATGGTCATGATCCAGCCCATGCTGTCATCGCCCGGTTTCAGGAACCGCGCCAGCAGGCCGACGATCAAGCCGATAAAGATGGTTCCGATAATTCCCATGGCATTTCCCTCTGAATAGTAGATATGCGAAGCCTAGTCAGACTTTGGCATCCTGCAATCAGAGAACGGCGGCCCCTGAATGGTTCCGCCGCTGCCAAATGAAACTGTCGTTACTCGGCGATCAGCGCTTCGACCTTGACGATCTGCGCCTGCAGCGTAGCCATGTCGGCGCAACGCAGATTGGCGTGACCGACCTTGCGCCCGGCCTTGAAGGCCTTGCCGTAGTGATGCAGATGGCAGTCTTCGATAGCGATGACTTTCTCAACCGGCGGTACAACACCGATGAAGTTAAGCATCGCGCTCTCGCCGACTTTGGCCGTCGAACCCAGCGGCAGGCCGGCAACGGCGCGCAGATGGTTTTCGAACTGACTGCACTCGGCGCCTTCAGTGGTCCAGTGCCCGGAGTTGTGCACGCGCGGGGCGATTTCGTTGGCCTTGAGGCCACCGTCGACTTCAAAGAACTCGAACGCCATGACGCCGACGTAGTCGAGTTGCTTGAGCACGCGGCTCGAGTAGTCTTCGGCCAGCGCCTGCAATGGGTGATCGGTACTGGCCACCGACAGCTTGAGGATGCCGCTGTCGTGGGTGTTGTGCACCAGCGGATAGAACTTCGTTTCACCATCGCGGGCACGCACGGCGATCAGCGAGACTTCACCGGTGAACGGCACGAAGCCTTCCAGCAGGCAGGACACGCTGCCCAGTTCGGCGAAGGTGCCAACCACGTCTTCCGGCTTGCGCAGGACTTTCTGGCCCTTGCCGTCATAACCCAGGGTGCGGGTTTTCAGCACGGCCGGCAGACCGATCGAAGCGACGGCGGCATCCAGATCGGCTTGCGATTGAATGTCGGCGAAGGCCGGCGTCGGGATGCCCAGGTCCTTGAACATGCTCTTTTCGAACCAGCGATCGCGCGCGATGCGCAGGGCTTCGGCGCTCGGATAAACCGGGACGAATTGCGACAGGAATGCCACGGTTTCGGCCGGGACGCTTTCGAACTCGAAGGTCACCAGATCGACTTCATCGGCGAGTTGGCGCAGATGATCCTGATCGCCGTAATCGGCCCGCAGGTGTTCGCCCAGCGCAGCGGCACAAGCGTCCGGCGCAGGGTCGAGAAAAGCGAAGTTCATGCCCAGCGGCGTACCCGCCAGAGCCAACATGCGACCCAACTGGCCGCCACCGATTACACCGATCTTCATCTCAACAACCTCAGGCAATACGTGGGTCTGGATTGTCCAGGACGCTGTCTGTCTGCTCGGCACGGAAGGTTTTCAGTACCGCGTGGAACTGCGGATGCTTGGCGCCGAGGATGCTCGCCGAGAGCAGGGCAGCGTTGATCGCGCCGGCCTTGCCGATGGCCAGGGTGGCGACCGGAATGCCCGCTGGCATCTGCACGATCGACAGCAGCGAGTCAACGCCCGAGAGCATGGCCGACTGCACCGGCACACCCAGCACCGGCAGGTGGGTCTTGGCCGCACACATGCCTGGCAAGTGGGCTGCGCCACCGGCACCGGCGATGATCACCTCGATGCCACGACCTTCAGCCTCTTCGGCGTACTGGAACAGCAGATCCGGGGTGCGGTGGGCAGAGACCACTTTGACCTCGTACGGGATGCCGAGCTTTTCCAGCATATCGGCGGTGTGGCTAAGGGTGGACCAATCGGACTTGGAGCCCATGATCACGCCAACCAGTGCACTCATCGTCGCGCCTCTTCTCTCTGGAGCGCCCGCAGGCGCGTCATAAAACAACAAGCCACGCAGGTTGCGTGGCTTGATTGTACGAAAAATGGCCGGACGTGCCGGCCGAAGGCCGCGCAGTATACCGCAAAGAAAGCAATAAACAGCCCCCGAAACGACCATCTGTCAAATGAGCGAAAGGCCCGGTTTTATTGACCTGAAGGTCAGAGCATAGACATCACACGATCCCTGTGGGAGCTGGCTTGCCAGCGATGGCGTCGCATCAGCAAACAGAGTCGGTGTCTGACCCACCGCCATCGCTGGCCAGCCAGCTCCCACAGGGTTTTTCATCAACCTCAGGTTACGGTCGTACCTTGTGCGGCGCCGCCTTCTAGTTTTCGCCACAGCAGGCGTACGTTGGCTTTGCGTACCAAGGCGCAGCGGTAGAGGCGAATTTCCAGCGGCACATGCCATTGCGGGCCGCCGCAGACCACCAACTCACCACGCGCCAGTTCCGCGCGCACGCTCAGTTGCGGTACCCAGGCAATGCCCAGCCCTTCCAGCGCCATGCTTTTCAGGCTGTCCGCCATCGCGGTTTCATAAATGGTGGTGAAACGAAGCTGACGCTGACGCAGCAAACCATTCACCGAACGTCCGAGAAACGCACCGGCGCTATACGCCAGCAACGGCACGCTCGCATCTCCTTCCAGATCGAACAACGGCTTGCCCTCGGCATCCGCCGCACACACAGGGAGCATTTCCGTCTGGCCCAAATGCAATGAAGGGAAAATCTCCGGGTCCATCTGCATTGCCGCATCCGGATCGTAGAACGCCAGCATCAAATCACAGCCACCTTCGCGCAATGCATGCACCGCATCGCCGACGTTGGTTGCAACCAATCGGGTGGCGATGTTCAACCCTTCATTACGCAGCTGCGCGATCCAGCGCGGGAAGAAACCCAGCGCCAAGGAGTGAGCGGCAGCGACCTGCATCACTTCGCCCTGCCCGCCTTCCAGATGATGCAGATGGCGCAGCACTTCACCGAGCTGCTCGACCACGGTGCGCGCGGTCACCAGAAACAACTGCCCCGCTGCCGTCAGTTCGATCGGCGTGCGCGAGCGGTTGACCAGAGTCAGCCCCAGCGCAGCCTCCAGACTGCGAATCCGTCGGCTGAACGCCGGCTGGGTCACGAAGCGCCGTTCGGCCGCCTGCGAAAAGCTGCGGGTGGCGGCCAGAGCACTGAAGTCCTCGAGCCATTTGCTTTCCAGATTCATCACGTCCTCCAGGACACGCACCAAAACAGGTCACACGTCTGCCGCGCACGCGGCGTCACACGGGCATTATGCCGAATGTGCATAGGGCAGTGCTGAACAGCATTGGCCCAAAATTTCCCACAAGCCTAGCATTCGCAGCGTTCCGGCACAGACCGGGTCCATATCGAGATGATTTCTATCATGTCCTCCGCTGCATCTTTCCGCACAGAAAACGACCTGCTTGGCGCCCTCGAAGTACCGGCTCAAGCGTATTACGGCATCCAGACCCTGCGAGCGGTGAACAACTTCCGTCTCTCCGGCGTTCCGATTTCGCATTACCCGAAACTGGTTGTCGGCCTGGCGATGGTCAAACAGGCCGCCGCTGACGCCAACCGCGAGTTGGGTCACCTGAGCGAAGCCAAGCACGCTGCCATCAGCGAAGCCTGTGCCCGATTGATCCGCGGTGATTTCCACGAAGAGTTCGTGGTCGACATGATTCAAGGTGGCGCCGGTACTTCCACCAACATGAACGCCAACGAAGTGATCGCCAACATTGCGCTCGAAGCAATGGGTCACCAGAAAGGCGAGTACCAGTACCTGCACCCGAACGACGACGTCAACATGGCGCAGTCGACCAACGACGCCTACCCAACGGCGATCCGCCTGGGTCTGCTGCTCGGTCACGACACCCTGCTGGCCAGCCTCGACAGCCTGATTCAGGCGTTCGCGGCCAAGGGCAAAGAATTCGATCACGTCCTGAAAATGGGCCGTACCCAGCTGCAAGACGCCGTGCCGATGACCCTCGGCCAGGAATTCCGCGCGTTCGCCACCACCATGGGCGAAGACCTGGCGCGTCTGAAGTCGCTGGCCCCGGAACTGCTGACTGAAGTGAACCTGGGCGGCACCGCGATCGGTACCGGCATCAACGCCGACCCGCGTTATCAAGCGCTGGCGGTACAGCGTCTGGCCCTGATCAGCGGTCAACCGGTAGTGCCGGCGGCCGACCTGATCGAAGCGACTTCCGACATGGGCGCCTTCGTGCTGTTCTCCGGCATGCTCAAGCGCACCGCAGTCAAGCTGTCGAAGATCTGCAACGACCTGCGCCTGCTGTCCAGCGGCCCACGCACCGGCATCAACGAAATCAACCTGCCAGCGCGTCAGCCAGGCAGCTCGATCATGCCCGGCAAGGTCAACCCGGTGATCCCGGAAGCCGTTAACCAGGTGGCGTTCCAAGTCATCGGTAACGACCTGGCGCTGACCATGGCAGCCGAAGGCGGCCAACTGCAGCTGAACGTGATGGAGCCGCTGATCGCCTTCAAGATCTTCGACTCGATCCGTCTGCTGCAACGCGCCATGGACATGCTGCGCGAGCACTGCATCGTCGGCATCACCGCCAACGAAGCGCGCTGCCGCGAACTGGTCGAGCACTCGATCGGTCTGGTCACCGCACTGAACCCGTACATCGGCTACAAAAACGCCACCCGTATCGCCGGCCTCGCGCTTGAAAGCGGCCGCGGCGTACTGGAACTGGTACGCGAAGAAGGTCTGCTCGACGAAGCCATGCTCGCCGACATCCTGCGCCCGGAAAACATGATTGCTCCGCGTCTGGTTCCGCTTAAAGCCTGAGCCGACGCGTAATTTGTAGCACCGCTCACCAGGTCGAGGGACTAGACACCTCTCACCTTTTGAGGGCTTGGGGATTTGTCCCCAAGCCCTTTTTTTTAACTTTCTGACCCTGAGACCCGTATGTCTGGGGACTGAACAATGTGGGAGCGAGCCTGCTCGCGAAGACGGCGGCACATTCAAAAGCAATGTGTCTGCAATACCGCTTTCGCGAGCCGGCTCGCTCCCACACAGAGCAGTTCCTGCACAAGCCCGGCGCCGGTAACGCCGGGTGTTTCACAGCTTCGTTTCGTCGCTTGCACCACAACCGTGCAGACGGGCGCCGCACTGATCGGTATAGTGCCGCCCCTCTTCGCGTGAGCGGTCGTCGGTAACGAGGCCATAACCCATGCGAAACCCGAACTAATAACAAACCCGCGAAATGGATCCGGGACGAAACCATCGCCTCACCTGTCGTGCCGCGCGCACACCGGTGTAACACGATATTTCTACCATCCAGCATTTGCTCACACAAAAAACAGCGAGGAAAAATCCATGCTCGAAGTCATCAACGACTTCCTCTCAGGGAAAGTACTGATCGTGCTCATTGTCGGGCTCGGTAGCTACTTCACGATTCGCTCGCGTTTCGTTCAATTGCGGCACTTCTTCCACATGTTCGCGGTGTTCCGCGACAGCCTCAAAGGCAGCGCCGGGCAACTCAGCTCGTTCCAGGCCCTGATGCTCAGCCTTGCCGGCCGTGTCGGTGCAGGCAACATCGCCGGTGTCGGCATCGCCGTGACCCTGGGTGGTCCAGGTGCGGTCTTCTGGATGTGGGTGACCGCACTGGTCGGCATGTCCAGCAGCTTCTTCGAATGCACCCTGGCCCAAGTCTACAAGCGCGCCGATGGCGACGGCCTGTACCGTGGCGGTCCGGCTTACTACATCCAGCACGGCCTGAAACTCAAAGGCATGGCGGTGGTGTTCTCGGTCCTGCTGCTGGTCACCTACGGCTTTGCCTTCATTGGCCTGCAGTCCTACACCGTGACTCACTCGCTGCAGAACGCCTTTGAATTCAACCCACAACACACCGGTATCGTCCTGGCAGTGTTGCTCGCCATCACCTTCATCGGCGGCATCAAGCGCATTGCCTCGGTGTCCGACCTGCTCGTACCGATCAAGACCCTCGCCTATATCGGCGTGACCCTGTACGTGATTGGTACCCAGATCGAACACGTACCAGCCATGCTGGAAACCATCTTCAAGAGCGCCTTCGGCCTCGACCCGGCCTTTGGTGGCCTGCTCGGCAGCGCCATTGTCATGGGCGTGAAGCGTGGCGTGTTCGCCAACGAAGCGGGCCTGGGCAGTGCGCCGAACGTCGCCGCTGTGGCTGCCGTGAAGCACCCGGGCGCCCAGGGCGTGGTTCAGGCCTTCAGCGTGTTCCTCGACACCTTCGTGATTTGCACCTGCACCGCGCTGCTGATTCTGCTGTCGGGCTTCTACACCCCGGGCTTCGAAGGTGACGGCATCGTCCTGACCCAGAACTCGCTGGCCGCTGTGGTCGGTGACTGGGGTCGCATGTTCGTCAGCGTCGCGCTGTCGCTGTTCGTCTTCACTTGCATCCTCTACAACTACTACCTGGGCGAAAACAGCCTGCAGTTCCTCACCCGCAACCGCGCCGCGCTGATGACTTTCCGCGGCCTGGTGCTGGCGCTGGTGGTATGGGGTTCGATGCAGGACCTTTCGACCGTGTTCGCCTTCGCCGACATCACCATGACCTGTCTGGCCTTCGTCAACCTGGTGGCCTTGGCCATGCTGTTCAAGGTCGGCATGCGCGTAATGCGCGACTACGACGAGCAGCGCCGTGCCGGCGTTAAACAGCCCGTGTTCGACTCAAGCAAATTTACCGATCTGGATCTCGACCTGAAGGCCTGGCCGACCAACCCGTCTGCCGCTGCCGACAAGACCGAAGCCGAGCCGCAAGGCGTACCTGCAGCGCAACGCTGACAGGTGAATGACGGGCGCATCCTCTGCGCCCGTCAGTTATTGTGATGCAATAACTTGTAGGAGTGAGCCTGCTCGCGATAGCTGTCTTTCAGCCAACATCAATGTTGAATGATGAACCGCTATCGCGAGCAGGCTCACTCCTACAATGTCATCTCTTGTGGAGACCCTCAGATGATTGCCAATTCCTACCCCGCCGCCCAACACGTCATGGTGCTTTACACCGGTGGCACCATCGGCATGCAGGCCAGCGCCAATGGCCTGGCCCCGGCGTCCGGTTTCGAAGCGCGGATGCGCGACTACCTGCACAGTCAGCCTGAGCTCGTTGTGCCGCAGTGGCGCTTCCGGGAAATGTCGCCGCTGATCGACAGCGCCAACATGACCCCGGCCTATTGGCAGCAACTGCGTGAAGCGGTGGTCGATGCCGTGGATGTGCAAGGTTGCGACAGCGTGCTGATCCTGCACGGCACCGACACCCTGGCTTACAGTGCGGCGGCGATGAGCTTCCAGTTACTGGGGCTGAATGCTCGCGTGTGTTTCACCGGCTCCATGCTGCCGGCCGGTGTTACCGACAGCGATGCCTGGGAAAACCTCGGCGGCGCACTGGTCGCCCTCGGCCAAGGCCTGGCGCCCGGTGTGCATCTGTACTTCCACGGTGAGCTACTGGCGCCAACCCGTTGCGCGAAGGTGCGCAGCTTCGGCCGTCATCCGTTCAAACGACTTGAGCGTCAGGGCGGCGGCGTAAAAGCGCCTTCGATTCCAGCGTCGTTGAACTACAACCAACCGAAGCAACTGGCCAAGGTTGCCGTGCTGCCACTGTTCCCCGGCATCAGCGCCGAAGTCCTTGATGGTCTGCTCGCCAGCGGCATTCAGGGTCTGGTGCTGGAGTGCTACGGCAGCGGTACAGGGCCGAGCGACAACCCTGAGTTTCTGGCAAGCCTTGGCCGTGCGCGGGATAACGGCGTAGTCGTTGTGGCGGTCACGCAATGCCATGAAGGCGGCGTTGAGTTGGATGTTTACGAGGCTGGCAGTCGATTGCGCGGTGTAGGCGTGTTGTCCGGTGGTGGCATGACTCGTGAGGCGGCGTTCGGCAAGTTGCATGGAATGCTCGGTGCAGGGCTGGAAACGGCGGAAATGCGTCGGCTGATCGAACTGGATTTGTGTGGTGAGTTGCTCTGAGCAAGGCTCTGGATCGGCCCTCACCCTCTCCCGGAGGGGAGGGCACTGACCGAGTTGTTTTTCGCTGTCCGTCGACCTGATAAATCGCGTCGATTGTGGATTCGGCAGAGATGTATCACCTCGGTGCATCTCGCCAATATCCCCCAATCGGCCCCCTCTACCTTTGGGAGAGGGTTGGGGTGAGGGGCTGCTGCGGCATGCAATTTGCTGCGTTCCAGCCATCCTCAGGCTGGAAGATCTTATGCTGCACTCCCACCTCACCACCCTCAACGCCGTCTCGCTAATCCTCAACACCTTCAAAGCCGAAGGCCTGTCGAGCGAAGCGTTGCTGGCCGGCAGCGGCATCAGTGCGGCGGATCTCAGCCGGGCCGACACGCGCATCACCACCAATCAGGAGATGCAGGTCTGCGCCAATGCAGTCGCGCTTAAGCACGACATCGGCCTGGAGCTGGGCCGGCGCATGCACGTTTCCTGCTACGGCATCCTTGGCTATGCCTTGCTGACCTGTGCCACCTTCGGTGACGCTTTACGTCTGGCGATTCGCTATCCGGCGCTGTTGGGAACACTTTTCGAATTGAGTCTGGAAGACGATGGCGAACGCGTCTGGTTCGTCGCGGCCGATTATCGCGAGAGCCCGGCGATGGCGGTGTTCAATGCCGAGTTCTGCCTGGTGTCGCTGAAAGTCATTTGTGATGACCTGCTCGGGCATCCGCTGCCCTTGCTCGCCACGCGCTTCGAACACGCCGCACCGGATTACCGTGACAGTTATGCCGAGCACTTCGACAGCCCGCTGCACTTCGCCGCCAAGGACAATGCCTTCGCCTTCGACCGTCACTGGCTCGATCAACCGCTGCCGCTGGCCGATGTCATCACCCATCAAGCCATGGCCGAACGCTGCCGCAAGCAGAACCTTGAGTTCACCGGACGCCAAGCGTGGCTCGGGCGCATCCGCCAGTTGCTCAGCGCCCAACTGAACGCCGCGCCGGGGCTGGAAGGCCTGGCGCAACAGATGAAGTGCTCGCCACGCACTCTGCGCCGGCATCTCAAGGACATGGGCTGCAGCTATCAGGAATTGCTCGATGAACTGCGCTTCGAGCGAGCCAAGCAGATGTTGTGTGAGGATCAGTTGCCGATCTACCGCATCGCCGAGACCCTTGGCTTCAGTGAGACTGCGAGCTTTCGTCATGCCTTCGTGCGCTGGAGCGGCGTGGCGCCGAGTCAATTCCGGGCCTGAGGGGCGAATTGCGGTCAGTTTTTTTGGCCATATCCATCCCCTTTTGGCCTTTCCTGCCGTTTTCCGATTCACCTCGCGCCGCAACACTGGGAGCAACCGAATCAGCCCTGCGGAGAACAACAAATGCTGACGATCTACTCGGACGATCACCACCTGCACCATGGCCGCTGCGAACTCATCGATGGCCAACTGAAGCCGTGCTTCGAGATGCCGTCGCGCGCCGACCATGTGCTGCAGCGCGTTAAAAACCAGAACCTCGGCCCGGTCGAGGCGCCGAAGGATTTCGGTCTGGAGCCGATCGCCCGCATCCACAGCCGTGACTACCTCGACTTTTTCAAAGGCGCGTGGCCGCGCTGGACTGAATTCAATACCGACGGCGATCTGCTGCCCTACACCTGGCCGGCGCGCACTCTGCGTGCAATCAAACCGACCAGCCTGCACGGCCAGCTCGGCTATTACAGCTTCGATGGCGGCGCACCGATCACCGCCGGCACCTGGCAAGCGGCGTACAGCGCGGCGCAAGTTGCCCTGACCGCGCAAGCAGAAATCCAGCGTGGCGCGCGCGCTGCCTTCGCGTTGTGCCGGCCACCGGGACACCACGCTGCCAGCGACTTGATGGGGGGTTATTGCTACCTCAATAACGCTGCGATCGCCGCGCAGGCGTTCCTCGATCAGGGCCACAAGAAGGTCGCGATCCTCGACGTCGACTATCACCACGGCAACGGCACGCAATCGATTTTCTACGCGCGCAGCGACGTGCTGTTCACCTCGATCCACGGCCACCCGGAAGCAGAATTTCCGTTTTTCCTCGGCTACGACGATGAGCGTGGCGAAGGTGCCGGTGAAGGCTTCAACTTCAACTACCCGCTACCCGCAGGCTCCGGCTGGGACGTGTGGAGTGCGGCGCTGGATCAGGCCTGCGACGAGATCGATCGCTACGGCGCCGACGTCATTGTCGTATCGCTCGGCGTCGACACCTTCAAGGATGACCCGATTTCGCAGTTCAAACTCGACAGCCCCGATTACCTGGCGATGGGCAAGCGCATCGCTGCACTCGGCAAACCGACATTGTTCGTCATGGAGGGCGGTTACGCGGTGGAGGAAATCGGCATCAACGCGGTGAACGTATTGGAAGGCTTCGAACGATAACCAGATTCTCGTCGCAACCGTAAACACCAGACCCGCCCAGGCGGGTCTTTTTTTGCCCGCAATATGTATGTACCGCACGTGCGCCGCCGCTCGCCGCTACCTTGCCCGGAACCGCCGCCCTTGGGCGCGCCCATCAGAGCAGGAGTTGCCCATGCCCGAAATCCCCTCGCCCAGCGCCGTCGATGTCGTGACTCAACTGGTGACCGGCCCTTCACTGCGAGAAGTTGCGTCGAAAACGCTGCGCCCCGCGCTCAGGACGCTGTATCCCGACCTCGATCTCGACCCGCAGCTGGCCATGGTCGTAAGACCGACCTGGGTCATTGAAGATGATCGGGTCGTCCCGGGTCGCCACCTGATCGAATCGCTGACTGACACCCTGGTACGCCTGGGCCTCTCCGGCACGACTGTGGCGTATCTCGACGGTGAGCATTATCTGACCTTGCAGCCCGACCTGCCGTCCGCCATCCAGCTGCCGGTGAAAATCAGCGCGATCGGTAAGCTGCTCAATGAGCTGGCACCGTTGCTGTTCATCGCCTACAAGGAACACCAGGTCAATTACTGGGATGATTTCACCTACCCAGGGCAGCCGCGCTGGCAGCAGATGTCACAGGCCCTGCGCAATTTGTGGAAGGTCGACGCGAACCCTGGCTGGGATGCCGACCAGCGCGCCATGGCCGAAGCGCTTTATAAATACCCGGACAAACACCAGCGACTGCCCACCGACAAATACAAGACCCGCGCCTGCCTGATTGATCTTGACCGCGGCGAGGGTGACGAGCAGAAGCATGTGACCCTGCTCGATACCGCGGTACTGATCGGCACCGACGACAAGCGCACGTTGATCATGACCCACTCGGTGCTGCAGGGCTTCGAGAGTTTTCAATCGCTGGAAAAACTCGGCGAAGCCCTGCCGCGTCGTTATTGGCAAGGTGCCTCCGGTGCCGGGTTGAAATGGCGACTGGTCGAACCACAGGGCCATTTCTTCGACTATCAAGCCTGCACACTGGTCGCCCTGGAAGCCGAGGCGCTGGGCGCGATCAATTATTTTCAGGGTTCGAGTTCCAGCGAGCTATATCCGCACACCGGGACTGTCGGCAATCCGCGAGAGCCGACACCGCGCCTCAAACCTCATATCGCTCGCCTGCGTCCGATGCTGCCAGAATGGCTCGACAGCGCCTCTCCCGCCGATCAAACCCGTTACAGCCGGCATCTGCTGGATCTGACGATGGTGCAGCACACGAACAAGGGAAAATCATTTCAAAGCGAAGTCATCAGCCTGCAAGCGTTCACCCGTGATGCCCTGAAACAACAGATAGCCAAGGATCATCCGCAAGCCGGCGAGGTGAGGATCGATGACATCGAGATCAGCATCACCAGCCTGGTGGTCTGGGGCACATTTGTCTTGCCGGGTAACACGCAGACCAAGACGCTGTCGCTCATTGAACTCGCGCTGCAGAACCTCGCGGGGCAGCCAGCCGGCAACAAAACCGCACGTTACAAGGATGGCGGCGTGTTGCCTGAGTGGATGACCGCAAGCTACCTGCAACAACTGGTCAGCAGCGTCGATATCGGCCAGACCTACCCCGCGTACCTGCAAAACCTGCTGATTGACAACAATGAGCAGGCGTCGGCACTGCAAGCACTTTATGCCAGCCAGTTGCCCATCGAACTGCCGCTGCTGGCGTTGCAGCACAAAATACAGGGCAAGACCGGCATCACTGAACAGGGTTACCGCTATGTGGTTGCCGCGCTGGCAAACACCGGCGATGAGCGTCATGTCGATCGCGATGAAATCGTCATTCGCCCGCTGGGGTTCGTGGCCCATCGCAGTCGATCACAGGCCGATATCGTCAACAACATGTTCGTCATCGGCCCGCGCGAGGCGGACAAAGGGCCGTGCCTGCTTTATCGACCGCTGTTCGAAACGGCACTGATGCAATTTCCCTCACACGCCAACCTGTTTTACGAGATCCAGCACTCACAGGAGCTGCGCGAATCGGTCCTGGCCTGGTTGCCGGACGATGTGCGCTTCAACTACAGCCAGTTCGTCTTCACCGCCCGATTGCCTTCAGTCTGGACTATCCCGCAATTGCTGGTGAACCCCTTCACCGCCCTCGACATGTCCGGCCCCGTTGCGCTGGCGACCGCAACGATTGAACACGATGTACTGGCGACCCTGCATAACAGCAACGTGCAGGCTGTCATCACCCAGGCCGATCGGCAATCGGTCTCTGATGCAGAAGCACGCTGGGCAACGCTCAAACACGGCGGCTGGATGCTGTTCAACGCGGCTTTGCCATTCCTCGGGCGCAGCGTCGGCACGGCAGCGTGGATCTGGCAGATCATGGACGACCTGCAAGAGATCAGCGACGTGGCCAATGAGCAATCCGGCAAGCTTGCCTGGACAGCCCTCACCGACATTCTCCTGGCCTTGGGCATGGTGCTCGCCCATCGCGCAGCGGTCGGCGACAAGCCATTCAGCGAGTCGATCCCGCAGGAAGAACCCACCGCCACCGTCACCACCGAACTCGTCGTCAGCAAACCGTTGCAGTTGCCGGACGTCTCCAGCACTGCACTGCCCATTGCGCATGAGATGGTGGTCAACCCCTTCACGGCGCTGAAACGATCCCCGGTCGCACTCGCAGCGCTGCTCGACAGTTTTCAGATCGCCAAACCCAAAGGCATCGGCGATGCCGCCACCGAGGGCACGCACAGGCATCTTTATTCCCGTCAACAACAGTGGTTCGCTCCCGTAGGCCAGCGCTGGTTCGAAGTCATGCTCAATGAGCACGCCGAGGTGCAGATCATCGACTCGCGCCAGCAACCGCCGCGCAACGGGCCGCAACTGACCCGCACGGCCAACGGCCAATGGGTGGTCGACCTTCGCTTGCGCCTGCGAGGCGGCGGACTTGACAGCGCACTTGAGGCCGTTCAGGACGTGAGCAAAATGGACGCCAGGCAACTGACTGCCGAAATCAGTGCGTTCGACGCAACGATGAAAGCCAAGCAGATTCAGCGTGATGCTGACCACAAAGCCTTCAACGATGCGGTCGGGCAAGCACGAGGACCGGCACGCGAGCACTATCTGGCAACGCTAGGCGCACAGCTCAAGGCGTACGGCGCGAATATTGAACAGATCAAGGCGTTGAATCAGAAAGAGCCGATTCCGAACTACCGGACCGTCATGATTGAGCGACTGCAAATGCAGCTGTTTCTCGGGCAGGAATGGCTCGACCTGCATTCCGCCGTATTTCAGACTGACCTGAAGACCCTGCAGACAATGCTTGCCGATGAAGCCGGTTTCATCGCGCAGGCGTTTGTTCAGACCTTTGAAAGAATGACCCTCCAGACCCAGGCCATCATTGAAAAAACAGAGTTGGCCAATAGCCGTTTTGACGAACTGACGTTGTTGGGAAAAGATGCCGTCAAAATTATTCCAACCTATCGCAAGGCATTGCCGAAATATGATCTGAACGACCTCAAGCTTTTGCAGATCAGTCTTGGCCAGGAGATTTGCATCAAGGCCGTTACGACAGCGGACGCCGCCAATGCCTATCAGGCACTCGCCAGTCTCATCGAAGACGCCGCGTTGAGTATCCAGAGCACCCTGAATCTGACCGAGGATGAAAGCCTCGACAACCTGCGCGAACGCATCGATGTCCTGAGCAATGTGGCCGAACAGTTTTCCGCTATCGATCAGCGCTTTGGTGATCTGCTCATCGACTATCCCGAACAGATCAACACTGAGCGACTGCAGCATGTGCGTAAACGGGTAAACGGGTTCAGGGCGCGCACGGATGTAAAACTGGCCGAGTTGCTGCACTTCAAGCACCTGCTGGGACCGACACCGGGGCCTTCGAAGGCGAGATCATCAACGCACCAGATCATCAAAACCCAATCCAGAGGCACGGTAGTCGGCAATCGAAAAAAACGCATCAAGGGGCAAAAATCCGACCTGGTGGAAGTACGAACCACCCTGACGGGTGTCATCGCCACATTCCAGGAAGAATCGCCCGGTGTCTGGGTAGAACAGCGCACGGCAAAAACCCGCCAACCCAAGGCCCGTCCTTCCCTGAGTGTCAGCAGCCGTGCAGGCCAGGCGCTGATCGACGGCCTGGCTGCATTCCACCAACGTATCGAGGCTCAACTCAAACGAGGGCGGCGGATACCTGTCGAAGTCGAGGAGGAATACCACAAGCATGCCGCTGTCTTGCGCGAAGCCAATGCGGCGATTGATGAAGCATTGACCGCCAGTAATCTGACCGCAGACTTCAAAAAGCCGACCGAAGAAATCAGCCACAAGCTTGACGAGGCCGCTAACGCCCTTGACGAAAAAGGCACCAGCATTCGCATCGGACTGATCAAACAACAACCGCCGACTGCGGCGGGGGTGCAGTGGCTCAAAGACAAGGGTGAAGTGACGATTTCCAAAACCATTACCCGTCGCCGGCTCAAAGGCCACTCAAGGGGTTTTCTCGACGAATACGAAGTACGCGATGCCCACACCGGCAAGGTGCTGTGTTACGCACACTTCCACTACAGCAGTGTCGACGCTCCCGTCGCTTCGTTCACCGCCGGTCATATGAAAACAGTCGCGCAACGACACATCGGCGGTTCCCACGAGCCGAGCGATCCCACCAGTTCGCAGCTCCTCGAAATCCATCGCAGCGAGATTTCACGACAGTCAGCCGAGCATCTGTTCTTCACGCCTGCCAAACCTGCCGCAAGCGCTTCAGTGCCGCTGTAATGTCAGGTTCAGGGACGGCGGCAAAGCCCAGGACCAGCCCGGCGCGCTGGTCCAGCGGTGCAGTGGAGTCCGGCAGCCAGTAACTGCTCAAGCCGTTGATCTCCACGTCAACGCCTGCTGCCTGCGCAATCAACTGCTGCTCGCGCTCGATGCTTGTTACGGCCACCGTCAGGTGCAGCCCGGCGGAAACGGCGGGCAAATCTCCAACACCGGCAATGGCGGTCGGCCAACCGTGGAGCAAGGTATTGCGACGGCTCAGGGCGGCGCGGCGCATGCGCCGGATATGCCGCTGGAAATGCCCGGCCGCCATGAACTCGGCCATCACCGCTTGGGTACTGACCTCGGAATGGCGGACATCCACCGCGCGGCGTTGCGAGAAGGCATCGACCAGCGCCGGCGGCAGCACCAGATAACCGAGGCGCAATGCCGGAAAGGCAACCTTGCCGAAAGTGCCGACATACAGCACTCGCCCCTGTCGATCGAGTGCCGCCAACGGCGCCAGCGGCGCACCGGTGTAGCGGTATTCGCCATCGTAGTCGTCCTCGACGATCCAGCCTTGGTTGCGCTCGGCCCAGGCGAGCAGTTCGAGGCGCCGGGCAAGACTCATCACCACGCCTGTCGGGTACTGATGAGAGGGCGTCACATACGCCACACGACAATCCCCGGTGGCCGACAACGCCGAGCAGTCCATGCCCTCCTCATCCACGGCAATCCCGTGCAAACGAGCGCCCGCCACCGCGAACGCATGACCGGCCGCGCGGTAGCCCGGATTCTCGATCGCTACACCGTCGCCCGGCTCCACCAGCAACTGTGCACAAAGGCTAATGCCTTGCTGTGCGCCGCTGGTGATCACAATTTGCTCAGGCGAGCATTGCATGCCGCGCGAACTACGCAAATAGGCAGCGATCATTGCACGCAGGCGCGCGTCGCCTGACGGGTCGCCGTAACACAACTGCTCCAGATCCGGTTTACGCCAGAAAGCCGCATTCAGCTTGGCCCACACCTCGAATGGGAACAGATCAAACGCCGGAACCCCGACGCGAAAGGCTCGCGGTGGACCGCTCGGTGGCTTGGACAAATGGTTGTTTTCAATGCGCGAAAAACCACCTCTGTGGATAACTTTACTGGATGAAACCACAGGTAAATCCAGCCAATTTGTGGATAAGGCTGTGGGTAAGCCTGTTGAAAACCCTGTGGATACTTTTGTGGATAGTTTTTTTGCCGAGGCCGTTACTGGCATCAATTGTGCGACGTAGGTTCCGTCCCCCACTCGCCCTTCAATAAAACCCTCGGCATAGAGTTGATCGTAGGCGCGCACAACGCTGTTACGCGAAATCCCCAGCGCCGCCGCCAGATCGCGACTGGCTGGCAACCGCGTGCCACTCGCCAGCCGTCCATCCAGTACGCGCAGGCGCAAAGCCTGATACAGCTGACGGCTCAAACCCTGACGGCGATCAAGCTCGATCCCGGCAGGGTTGAACGGCATGGATAACAGCGGCGAATCGGGCATGGCAATGGACCTATGAAATTGGTCATCAATGGCTCTTACAACAGACCAATAGCCTGCCTAGGATGCTGGCATTCGCCAAGGAAAATCTGCCCATGTACACGCCACGCGCCTTTGCCATCGAAGAGTTGTCCCAACTGCACGAACTGATTCTCGCCACCCGCCTCGCCATTCTGGTGAGTCATGGCGAAAGTGGCTTGCAGGCCAGCCATGTGCCGGTACTGCTGCATTGCGAACAAGGCGAGTACGGCACGCTCTACGGGCACCTGGCCCGCGCCAACCCACAGTGGAAAGACCTGCGTGACGGCGCAGAAGCCATGCTGATCTTCGCCGGCGCCGATGCCTACGTCAGCCCGGGCTTTTACCCGAGCAAAGCTGAACACGGCAAAGTCGTGCCGACCTGGAACTACATCGCCGTGCACGCTTATGGCCACGCCGAAACCTTCAGCGATGGCGGACGCCTGCTCGACATCGTCAGCACCCTCACCGACCGGCATGAGGCCGGCCGCGCCCAACCGTGGTCAGTCGCCGACGCGCCCGCCGATTACATCGACGGCATGCTCAAGGCGATTGTCGGTTTCGCCATTCCCATTGACCGTCTCGAAGGCAAGCGCAAGCTCAGCCAGAACCGCAGCGCCGAAGACATTGCCGGCGTGCGCGAAGGCCTGGCCGCCAGCCCGGACATCAATGATCAAACCCTCGCCCGATTGATGCGCTAAGGAAATCCCCCATGAGTCAGATCGACATTCGCCCGGTCAGCGCCGACGACCACGCCGCCTGGCTGCCGCTATGGCAGGCCTACCTGCGTTTCTACAACACCGAACTGCCGGACGCTGTGACGCACAGCACCTGGCAGCGTTTTCTCGACCCGAACGAATCGACCCACGCCGCCCTCGCCTGGGCTGGCGGTAAAGCGGTAGGCATGGTGCATTACATCTATCATCGTTCGAACTGGAGCATCGAAAACTCCTGCTACCTGCAGGACTTGCTGGTGGTCCCGCAGACCCGGGGCACCGGCGTCGGCCGCCGGTTGATCGAACACGTCTACGCCACCGCCAAGGCTGACGGCTGCTGCAAGGTTCATTGGTTGACCCACGAAACCAACGCCACCGCGATCCAGCTCTACGAGCGTATCGCCGAACGCCCGGGCTTCATCCAGTTTCGCCAAGCCCTTTAAGGAGACGCACGCATGACCGCTTCACTCGCTGACTGGAAAGGCGTCGCCGCCCCCACCGCCACCTTGCTTGAAGGGCGTTTTATTCGTCTGGAAAGACTCGACCCGGCGCGCCACGGTGACCAGCTGTTCGCCGCACTTGAAGGCCCCGGTGCCGACCCGAAACTGTGGGATTATTTGCCCTACGGCCCGTTCCCGGAACGCAGCGTTTTCGACGCTTGGCTGAACAACCACGCGGCCGCCAGCGACCCGTATTTCTTCAGCGTCGTCGATCGCGCCAGCGGTCAGGTACAAGGCATCCTCAGCCTGATGTCGATTGTCCCGGCCCAGGGCCGTATCGAAATCGGCCACGTCACCTTCGGCGCGCCGATGCAGCGCTCGCCGAGAAGCACCGAGGCGGTGTACCTGTTGGCCAAATATTCCTTCGAACTCGGCTACCGCCGCCTCGAATGGAAATGCAACAACGGCAACGCCCGCTCGAAATACGCCGCCGAACGTCTGGGTTTCAGCTTCGAAGGCGTGTTCCGCCAGCACATGGTGGTCAAGGGCCAGAATCGTGATACCGCGTGGTACTCGATTCTGGATGGCGAGTGGCCGGCAATTGCGGCAGGTTTCGAGCGGTGGCTGTCGGATGAAAATCAGACGCCCGACGGGCAGGTGAAAGGCTTGGTGGAATGCCGTAGTTAAATCGTCAAAGCAAAAGATCGTCCGAACGCGGCCCGAGCCTTCGGCAGCTCCTACACGGGATTGACGTTCACCCTGTAGGAGATGCCGCAGGCTGCGATCTTTTGATCTATTTTAAGCCCAGTTTTTGCGCCAGCACCGCAATGTGCTCTGGCCCGATCCCGCAGCAACCGCCCAAATGGCTCGCACCGCGCTGCTGCCAGTCAATCGCCCAGTGCAAGTAACCCGGCGGATCCAGGTCATCGCGCAGCGGATCAAGTCCGTCATTGGCCGTAGCTTCTTTTGGCTGCGGCGGAAACGCATTGGCGTAAGCACCAATGTGAATTTTCGCCCCCAAACGCTCGAAGGTGTCACGCGCGGCATCAATCGCGGCACCGATCACTTCCGGCTGACTGCAATTGAACAACAACGTCTCGACGCCCAACTCAGCCGCCACCGCAGCCGCCTCGGCGACTGGCTCACCAGAGCGCAGGCGCGGTACTTCATCGGTGTCTTCGTCCTTTAAGGTGAACGACAACCAGAACGGTTTGCCATCCTTCGGCAACCCGGCGTGAATGGCACGCGCCTCGATGATCGAGCTTTGGGTTTCCGCCAGCCACAGATCAACGTGCGGGGCCAAGCCATTGACCAAGGGCGCCAGCAACTCGGTCACTCGGTCGGCGTTGAACAGATCCGGACGATAGGAGCCAAACAGCGGCGGCAATGAGCCAGCCACTCGCACGGATTTCCCCGAGGCCTGCACCGCACGTCGCGCCAGCTCACCGGCCAACGCGGCCAGCGCCTGCCCTTCAGCGGCGAAGCGCTCTTCGCCAATATGGAACGGCACCACGGCATAACTGTTGGTGGTAATCACATTGGCGCCACTGGCGATATAAGCGCCATGCACCCCCTCAACCGCTTGCGGCGCCTCGCTCAACGCCAGCGCCGACCACTCGGGCTGACGAAATGGCGCACCCGCGCGCTGCAACTCACGGCCCATGCCGCCATCGAGAATAATCGTGCTGCCTGCGCCCATATGCTTTTCACTCATATGCTTATGAAAATAACTCACTATCAGAGTCGTTCTTATAACTATTTAATACGCACCATTCCGTTAAAAACAACCTCTTTTTTACCCAGGGATCGACTGTGAAATTTCAACCGCTAATGGCCTTGGGCCTGACCATTCTGGTCGCCTCCACGCAAGCCTTTGGTGGCACGACGCTGGACCGTATCGAGCAAAAGAAAGAACTGGTCGGCGTGCTGATGGAAAGCTACCCACCGTTCTCGTTTCTCAATGACCAGAATCAGCTTGATGGCTTCGATGTGGACGTCGCTAAGGCCGTGGCTGACAAGTTAGGCGTGAAGTTGCGACTGGAGACACCGTCCTGGGACGTCATTGCCGCCGGCCGCTGGAGCGGGCGCTACGATATCTGCATCTGCTCGATGACGCCGAGCAAGGCCCGCGCCGAAGTGTTCGACTTCCCGGTCGAGTACTACGCCTCGCCAGCGGTGATCGTGGTCAACGCCAAGGATGAGCGGATCCACGACGCCAAGGATCTGAGCGGCAAAAAAGTCGGCCTCACCAGCGCGTCCAGTTACGAAAGCTATCTGAACAAGAACCTGGTCATCGAAGGTGCCGAAGACAAGCAGTTGCAGTACCCGTTCGAAGACGTGCAGATCGCGCCGTACGATACCGACAACGTCGCCTTCCAGGATTTGGGCCTGGGCGCCGGCGTGCGCCTGGATGCAATCCTCACCAACCTCGTCACCGCGCAGCCACGCCTGAACGAAGACAAACGCTTCAAACTGGCCGGCGCGCCGCTGTACTCGGAGCCGAATTCGGTGGCCATCGAAAAGGGTGATGCGCAATGGGACGCCAAGGTGCGTGAAGTCTTCGCGCAACTGAAGCAGGACGGCACCCTGAGCAAGCTGTCACAAAAATGGATCGGCGCTGATATAAGCCAATGACTTCTTTCCCGACACCTCCACAGCCACCACAACCGGTGGCTGAATCACGCCTGCAACGCCTGTTCGGTTTTCGTACGCGGCTGTACCTGACATGGGCGGCGCTGTTCTGCCTGTTCGCCGGGTTCTTCCTGAGCTTCGACCTGAAGTTCTCGATCATCCTCGACAAACTGCCCAACCTGGTCGGCTTGCACCTGGCGCCCAACGGCTTTCTGCAAGGCGCGGCGCTGACGCTTTTCCTGTGTATGTGCTCGATTGTCGCCTCGTCCCTGCTGGGCTTCATCACGGCATTGGCGCGCCTGTCGAAAAGCGCCGTGGCGTTCGGCATCGCCAGTTTCTACACCTCGTTCTTTCGCGGCACGCCACTGCTCATTCAGATCCTGTTGATCTACCTGGGCTTGCCACAACTGGGCATCGTGCCTGGCGCCATCGTCGCGGGCATCATTGCCCTGTCGTTGAACTACGGCGCCTATCTCAGCGAAATCTTCCGCGCCGGCATCCTCGGTGTCGACCACGGCCAGCGCGAAGCTTCGCTGGCACTGGGTATGCGCGAGACGGTGATTTTCTGGCGCATCACCCTGCCGCAAGCCATGCGCACGATCATCCCGCCCACCACCAACCAGTTCATCTCGATGCTCAAGGACTCGTCGCTGATTTCGGTAATGGGCGTCTGGGAAGTGATGTTTCTCGCCCAGTCCTATGGACGCTCAAGCTACCGCTATATCGAAATGCTGACGACGGCGGCGATCATTTACTGGCTGATGTCGATTGGACTGGAATTGATTCAGGCGAAAATGGAACGCCATTATGGAAAGGCATATGTGCGGCGTAGCTAGGGCGATCAGCACATTGCGGGCTGCGTCGGGTTTTAATGGGGCTCTCGGCGTATCCGCACGACGCCCATTTTCAGGCCAAACAATCGGAATATTGAGTCCAACGACCTCAACGTCTGATTACCCTCAGCGTGCTCTATGTGTATCAACGTGCGGACCGAAATTTTGCACATCTTAGCGAATTGGATTTGATGCAGCCCTGTCACCTCCACTCGTAAACGGCGGACAGCTTCGCTGATGTCCAATGTCCCGTCGGCCAGCGCTTCTTGGATGCTTTCGATGAGCGCCATGCGCTCAGCTACCGTCAGGCTCATTGCAGATCCCACGCTTTCATTTCCTCTACTTTTAAATACATTTCAACAGAGCCTTCATTGATGCCGGATGCAATGTAGTGCATTCAAAGCCTGATAGAACGCCAAAATCTGCAACAAAATGCAGATTTACTCCTGACAAGCGAAATCTGAATGCAAAACAATGCAGATCAGCAACCGACATCATTCTGTAAAAACCCTTCGCTATACAGGACGGCCCGTCTTATAACAAAAAGGCCGTCCGACCATGCCGTTCCCGCCCCAGCGTCTGTCTCTCGCCATTGCCCTGTTGATCACCGCCACGGCAGCCCACGGCAAAACCGTGCAGATCGACACCGCCACCACGGCAGCGCAAACGCTGGGAGGCAGCGATACGCTGACGATTTCCGCACCGGGCAGCATCACCAACAGCGGCAAGGCCGTGAGCCTGAAAGACAAGACCAGTAGTGAAGGTGTGGTGATCGATAACGCCGGCAAAATCGTTTCCAGCGGTGGCCGGGCCATCGACAGCAGCGGTGACCTGACCCAGGCGCGCAACTACACGATTTACAACCGCAGCGGCGGGCAGATTCTCGGCGCCAACGATGCTTTGCGCATCGACAGCAACTTTGTCAGCGGCAGTCTGTTGATCGACAACAGCGGCGTGATTCGCTCCACCACCGGCCAGGGACTGGACCTCGATGCGCTACGCAGTGCCGGCGTGAAAACCACCATTATCAACCGCGTCGGCGGGCTGATTCGCGGCGACGCCAGTGACGGCATGAAGACCGGCGCGAATGCGATGATCAGCAACTATGGCGAGATTTCCACCGGCGATTCGCACAATGCCGACGAGAAATTCGACGGCATCGATATCGATTCCGCGAGCGGCGTCAGTGTGACCAACTACGGGGTGATTTCCGGTGGCCGCCATGGCATCACCACCGACCTTGGCGCGACGCTGATCAACTACGGGCAGATCACCGGCCGTAATGGTTCCGGCTTCGGTTCCGACGGCGATGGCACGGTGATCAACCACGGCACCATCACCGGGGCTTACTCAGGCTTGCAAGCGAACGGTGACGGCGACGGCGTGGACATCGACAAGATCGCCCACATCGAAAACTACGGGACCATTCAGGGCGTCGGTGCGGGCGGTGTGGACAAGGGTGGTTTCGCCAACGGCAGCGAGGGTATCGCGCTGGGTGGCGGTTCCATCCTCAACGCCAGCAACGCTTTGATCAGCGGTGCCGACAGCGCCATTCTGGTCGACGATGGCAGCGGCGGCTCGGGACTGGCGGCGACCACGCTGGAAAACTTCGGCACCATTCAAGGCCTCAACGGTTTTGGCGTGAAGTTCGTCGGTGATTTCGCCGACAACGTCATCAACGGCGGCACGATCAGCGGCAGCAATGGCCTGGCGCTGGATCTGGGTGGCGGAAACGACAGCCTGACCTTGCGCAACGGCAGTCGCTTTGTCGGCGTGGTGGATGGCGGCAGCGGTTACGACCGGGTGGTGATGGACGATGCGGCCGGTGGCAGCTTCGGCGCCAGTCGCAACTTCGAATGGTTGGAGGTCAAGCAAGGCGCGTGGACGCTGTCCGGCAGTGGCGATTTCAGCGACGGCGGCGCGGTGCGCAACGGCGCAACGCTGATCAATCAAGGCAGCATCGCTGGCAACCTGACCGTCGACGCGGGCGGTGTGTATGCCGGTGGCGGCTCGGTGGGCAATCTTAACGTTAACGGCATTTTGCACACGGACACCGGACTCGGCCGCGCCACGATTGTTCGCGATTTGACCATGGGCAGCACCGCCACTCTCGCCTACGGTGTCAACGCCGACGGCAGCAGCGCGCCCGTGCAGGTTGGCGGCATCGCCAATCTCAACGGCGCAACCCTCGCGGTGAATCCCGGCAGCGGCACCTATCCATGGCAGAGCCACTACACCGTGCTGCAAGCGGCGCAGGTCAACGGCACTTTCGGCAAGGTCAGCAGCGACTATGCGTTCCTGACGCCGACCCTCGCCTACACGCCAACCCAGGTCGACCTGACCTACACCCGCAATGACGTGGCGTTCAATGAGTTCGCCACGACCGGCAACGGCAGCAACGCCGCCAACAGCCTCGCCTCAATCGGCAAAGACAATGCGTTGTACAACGCCCTGCTCAATACCAGCCAAAGCAGCGCTGGCGCGGCAATCGAGCAACTGGCCGGCGCCAGCAACGCCAACCTGACCAGCGCCACCCTCGGCGCCAGCAGTCAGGTCGGCAACAGCATGCTCTCGGCGATGCAGCAAATGGGCGGCAGCCCGGGACTGCTGGTCGGCCTCGATCAACGCGACACGCCCGTGCTGGCGGCCAACGGCGTGCCGACCGAGGCGCGCAACCTGAATGATCCGAACGCTCGCGGCCGGCTCTGGCTGCAAGGCATCGGCGGCTACGGCAAGCTCGATGGCGAACACGGCAGCAGTGGTCTGGAGCAACGCACCAAGGGCAGCGTGCTAGGCGCCGACTGGGTACTGAATCCGGCGTGGCGTCTGGGCGTACTGGGCGGCTATTCGAAAACCGATCTGGACGCGACCGGCGTCGACGGCAACGTCGAGAGCTGGCACGCCGGCGTCTACGCGCTGCACCAGAACGGCCCGATCGCTTTGCGCCTCGGCGCGGCGTACAGCGGCCATCAGGGCGAAAGCAAACGCACCATCGCCTTCAATGGTTTCAGCGACCGCCCGAAAGGCGACTACGATGCCGATAGCCAGCAAGCCTTCGCCGAACTCGGCTATGCCATGGGCAGCGGGCGCCTCAGCGCCGAACCATTCGCCAGCCTCGGCTATCAGCGCTACCACCGCGACGGCTACCAGGAAAAAGGTGGCGCCGCCGCACTGCAAGTCGACAGCCAGACCCAAGACAACTTCAGCAGCACCTTCGGCCTGCGCCTAGCGCACCTGAGCAGCCTGGACAACGGCATGAGCGTGACCCCGCGCATGGCCGCTGGCTGGAAACACACCTATGGCGATGTCAGCAGCTCGACTCGTCAGGCCTTTATAACCGGCGGCACGGCGTTCAGTGTCGATGGCAGCTCGCTGGATCGCGACAGCCTGGTGCTGGAAGCCGGGCTGGATGTGGGGATCTCGGCGCGGCACACGCTGGGTGTGGGATACAGCGGTGAGATCGGCAGCAACAGCCGCAATCACGGTTTGATCGGGCAGTGGCAGATGAGTTTTTGAGGTTGAACAGTCGGCGGGGGCTGGATTGATTGTAGGAAAAAGGACCGCAGCAGCCGAGTAAAAGTCTTGGTTGCGAATCTCGCGGTCATTTTCTACAAAATGATGCGATGTCGCCTGCAAGCCTACGGGAAGCAGCCGACATCGGATTTTCGGGTGCATCAATAGAGTTGGGTCTTCTTCCAAAGAAAGGCCCAACCCGATGCCCACTCAACACATATTCAAACCAAAACACTTGGCTTTGGCCATTTCGCTGGCGCTGGGTTGCGTAGCGGTCGCCAACGCTCAGCAACCCTCTGAAGTCGCTGATTCACCCGCAATAATGGATGCTGCAGAATCGTCCGAAACCAGCCATAAAGAAATGGCGCTTGAACGACTCAGGGCATTTCTCACTGCCCCAAGTACGGTGCCCATCGCTTTTGAAACCCCTGAAAAGACTTTTAAAGGTACCGCTGTAAACGATCTGATCACGCTCACGGACGGCGCAAGCTTTACGGGCCTGCTGGATGGTGGCGAGGGGGATAACGTCCTCTTTTTGAATGCCGCTGAAGGCGGAGAGTTGAAAGACACACGTAACTTCAACGGTCTATTTCTCGCTCGAGGAGCCTGGACGTCGAGTTCCAAGGGAGACTTCAAGGAGGGCGTGCTGGTCAACAGCGGTACCGCGTTGACCAATCTGGGGAGCATCAAGGGCGACGTGTATGTCGAGAGCGGTGGCAGCTTTGCCGGTAAAGGTGTGGTGGGAAGCCTGGAGGTCGCCGGCCTGCTCACCGTCAATGAGGTGCTAGGCAGCCCGCGCGTGAAAGGCGACTTGCGCTTGTCCCCGACCGCCGAACTGGCTTACGAGGTCACCCCCGGTGGCAGTCAAACGATCAAGGTTGATGGCACCGCCAAGCTGGAAGGCGCCACCCTGAAAGTCGTTGCGGCTCCGGGAGAATATCCGCAAAGCAGACAGTACAAAATCCTCGAAGCCGGCAAGGTAGAAGGCGAATTCGGTACGGTCGTTAGCGACCTCGCCTTCATGACAGCCACTGCGCAATACAACAAAAAGTCCGTCGGGCTGACTTACGCCCGTAACGGTGAGCCGCTTTCGAGCGCTGCCACGACAGACAACGCTCGTGCCGCTGCCGAGGGCATTGTCGATCCAACAGCACCTGCGCCATCTGCGACACCAACGCCATTGACGGCGTCTGCACCAGCTCCAATTTCTGTTCCTGTTCCGACTTCAGCGCCGACTCCCATTGCAGAGTCCACCCCTTCGCCAATGCCGGACGAACCTCTTACTGCGCAAGTTAACGAGTCCGCCGAACAGCCCGCACCTGCGCCAATAAAACCTGCAAACGCAGCAGTCGCCGCGCTTCTGACCAGCGACAAAACCACCGCACCGGTCGCCCTCGAACAACTCGCCGCCGGCAGCAACGCCAACCTCGCCAAAGCCACACTGAGCAGCATCACTCCGGTGAGCGCGAGCATGCTTTCGGCCATGCAGCAACTGAATAGCCGTTACGGTTCTGCCTACAGTTCCGGCAACTCGCCGCGTCAGGCCGCCGGCGCTGCCGATTCCGGGCGCGTGTGGATTCAGGCGCTTGGCCATGGTGGCAAAGTCGACCGCAACTTCGACAGCACCCTCAAACACGCTACCCAAGGCCTGGTCATGGGCGCCGACTGGCGGCTCAACGAGCAATGGCATGTCGGCCTGGTCGGCGGTAAATCGCAGACCAGACTCGATGCCCGGCAATACGATGGCGAACTCGACAGCTGGCACCTCGGTGCCTACGCCGCACGTCAGGACGGCCCCTTCTCACTGCGTCTCGGGGCGACCTACGCCAGTCATGACGGCGCCAGCAAACGTCGCGTGGCCTTCAACGGCTTCAGCGATCGCCTCAAGGGCAACTATGACGCCAACACCCAACAAGCCTTTGCCGAACTGGCGGTCAACATTGGCCGGCACAACGCGACGCTCGAACCGTTTGCCAGCGTCGGCTATCAGCGCTATCAACGCGACAGCTACCGTGAAAACGGTGGGGATGCGGCGCTGGAAGTCTTCGGACAAACCCGCGACAACCTCAGCAGTACGTTTGGCCTGCGCACGGCGAAAATCAATCGGCTGGACAACGGCATGACGCTGACACCGCGATTCAGTGCCGGCTGGAAACACACCTTTGGCGAGATCGAAAGCGACACCCGCCAGCAACTGGTCAAGGGCGGCAAACGCTTTGAAATTGCCGGTGCCGCGCTGGATCGCAACAGCCTGTCGGTGGATGCAGGCCTCGATCTCGGGCTGTCTGCCAATCACACGGTCGGTGTGGGTCTCACGGGTGAAATGGCCACTGACAGCCGCACTCATGGCGTAATGGGCCAATGGCGCATGGCGTTCTGACTGACACAACATTCTTTGTAGGAGCTGCCGAAGGCTGCGATCTCTTGATCTTGTTTTATGAACGCCAAACAACATCAAAAGATCGCAGCCTTCGGCAGCTCCTACAGGATCAAAATACGCAAAAAAAAGGGGAGCACATGCCCCCCCGAGGTTTAAAGCGTTGGATCGCGGCCGTTATCTCAGCCCTCGATCTCGATCAGAATTTCACCCGGATTCACCCGATCACCCTTGGCCACATGAATCGCGGTGACTTTGCCCGCGACCGCAGCCTGGACTTCGGTTTCCATCTTCATCGCTTCGGTGATCAGCACAGCCTGGCCGGCCTTGACGGTATCGCCCTCCTTGACCAGGACATCGACGATGTTGCCTGGCATGGTGGTGCTGACGTGGCCCGGCGCCGACGCCTGCTTGCGTTTGCTGCTGCCTCCGCTGACAAATTCGTTGAGCGGTTCGAACACCACTTCTTCCGGCATGCCGTCGATGGACAGGTAGAAGTGACGCTTGCCTTCGGCCTTCACACCGACACCAGTGATGTCGACGCGATAGGTTTCGCCGTGAACGTCGATGACGAACTCGGTCGGCACGCCTTCGCCACCCGCTTTTGTCACACCGCCCACTTCAGGAATTGGCAGCAGCACTTCCGGGGTGAGGGTGCCGGCGGCACGCTCTTCGAGGAACTTGCGGCCGATGTCCGGGAACATGGCAAAGGTCAGCACGTCTTCTTCCGACTTGGCTAAGGCGCCGATGTCAGCACGCAGCTTGGTCATTTCCGGCTTGAGCAGATCGGCCGGACGCACGTCGATGACTTCTTCACTGCCGATCGCCTGGCGACGCAGCTTCTCGTCGACCACGCCCGGCGCTTTGCCGTAACCGCCTTGCAGATACAGCTTCACTTCGTTGGTGATGGTCTTGTAGCGCTCGCCGGCCAGCACATTGAAGAACGCCTGGGTGCCGACGATTTGCGAGGTCGGGGTCACCAGCGGCGGAAAGCCAAGGTCCTCACGCACGCGCGGGATTTCCGCCAGCACTTCGGCCATGCGGTTAAGAGCGCCCTGCTCTTTCAACTGATTGGCGAGGTTGGAGATCATCCCGCCCGGCACCTGGTTGACCTGCACACGGGTGTCGACGGCAGTGAATTCGCTTTCGAACTGGTGGTATTTTTTGCGCACGGCGTAGAAGTACAGACCGATCTCTTGCAGCAGTTCCAGGTTCAGGCCGGTGTCGTACTCGGTGCCCTTGAGCGCTGCGACCATCGACTCGGTGCCCGGGTGGCTGGTGCCCGAAGCGAAGCTGGAGATCGCGGTGTCGATATGATCGGCGCCGTTTTCGATCGCCTTGAGCTGGCACATGGTCGCCAGACCGGCAGTGTCGTGGGAGTGGATGAACACCGGCAGCGATTGCTCGGCCTTCAACGCGCGAACCAGTTCACCGGTGGCGTACGGGGTCAACAATCCAGCCATGTCCTTGATCGCCACCGAGTCGCAACCCATGGCTTCCATCTGCTTGGCCTGAGTGACGAACGCATCGATGGTGTGCACCGGGCTGGTGGTGTAAGCGATGGTGCCCTGTGCATGTTTGCCGGCAGCCTTCACCGCTTCGATGGCCACACGCAGGTTCCGCACGTCGTTCATCGCGTCGAAGATACGAAACACATCGATGCCGTTTACCGCAGCTTTAGCGACGAAGGCTTTTACTACGTCGTCGCTGTAGTGGCGGTAGCCCAGCAGGTTCTGCCCGCGCAAGAGCATTTGCAGACGAGTGTTAGGCAGCGCCGCGCGCAGTTGGCGCAGACGCTCCCACGGGTCTTCTTTCAGAAACCGTACGCAGGCGTCGAACGTCGCCCCGCCCCAGCACTCCAGCGACCAGTAGCCGACTTTGTCGAGCTTGTCGCAGATCGGCAGCATGTCTTCGGTGCGCATGCGGGTGGCGAGCAGCGATTGGTGAGCGTCGCGCAGGATGGTATCGGTGACAAAGATCTTCTTGGACATTGTTGTATTCCTCACAGGCCTGCGTGGGCGGCGATGGCGGCGGCGATGGCCAGGGCCAGCTCTTCGGGTTTGCGCTTGATCGAGTAGTTAGTCAGTTCAGGGTGGCTTTCAACGAAGCTGGTATTGAACTGGCCGCTGCGGAATTCCGGGTTGCGCAGAATTTCCTGGTAGTACGCGGCGGTGGTCTTCACACCTTGCAGACGCATGTCGTCGAGGGCACGCAGGCCACGGTCCATCGCCTCTTCCCAGGTCAGCGCCCAGACCACAAGCTTCAGGCACATCGAATCGTAGAACGGCGGAATGGTGTAGCCGGTGTAGATCGCTGTGTCGGTGCGCACGCCCGGGCCGCCGGGGGCGTAGTAACGGGTGATCTTGCCGAAGCTCGGCAGGAAGTTGTTCTTCGGGTCTTCGGCGTTGATACGGAACTGCAAGGCGAAACCACGGTGCTGAATGTCTTCCTGCTTCACCGACAACGGCAGGCCGGAAGCGATGCGAATCTGTTCGCGGACGATGTCGATCCCGGTGATTTCTTCAGTGATGGTGTGCTCCACCTGCACCCGGGTGTTCATCTCCATGAAGTACACCTCGCCCTCGGCGAGCAGGAACTCCACGGTACCGGCGTTCTCGTAGCCCACCGCCTTGGCCGCTCGCACCGACAGGTCGCCGATGTAGGCGCGCTGTTCCGGGGTCAGTTGCGGGCTCGGGGCGATTTCGATGAGCTTCTGGTTACGGCGCTGGATCGAGCAATCACGCTCGAACAGGTGCACGACGTTGCCGAAGCTGTCGCCGAGGATCTGCGCTTCGATGTGCTTGGGATTGACGATGCATTTTTCCAGGAACACTTCGGCAGAACCGAAGGCCTTGGTTGCTTCGGAAATCACCCGAGGGAAATTCTGTTCGAGTTCTTCGCGGCTGTTGCAGCGACGGATACCGCGACCGCCACCACCGGAAGTGGCTTTGAGCATCACCGGGTAACCGATGCGGTCGCCCTCGGCCAAGGCTTCTTCGATGTCCGCTACGTTACCTTCGGTGCCCGGCGTCACCGGTACACCGGCCTTGATCATGCTGCGCCGGGCTTCGGTCTTGTCGCCCATGCGGCGAATGACTTCCGCCGACGGGCCAATGAATTTGATGCCGCGCTCGGCGCAGATGTCTGCCAGCTCGGCATTTTCCGAAAGGAAACCGTAACCGGGGTGCAACGCATCGCAGCCGGTTTCAACCGCCAGGTTCACCAGCTTGCGCGGGTTCAGGTAACCGGCCAGTGGCTCGGCACCGATGCTGTGGGCCTCGTCCGCGCGCTTCACATGCAGCGCATGGCGGTCGGCGTCGGAAAAAATCGCAACCGAGCGAATGCCCATTTCGGCGCAGGCTCGCACGATTCGTACGGCAATCTCACCACGGTTGGCGATCAGGATCTTTGTTATCACTTGGAGGTTCCCTTGAGCCGGTGGCACCACGACCTGCTAGACCCAGGTCGACGCGTGACCAAATGTTTCAATTCAGTCGCAGGTCCACACTAGCGCTCATGAGGGATTAACAAAAATGAATAAAAATTGGGTTAGCCATAAGTAAAGACTTATAGTTAAACAATCAGCCTGCCGACAGAGCCTATAAGAAATGCGTAAGTCATTGATGCGTATGACATTGCGTCAGTTGCAGATCTTCAACGAAGTGTGTGATTTACGCTCTTACAGCCGCGCAGCCGAGGAAATGTCGCTCACGCAACCGGCCGTCAGCCTACAGATTCGTCAGCTCGAAGAGCTGATCGGGCAGCCATTATTCGATTACGTCGGCAAAAAACTCTACATGACCGAAGCCGCCGAAGCACTTCAGCGCGCCAGCCGAGACATCTTCGGGCGTCTGGAAAACCTCGATATGCAACTGTCCGACATGCAGGGTTCGCTGCAGGGCCAATTGAAACTGGCGGTGGAATCCAGCGCCAAATACTTCGTGCCGCACCTGTTCGCCGCGTTCAAGCGTCAGCACCCGGAAGTGAATCTGCAACTGACCGTGGTCAACCGTGGCCAGGTGATTCGCAGGCTGTCCGACAACCGCGACGATCTGGTGATCATGTCGATGGTGCCGCAGGACATGGGTCTGGATTTCCTGCCGTTCCTCAACAACCCGATTGTTGCCGTGGCGCGCCCGGATCACCCGCTGGCACACATGGGCCCGCTGCGGTTGCAGGATCTGGAACCCTACACGCTGCTGATCCGCGAGCCCGGCTCGGGCACACGACTGGCCTGCGAAGAGTACTTCAAAGAGAAACGCGTGCACTTCACCCAGACTCAGGAAGTGGCCTCGGCCGAAGCTCAGCGTGAATGTGTTCAGGCGGGTCTGGGCCTGGCGCTGTTGACGCGCCACGCCCTGAACCTGGAACTGGCGACCGGCGGGCTCGTCGAGCTGCCGGTCGAGGAATTGCCGCTATTCCGTAGCTGGTGTCTGGTGCAAGCCAAAGCCAAACGCTTGTCACCGGTGGCGCACGCCTTCCTGGCGTTTATCCGTAGCGAGCGCGTGCAGATCAGCGCGTTGGTTGAGCGCTTCGACGGGAAGCTGCGGGTGCTGCCTGCCAGTGAGTGATCTCGGGAAAGTCGCCGATTTCGGCTTGAAGCTGACGGAGTTCGAAGCGATCTTCGATAGCGCGGCGAAACTCCATGCGGCGCTGGTCTTCCTGCTGACGACGGGTTTTCGCGGCGCTGTTGCGTTCTTCGTAGGGCTGAGCCATTTCGAGTCTCCCAAGGCGATGACGGGAGTTTCACGATAGGCGGCGGGGATGACGGTTTGGCTGCGTGTCGATGACAGTGCGATGAAACTTGCGCAGGGTTGTGGTGTTTTTGAGGACGCCTTCGCGAGCAGGCTCGCTCCCACACTTGATCTCGGTATGACACAGAATTTGTGTACCCCGAAGATCCCCTGTGGGAGCGAGCCTGCTCGCGATTAAGGTCGGAACGACCTTAGATGACTTCAGTCATCCAGCGCTTTCACGGCTTTCGGCGACAAGCGCAAGCTGCGCAGACTGCGCTTCACGCTCTTCAGGTGATTGACCAGACTCGGCCCACGCGCCATCGCCACGCCCATCGCCAGCACGTCAATCACTACCAGGTGAGCAATACGCGAAGTCAGCGGCGTATAGATTTCGGTGTCTTCGTGCACATCGATCGCCAGATTGACGGTCGACAATTCGGCCAACGGCGTCTGGCTCGGGCACAAGGTAATCAGCGAAGCGCCGCTCTCACGCACCAGATTGGCGGTGATCAGCAGATCCTTGGAACGCCCGGACTGCGAAATACAGATCGCCACATCGGTCGGTTTCAACGTCACCGCCGACATCGCCTGCATGTGCGGATCGGAATACGCCGCTGCAGTCAGCAGCAAACGGAAGAACTTGTGCTGCGCATCCGCCGCCACTGCACCCGAGGCGCCGAAGCCATAGAACTCGACCCGCTGCGCCTGCGACATCAGTGTCACCGCACGCTGCAACTCAACCGGATCGAGCTTCTCGCGAACCTCCATCAAGGTGTGCAACGTGGTGTCGAAGATCTTCAGGCTGTAGTCGGCGACCGAGTCGTCTTCATGGATCGCGAACTGGCCGAAGCTGGCACCGGCCGCGAGGCTTTGCGCTAACTTCAGTTTGAGATCCTGAAAACCGGAGCAACCGATGGCGCGACAGAAGCGCACGATGGTCGGCTCGCTGATGCCAACGCTGTGGGCCAGGTCGGCCATGGAACTGTGCATCACCGCCGCAGGGTCAAGCAGCACGTGGTCGGCGACCTTGAGCTCCGACTTGCGTAACAGGTGACGTGACTGGGCGATGTGTTGCAGCAGATTCAAGGGGCTGGACTCTTCTTATGGGCAAGGATGTAGCACGCTTGTAGTTATACTACATGAATTGGCTTTTTGCCTGCTCAATGCGTAACTCCATGTCCCCATATCAGGCGCGATGGGGTGTATGTAGCCCTTAAAACGGTTTTTCCTGTTCGCGCAAAAGCCCGGCCAGACCGCTCGCCTCCACCGGCCGGCTGATCAGATAACCCTGCACTTCATCGCAACGCTCGGCGCGTAAAAATTCCAGCTGCTCCTGGCGCTCGACACCTTCGGCGACCACTTTCAGTGACAGCCCATGGGCCATGGCAATGATCGCGCGAGTGATCGCCGCATCTTCACTGCCCTCCCCCAAACCGCGAATGAATGCCTGATCGATCTTCACGTAATCCACCGGAATGCGCTTGAGGTAACTCAGCGACGAATACCCGGTGCCAAAATCATCGATGGCCAGTTTCACCCCCAGATCGCGCAGTTGCTGGAAGGTCGCGATGATGTGCTCGACGCTGTCGAGCAACTGGCTTTCGGTCAGTTCCAGTTCGAGGTAGTGCGGCGCCAGTCCGGTTTCCTCCAGCACCTGCCGCACCAGACTGACCAGTTTGCCCTGACGCAGTTGATGCACCGACAGGTTGACCGAAACACGAATCGGCTCCAGCCCCTGACGCTGCCATTCACAGGCCTGCCAGCACGCCTGACGCAGGACGAATTCGCCGATCGGCCCGATCAGACCGGTTTCCTCGGCCAGCCCGATGAAGTCCCCCGGCGGCACCTGGCCCATGGTTGGATGATCCCAGCGCACCAGTGCCTCTGCCGCATTCAAACGCCCGGTTTGCAGGCACAGCTTCGGTTGATAGAACACTTTCAGCTGCTTGTCTTCGATGGCCTTGCGCAGATGGTTTTCCAGCTGCAAGCGCTCAAGGGTGCTGGCCTGCAGGCTTTCGGTGTAGAACTGGAAGTTATTGCCGCCGAGGTGTTTGGCATGCTGCATGGCCATGTTCGACTGGCTGACCAGTGCGGAGATTTCCCGGGCGGTGTCCGGCAGCATGCTGATGCCCATCGAGGCACTGACCACCAGCTCATGCCCTTCGACCGTCAGTGGCAGGCGCAACTTGCTCGACAGGCGCGTGGCGACCCGGGCCAGACTTGAGAGATTGCCGTAGGCATCGAACAGTACGGCGAACTCGTCACCGGACAAGCGGGCGATGGTGTCCGCTTCCGGCAAGGCGTTGACCAGCCGGCGCGCCATTTTCTGCAGTAACTGATCGGCAATCTCATGGCCGAGACTGTCGTTGAGCAATTTGAAGCGATCCAGATTGATGTGCAGCAACGCCAGGCTGCGCCGGCCCTGACGCGAGCGCTGATGCGCTTCATGCAAACGCTCGCGGAACAGCGAGCGGTTGGCCAACCCGGTGAGCTCGTCGTAATGGGTCAGATAGCGCATGCGCTCTTCGGATTCGCGGCGTGCTGACAGATCGGCGAAGAAGCCGACGATATGGCTGACATTTCCCCGACCATCACGCACTGCATTCAGTTGCAGCCACTGCGGATACAGCTCGCCATTCTTGCGCGTCTCCACCAGTTCGCCCTGCCAACTGCCGTGCTGCTCCAAGGCATGACGTATCGCCACGTAATGACGGCGGGCGTCGCGGCTGCACGGTAGCTCGACGACGTTGCGCCCGAGCATGTCTCCGATGTCGTAGCCGGTGACGCGGCTGAACGCCTGATTGATTGCGATCAACGCGTAATTCGGGTCGAGAATCACGATGCCTTCACTGGCCGCTTCGAATACGGTCGCCGCCAGGCGCTGCTGCTCTTCGAGGCTTTTGCTGGCGCTGATGTCGCGGCGGGTGCCGACCATGCGGATCACCCGGCCGCTGTCGCTGCGCTCTACGGCGCGGCCTCGGTCTTCGATCCACACCCAATGGCCATCGCCGTGACGTACGCGGTATTCGATCTGATAGTCCTCGGTGCGCCCCTTCAAGTGCTCGATCAACGCGTATTTCAGCGTCGGCACATCGTCTGGATGCAGACGTGGCTTGAGGTCGCGCAAAAGTGCCGTGACGTATTCCGGAGCGAGGCCGAACAGTTCCTGAATCTGCGTGTGGTGGACCTCATCGGTTTGCAGGTTCCAGTCCCACAGCCCCAGCTCACTGGCCTTCAGCGCCAGCGCCAGCCGCGCTTCGCTTTTGCTCAGGGCCTGATTGGCCGCGTCCAGTTCAAGGCTGCGCTGTGCCACGCGGTCTTCGAGTTCGACCTGCGCTTCACGCAACTTGCCCTCGGCGCAGCGGCGCTGATCGATTTCTTTGGCCAGTTCCTGATTGAGCTGTTCGCTGCGCGCCTGCGTCTGTTGCAGGTGTTCGATCAAGCGCTGATTCTGGAAGCGCCGCAGCAAGCCCCGATCAATCAGCCGATTGACTTGCCACGCGACCACGCTCAGCGAGCCGAGCAGGATCAGACCGAGCCAGCCCCAACCGCGCGCCTGCTCGTCACCGCCCCAGAACAGATAACCGATCGCCGGCAACAGGCAGGGCAAGGTAAATGACAGAAACGCTGGCAGGCTCACCGCGTAGGCGACGCTGGCCGAGAGGGTTGCGGCGCCGATCAGGCCGAACACCCAAGCCTGCTGGATGAAGTTGTCGGCGGGCACCAGGGCAATGCCGGCGCCGGCCAGGGTCAGGCCGGTCATGGTCGAGCCGAGCAGAAACATCCGCCGCCAGATCGGTTGCGCCTGACGATCAGGGATCGCCGAATCGAACGCCGCCACCTGAATCACCCGCAACGCCACCAGCGACAGCAACCACACCAGCCAGACGCTGACCACGAAATAGCGCTGCGGGCTCCAGAGCAAAGCGGCGCAGACCAGACCATTGATCAACATGAACAACGTGGGCAACAACGAGCCCTGATACAGCAGACGCGTGCGCTCGACCGCCATCTCGACGGCATAGTGCTTGCGGATAACCCGGGGATCCACGGAGGGGCCCGACAGTTCGGAGCTGAGGGTCATGGGCAACGTTCTTGTTCTTATAAGGAGGGCGTGCGCCCGAAACGTGGACGGAGCATACACAAGCCGATCCCGTTGCCAAACTGCTCCACATCATAATTTCAGCGAAACTTTTCCGTCCTTTGCCACCGGCCAAACCCTTGGAGCGCGGCGGGCCGATGCCTGTAGCCAGTGACCGACCGGTCGTCATCGACGGGAGTTTCATCGGCTAATGCAAAGCTCGGTTTGCCCGGGCCTGCGGCGCACCCTAGAATGCCCCGATGCGCGATGATCTCTCCCTTCTGCTGAACTCCCTCAACGATGCCCAACGCCAGGCCGTAGCAGCCCCCGTTGGCCGTCAGTTGGTCCTGGCCGGTGCTGGCTCCGGTAAAACCCGAGTGCTGGTGCACCGTATCGCCTGGTTGATCCAGGTCGAAAACGCCTCGCCCCACTCCATTCTGTCGGTGACCTTCACCAACAAGGCCGCTGCGGAGATGCGTCACCGCATCGAGCAGTTGCTGGGGATCAACCCGGCCGGCATGTGGGTCGGTACCTTCCACGGCCTGGCGCACCGCTTGCTGCGGGCGCACTGGCAGGAAGCCGGCCTGAGCCAGACTTTCCAGATTCTCGACAGCGATGACCAGCAACGACTGGTCAAACGGGTGATCCGCGAACTCGGCCTCGACGAGCAACGCTGGCCGGCGCGTCAGGCGCAGTGGTTCATCAATGGCCAGAAAGACGAAGGCCTGCGTCCACAACACATTCAGGCCAGCGGCGATTTGTACCTGGCGACCATGCGCGGCATCTATGAGGCCTATGAGGCGGCGTGCCAGCGTGCCGGCGTCATCGATTTCTCCGAACTGCTGCTGCGTGCCCTCGACCTGTGGCGCGATCACCCGGGCCTGTTGGCGCATTATCAAAAGCGCTTTCGGCACATTCTGGTGGACGAGTTCCAGGATACCAACGCCGTGCAGTACGCCTGGTTGCGCCTGCTTGGCAAAGGCGGCGACAGCCTGATGGTGGTCGGCGACGACGACCAGTCGATCTACGGCTGGCGCGGCGCGAAAATCGAGAACATTCATCAGTATTCTTCCGACTTCGCGGATTCGGTGACCATTCGTCTGGAGCAGAACTACCGCTCCACCGCCGGCATCCTCAAGGCCGCCAACGCCTTGATCGCCAACAATACCGGGCGTCTGGGCAAAGAGCTGTGGACCGACGGCGGCGACGGCGAAGCGATCAATCTGTACGCTGCGTTCAATGAACACGACGAGGCACGCTACGTTGTCGAAACCATCGAAAGCGCGCTGAAAACCGGCTTGGCCCGCAGCGATATCGCGATTCTGTACCGCTCCAACGCCCAATCGCGCGTTCTCGAAGAAGCCTTGCTGCGTGAGCGCATTCCCTACCGCATTTATGGTGGCCAGCGCTTCTTCGAACGTGCCGAAATCAAGAACGCCATGGCCTACCTGCGTTTGCTCGAAGGTCGCGGCAACGATGCAGCGCTGGAACGGGTGATCAACGTGCCGGCCCGAGGCATTGGCGAAAAAACCGTCGAAGCCATCCGCGATCACGCACGCCACAGCGATGTGTCGATGTGGGAAGCGATGCGCCAACTGGTCGCCAATAAAGGCCTGACCGGTCGCGCCGCCGGTGCGCTGGGTGCGTTTATCGAGCTGATCGAAAACCTCGCCGCCAAGTGCATGGAAATGCCGCTGCACCTGATGACGCAAACCGTCATCGAGCAATCCGGGCTGATCGCCTATCACGAAGCGGAAAAAGGCGAGAAAGGCCAGGCCCGGGTAGAAAACCTTGAGGAACTGGTCAGCGCCGCGCGCAACTTCGAGAACACCGAAGAGGATGAAGAACTGACGCCGCTGGCGGCGTTCCTCGGCCATGCTTCGCTGGAAGCCGGGGACACTCAGGCTGACGAACACGAAGACAGCATTCAGCTGATGACCCTGCACAGCGCCAAAGGCCTGGAATTCCCTTACGTGTTCCTCGTGGGCATGGAAGAAGGCCTGTTCCCGCACAAGATGAGCCTGGAAGAACCGGGGCGTCTCGAAGAAGAGCGGCGTCTGGCTTACGTGGGGATTACCCGGGCGATGCAGAATCTGGTGATGACCTATGCTGAAACCCGACGCCTGTACGGCAGCGAGACCTACAACAAGGTTTCGCGCTTTGTGCGCGAAGTACCGAAAGGCCTGATTCAGGAAGTGCGCTTGTCGAACAGCGTCAGCCGACCGTTCGGCGGCAATCAGTCGATGAGCGGCAGCAATCTGTTCAGCGGCAGCGAGATTCCGGAAACGGGTTTCAGCCTCGGTCAGGCGGTACGCCATTCGATCTTTGGTGACGGGGTGATCCTCAACTTCGAAGGCGCCGGCGCCCAGGCACGGGTGCAGGTGAACTTCAGCGAAGGCAGCAAATGGCTGATGCTCGGTTATGCCAAGCTGGAAGCAATCTGATACCAGTTTTGCTGTTTTTGTGGGAGCGAGCCTGCTCGCGAATGAAATCGCTGCGGTTTATCTGATAGACCGCGGTGCGGCTTTCGCGAGCAGGCTCGCTCCCACAGGGTTTGGTGTTCTGACCAACAATCCTGCGGAACCTATCTCCTTTTCCTACAGCCAAAAGTACACGCTCTTATTGCCTCGCGAAGCTGAACGCGACCTGTCAGGCAAAAGCCCGAAACACTCTCTCGCTAGCCAGTAACACTTCAGCTGTGCAACATGGCGCGCGTGTCTCCACAAACGGGAATTCCCTTTATGAAACGTTTTCTTAGCATCGCCATGGCGTTGTGCATCGGCCTGACGATGAGCCTCGACGCCAACGCCAAGCGCTTTGGTGGTGGCAAAAGCGCCGGCGCTGCGCCGACGCACCAGACCAGCCAGATGGCTCCTTCTTCTCCAGGTGTCGGCGGCGCCGCTGCGACCGCAGGTGCTGCCGGTGCCGCTGGCGCTGCTGCCAAGGCCGGCGGTGCTTCGAAATGGCTCGGCCCTCTGGCCGGTATCGCCGCCGGTGGCCTGCTCGCTTCCATGTTCATGGGCGGCGGCTTCCAGGGCATGCAGATCTTCGACATCCTGATCATGGCCGTGATCGCGTTCGTGATCTTCCGCTTCATCGCCGCGCGTCGCCGCAAGCAGCAAGAGCAATTCGCTCCGGCCGGCGCGCCGATGCAGCGTGAAGTGTTCGAGCAAAAGCCTGCCGCCATGGGTTCGATCTTCGGTGGTTCGGCTGCACCTGCTGCCGCCCGTCCGGTGATCAACGCGCCGGCCTGGTTCAACGAGCAGAACTTCCTTGAAGCTGCACGCAGCCACTTCCAGTCGCTGCAGCAGCACTGGGACGCCAACGAAATGGACAAGATCGCCGAGTTCGTGACCCCGCAAATGCTTGAGTTCCTCAAGCGTGAGCGTGCAGATCTGGGCGACGCTTTCCAGTCGACCTACATCGACAATCTCCAGGTGCAACTGGATGGTGTGGATGACCGCGCCGACAAGACCATCGCCACCCTGACCTTCAGCGGTGTGTCGAAGACCTCGCGTTTCGACCAGGGCGAAGTGTTCAGCGAAAGCTGGAACATGGAACGTCCGCAGGGCGACAACCAGCCTTGGCTGGTGGCCGGTATCCGCCAGAACGGCTGATCCCCTCTGCGTTAAGCATGCGGTAACAAAAACCCCGGACTTGTCCGGGGTTTTTCTATTTCGCGGTTGCATCTATAGCAAGCTACTGTATAAACCGGCCCATATAAACCGCGCCATTCAAGCAAGAGGATCCCGGACGTGGAAGAAATCATCGAACAACTGCGCGAAGCCAACGAACCGGTACCGGTTCCCCTGGAGTTGCCTGACGAAGATCTGCTGGTCGAAATCGAAGAACAACTGTTCATCGATATTCCGTTTGTCTTCAGGGAGTTTTTGCTGACCGTCAGCGACGTGGTTTACGGTAGCCTCGAACCGGTGACTGTCACCGACCCACAATCCCACACCTACTTGCCGGATGTGGCCGCCAACGCCTGGGATGCCGGTGTTGATCGCAGCCTGATTCCAATCTGTCAGGACGGCGATGACTACTACTGTGTCGAAGAGGATGGCACGGTGGTGTTGTGGCAGGCCGAAGAAGAGTTGATTGCCGAGGAAACCTGGGAGTCGGTGTGGCACTGGGCGCGAGACGTCTGGCTGGAAAGCTGATCAGCCAGCCGCCCCGGCAGGTCAGTGCCCCGACGACTCCTTATGGTTGTCGAGGGTTTCCAGCAAGGCCACCTGCATCCGCGTGTGCACGCGGATGAACCAGCGCCAGAGCAGCGCCGCCACGGCGGCCGCGACCACGGCGATCAGTACCAGCAACTTGTTGGTCGGCAAGATACTGGCCGACAAGGCTGCCAGCAGCAGGAAAATCACCAGCAGTGAGAGAATCGGGATCACTTCGGAGATCACCCGGCGCACTCGCTGCGTGTGACGCCCGGCCATCTCCGGCTTCACACCCATCTCCGCCAGCAGCATCGACAACGCCTTGAGCTTGCGATAAGCGGCGATCAGGAACGGCAACGACACCAACAATGCACCGCCCCAGATCAACGCCTTCTGCCAGCTCGGATCGCTGATCCAGTCTTGCAGCCACAGCGAGATGCGTTCAGCGAAATACGCGCCGGCGAAGAAGATCGCGATCACCAGCGCCAGGTTGACGCCGACTTGCAGCAAGATCTTGCGAATGATTGACGCCAGCATTGCACCCTCGCCTTGCGGCTGAATGCTGCGCAGCCATTCGCCATACATGCCCAGCACGCGGCCGAGAGGCTTGGGCACAGCCGCGGACAACTTGATCGACAGCGGATCAGCCGCGCGGATCAGATACGGCGTCAGCAAAGTGGTAATCACCGACACCGCCACGGCAACCGGGTAGAGGAAGTTACTGGTCACCTGCAACGTCATCCCGAGAGCGGCGATGATGAAGGAAAATTCGCCAATCTGTGACAGGCCCATCCCCACGCGCAGTGAGGTGCGTCCGTCATTGCCGGCGATAAACGCTCCGAGACCGCAGGACAACATCTTGCCGAGTACAACGGCTACGGTGATCACCGCAATCGGCCACGCGTATTCGAGCAGAATCATCGGGTCGAGCATCAGCCCGATGGCGACAAAGAAGATCGCGCTGAACAGGTCGCGAACCGGCTCGATCAGACGCTCGATTTTTAGCAGTTGTCGCGACTCGGCCATGATCGCGCCGATCAGGAACGCACCAAGTACCATGCTGTATTCGAGTTTGACTACGAGCAGGCAGAAGCCGAAACACAGGCCGAGCACGGTGATCAGCAGCATCTCGTTGCTTTCGAATTTGGCCACATAGGCCAGCAATCGCGGCACCAGCAGAATGCCGATGACCAGCGCGACGATCATGAACAGCGACAGTTTGCCAACCGTGGAAAACACTTCTCCGGAACTGACCGTGCCGCTGACGGCGATGCTTGAAAGCAGTGCGATGATGCCGATGCCGAGGATGTCTTCGACGATCAATACGCCGAAGATCAACTGCGCGAAGCGCTCGTTCTTCATCTTCAGATCGTTGAGGGCCTTGACGATGATGGTGGTCGAGGAAATCGCCAGAATCGCGCCGAGGAACAGCGAGTCCATGGTGTTCCAGTCGAACCAGCGGCCGATTTCGTAGCCGATCCAGATCATCAGGACGATCTCGAGGAACGCCGCGATAAACGCTGTGGCGCCGACCTTGAACAGCTTGCGCAGGCTGAACTCCAGACCCAGGCAGAACATCAGGAAAATCACCCCGAGTTCGGCGAGGGTCTTGATGGTTTCTTCGTCGTGGATCAGACCGAACGGCGGGGTGTGCGGGCCGATGATGAAGCCGGCGACGATGTAACCGAGCACCACCGGCTGTTTGAAGCGATGAAACAACACGGTCACCACACCTGCGACCAACATGATCACTGCCAGGTCTTGAATAAAACTGATGGCATGCATGGCGTGGGCTCCTTGAATGACGAGGCTCGCGCACAGACGTCAGAAATGTCTGAGCGAGCTAGGTAAAAATCCGCTTTTGATGTGGGAATTGCCCTTGAGGCGGGCTTTTGCAGGGTAACACCGCGACTTCCGCCTGGAATGCGGTGCAATATAAGGAAACAGATCGATTCCGGCGTGACGGCGGCCAGTCGCCCGGCGTCCCGATAACGGTGCTTTTGAAAAGCGACCAGGCACCCGCAGAGGTGCTTCCAGCAATCAGCCTTGATCCGTGAGAACGTTATGGAACCCGGAAACGCCCAGCTGTCGATGACGGTACTGATGACCCCCGACATGGCCAACTTCTCTGGCAATGTCCACGGTGGCACCCTGCTCAAATACCTCGACGAAGTGGCCTACGCCTGCGCGAGCCGTTATGCCGGTCGCTACGTGGTGACGCTGTCGGTGGATCAGGTGATTTTCCGCGAGCCGATCCATGTCGGCGAACTGGTGACCTTCCTCGCGTCGGTCAACTACACCGGCAACACCTCGATGGAAGTCGGCATCAAAGTGGTCACCGAGAACATCCGCGAGCGCTCGGTGCGTCACACCAACAGCTGCTTCTTCACCATGGTCGCGGTGGATGACCAGCGTAAGCCGGCCGCCGTGCCGCCGCTGCAACCGCAGAACAGTGAAGACAAACGTCGTTACATGCAGGCGCAGCAGCGTCGGCAGATTCGCCAGGAGCTGGAGAAGCGGTATCAGGAGATCAAGGGCGACGCCTGAGATTTGTAGCGTCAAGAAATCGCTATCGCGAGCAGGCTCACTCCTACATTGGAATGCGTTTCCCTGTAGGAGTGAGCCTGCTCGCGATTGGATTCAACGCGGTCTTAAAGACTGATCGCCGTCGCCTCGAACTTAACCCGAGGATGCGCAATCCGGTCCTGCGCCCGCACCAGCTGCAACTCATAACTGGCGCACGCCTGAGTTTCCAGCAACACCTCATGCACCGCCGCCGCCGTGAATTCAAACGCGGCTACCAAGCTGTCACCCAGCAGCACCCGCGCCAGGAACAGGCCGGACGTCAGATCGCCCACACCCACTGGCTGACGCGGGAACGCCAGCAACGGACGGCGCAGATGCCAGCTGCCTTCAGCCGTCACCAGTAACATTTCAAAGCCATCGGCCGGTTTGCCCGGATAATCCAGATGCTTGACCAGTACTACTTTCGGCCCGCGCGCCAGCAAGGCCCGCGCCATTGCCAGGCAATCGAACAGCGACTGCGGCTTGCGCCCGGAAAAACTGTCCAGCTCCAACTGGTTCGGACACATGATGTCCGCCACGGCCGCCGCCTCTTCCAGCAGGAAATCGCTGACCTCGGTCGGTACGCTGCAGCCCTTCTCCGGATGGCCCATCACCGGATCGCACAGATACAGCGCCTTCGGATTGACCGATTTGATGCGCTCGACGCCGCTGAGAATCGCCCGGCCCTGCGCCGCGCTGCCGAGGTAACCGGACAGCACCGCATCGCAATTGCCCAGCTCGCCAATCGCGGCGATCCCTTCGACCAGCTCGGGAATCTGCTGCGGCGCCAGCACTTCGCCGGCCCACTGACCGTACTGGGTGTGGTTGGAAAACTGCACGGTGTTAAGCGGCCAGACATTGACCCCGACCCGCTGCATCGGAAAAACCGCGGCGCTGTTGCCGGCGTGGCCGAACACCACGTGAGACTGAATGGCGAGCAGATGAGGCGTACGTTTCATTCGGGTCATTCCGTAAAACGATTGAAATTCAAGCCGCGCAGTATGCGACGAAACGCAGCCTGTACGACAGACCGGCGACGCAGTTAAGCTGACGCTATCTTTTGGAGTTCGATGTTGATGCTGACCCTGGAAAACATCTTCGTGCTGATACTGTTCGCCGCTGCCGGCGCGTGGCTATGGCACAACCACGGCTTGCGCGAACGAGCGCTGGAGCGGGTCAAGCAGCATTGCCTGAACGTGCGGGTCGAACTGCTCGATGGCAACGTCGCCCTGAAGAAAATCGGTTTCATCAAGGACGCCAACGGTCGCCGACGACTGGCGCGGGTGTACAACTTTGAATTCACCGTGACCGGCGAAACCCGGCATAACGGCACCATCACCCAGTTTGGCGCGCACAGTGCGCAGATCGAACTAGCGCCCTACCCGGCACCGTTCGACGACACGCCGCCAGTAGTGGAAGTGCACAAGCCGCGGGCGGAAGTGATCGAGTTGAGCCAGTGGCGGCAAGAACATACCAAGTGGAAGCCTTAAAAATCAAAAGATCGCAGCCTTCGGCTGCTCCTACAGGGAATCCCATGTAGGAGCTGCCGAAGGCTGCGATCTTTTGATCTAACTTTCCCGACACCCCGACAAACCCTGCTGCAGCTCATCAATGTTTTGCGGATCGACGAAGATCAGCTCAATCCGCGAATCCTTTCGCCACTCACTGACCTGCCAAATCAACTCGGCATTATCCAAAGCATTCGCAGACACCCAACCCTCCGAGCTGTGGATAACCAGTTTCGCCCGCTGCCAATTGAGGCTGGCTAGCCAGTCAGCAATGTGCCGCTTGTCGAACGTCTGCCCCGGATGCCAACGCCAACCAATACTCCAGCCCCCTTCCTGCACCTGACTCAGGCAAATCGGCAGCGTCGGATCAGTCCAGACGGCCGGCATTTGTCCTAATCCCTTGGGTACGGCCAAGTTATCCAAACCGTTGACCGCTTTTGCGGCTAGGCCCGGCAGTTCGCCCAGGTTTAGTTGCGCCTCTTGAGTCCAGACCAACGGCACTGCCGGCAACTGGCTGGCGATTTTTCCCCTGGCCCTGTCATCAAGGTTTTCAGCCTTGTTCAACAACAGCAGGCCAGCGGCTTCCAAGGCTTCTTGTTGCGCTGCGGGCAAGGCTTTCCCCGCCTGCAGCGCCTGAGCATCCAGCACCAGCACACACGGCTGCACCGCCAGCACACCTCGCCACGGCGCCTCATTCAACTGGCTAATCAGCTGCGCCGGATGCCCCAGCCCGGACGGTTCGATAAACAACCGATCTGGCTTCGCCTTGCGCAGCAACCGCCCCAGGCCAATCTGAAACGGCGCGCCGTTGACGCAACACAGGCAACCGCCGGCCACTTCGCCCAGTGCGATACCCTCGGCGTCACTCGTCAACAGGGCGGCGTCGATGCCGATCTGGCCGAACTCGTTGATCAGCACCGCCCAGCGCTCGCCAGCCGGCCGCTGAGCCATCAGTTGACGAATCAGGCTGGTCTTGCCGGCGCCCAAAGGGCCAGCAATGACATGGGTAGGAATGTTCTGCAACATGGCATGAAGCTTTCTTGGGAGATTCAAAGATGCGTTGGATGGGATGGTCGTTGCTGTTGACGCTACTGTCGAGTGAAGCGTGGGCTCAGGCCTGCGTGGTGCACAGTCAGGGCGAGCGGCTCGACGTCAAAGTATGTCAGCAGAACCGCAATATCCCGGAGAAACTGTTCAACGACGGTTTCTGCCAGCCGACGCTGGCCGGACAGAAAGTCGAAGTGCAGTACGTCGACCAGTGCCCGAGCGGTGCATTTGGCGTATGCAGCAACGCACAAGTCGCCAATATGCCTTATCGCCAGGATATCCACTATTACGGCGTCGCCACCGATGCCGCGTATCTGAAGCCATACTGCGAAGGCCAGAGCCAGGGTTCTTGGCTCAAGCCTTGACGCATTAGCCAAGCCAGTCGAGGGTCAGAATCAAGCGGCGCTGGCCCGCGGCGGGTTGCGGCGAGCGGTGAATCAGGCCGAAGCCTTCATTGCCATGCCATTTCTCGCCTTTCAACAGCGCTACATCGCCGCTGTCGAGTTGCTGGATTTGCACGTGGGGCTCCGCGTTCGCCTGCCCCAGCTGACTGCGATCCATCACACCCTCGTTGAGCCATTGGCTGCCGACACCCGCATAAGTCGTGATCAGTCGCACCGGCACGTGATCGACATGGAAGCGTGGACACATGGCTTTATCGAGCACCCGCAGGCGCAGACCTACACGCTTTGCCCCCAGTAAGCAGGCGAATGCGCTGACCAGCCATTTCAGGTCGGCGATAAAACCCTCGTAACCTTCCAGATCACGGAAGCCTGATGCCAGGCCGGTGAGATCGGGTTCGGCGTCCTCATCCGGCAACTCAAGGCACAACGATTCCGCCAAGGGCTCATTGAGCGACAGCAGCAGGTGAGCGAACTCGCTGATGTGCAACGGCAGTTGGCGTTGCCAGACGGCGAGGTTGGTGTCGTCTTCGAGGATTCGCGTCAACGCTTTCGGTGTCGGACCTTGATGCTGATGGCGCGTACGGTTCTGCAGCAGCTTTAGCGCGAGCATCAGGCAGCCTCTTCGTGCCAAGGGCCGAACGGATCTGGCAACAATCGCCAGCCTTCGACACCGAGCGCCATTTCTTCATCGGTGAGCAGGCAGGCATCCAGTTCGGCTGAGAGCTGCAGGAAATCAATGTTCTGACCGATAAACACCAGTTCCTGACGGCAGTCTCCTACGCTCGACAGCCAGTTTTCCATGATCGCGGCGGTGCTTTCCTGATCTTGTGGCCACTGCTCCTTTGGCACGAAACGCCACCAGCGCCCGGCAAAACCGTGGCGCATCAAACCACCGGCCTGCGACCAACTGCCGGCGTCGGTGGGTTTGCTCGCGAGCCAGAAGAAACCTTTGGAGCGCAGCAATTTCCCGTTCAGCCAAGGACGATCGATAAAGCTGAAAAAGCGTTGCGGGTGAAAGGGCCGACGGGCGCGATAGGCTGTGGAGGCGATGCCGTACTCATCGGTTTCCGGCACGTGTTCGCCGCGTAATTCCTGCAGCCAACCCGGTGCCTGTGCGGCTTTCTCGAAGTCGAAACGTCCGGTATTGAGGATTTTCTCCAGCGGCACCTCACCCATCACCATCGGGATGATTTCCGCTTGGGCGTTGAGACGCTGGAGGATCGCGATCAACTCCTCACGCTCGCGCTGGCTGATCAAGTCGATCTTGCTGATCAACAGCACATCGGCGAACTCGATCTGTTCGATCAACAGATCCGTGATGGAGCGCTCGTCTTCCTCGCCCAGGATCTCGCCACGGGAGGCGAGGCTTTCCGCTGCCTGGTAGTCCGGCAGGAAGTTCACACCGTCGACTACAGTGACCATGGTGTCCAGACGCGCGATGTCGGAGAGACTCTGGCCGTGCTCATCGCGGAAGGTAAACGTCTCTGCCACGGGCAACGGCTCGGAAATCCCGGTGGATTCGATCAGGAGATAATCGAAGCGATTTTCACGGGCCAGCTTGCTGACCTCTTCCAGCAGGTCTTCGCGTAACGTACAGCAGATACAACCATTACTCATTTCGACTATTCTTTCTTCTGCACGATTCAGGCTGACATCACGCTGGACTTCGCTGCCATCAATGTTGATTTCGCTCATATCATTAACGATAACAGCCACGCGCATACCCTCTCGATTACGTAGTACGTAATTCAAAAGTGTACTTTTTCCGGCGCCGAGAAATCCTGAAAGTACGGTGACGGGCAATTCTGCTGACATTGGATAATCCTCTTCAGAAGGCAGCCAATTGGCGCTTTTACTGGCGCATGGCGTTTTTGCGCTTCCTACGGTGGCTCACGTAGAAAACCAACGCCTTGAAATCGGGCTGCCCAGGCTTAATTCAAACCAATGTTATAGTATAACAATAAAAAGAAACCAGCCTTCTCTTGTCTTGATCGACAAACAACAGGAAGCTTCGCCAATCCCGCACCCGGAAATCGCCATGAGAAATGCGCTGAAATGCTCGATGTTGAGCCTTGGGTTGTTGCTGGGCGGCAATGCCTGCGCGCAATTGCCGGCACTCGCCAGCTGCACACGCAGCGCCAACCTGCTGGCTTGTGTCGACGCCGATGGCAACGCTTATAGCGTCAATACCGTCGGCAACACCCTTTATCTGCGCGGTTTTGAAAAGACTGGCCGGCGTTATTGGGCGCAAACCAACAGCCGTTTCGGGCAATTGACGTTCTTCACCGGGGTCGCCTCTGATGGCGAAGCCTGGGTTGGTTACACCCGACGTGTCGGCTGGACGACCATCAATCGTTTCTCCAGCTCGGGCGGTAGCAGCGCAAAATTCACCTGCAGCCGCATTACCGGCTGTTAAACCTGGTTGTTTTTCTGCGCCTGCTGCCAGGCAAGGTAGCTGTCGATGGGCGGATTCTTTGCAAAATAACGCTGCAATCCTTCAAACAACCCGTTGGGCACGGCCTGCTGATGTCGCGCAGTAACCAGCCGTTGACTGTCGCGCGCATTGGAAATGAAGCCGGTCTCCACCAGAATTGAAGGTACATCTGGCGATTTCAGAACCGCGAATCCTGCCTGTTCCACACGCTTCTGATGCAGCGTAGTGATGCCGGCCAGACTGCCAAGTACCGTGCTGCCCAACTGCAGACTGGCAGCGATCGTCGCGTTCATCGACATGTCGAGAATCACCCCCGCCAGCATCGGATCCTTACCTTTCAGGTTGAGCAGACTGGTGGCGCCGAGCAGATCCGCACCATTCTCCCGCTGCGCCATGAAGCGTGCCGTCGCCGATGTCGCACCGCCCTCAGACAGGCAATATACCGACGCGCCGGAAGCAGTCAGACGCGGCGCTGCATCGGCATGCACTGAGATAAACATGTCCGCCTTATGCTGACGCGCGATCTCCACGCGTTTGCGCAACGGCACGAAAAAGTCGTCATTGCGCACCAGTTTTACATCGAAGCCCCTCTCTTTTTTCAGGCGTTTGGCGAGCAGTTGCGCAATGGCAAGCACCACATCCTTTTCCCTTTCGCCCTTGGCACCGACAGCACCGGGATCCTTTCCACCGTGCCCTGGGTCAACGACAACAATGATGTCTCGTCTTGGATGCGCTTTCAGCGCAGGTGTTTCACGTGGAACCATTGGCGTATTTGGCGTGGATTTGGCGCTAACCAGATCCAGAACCAAGCGATGGCCCTGGCCGTCCTGCGGCGCCAAAAGGAAGCTGTTTAATAGCACCGGATTGCTCAGATCCAGAACAATCCGCGTGTCACCGTGACCAAAAGGCCCGGAGCGAATCGAACGAATCACCGTTCCATTTAGCGCGAGCTGACGGAAATCTGCGTCAACGCTCGCACTGGACACATCAATTATCAGACGTTCCGGGGCCGTTAGCGTGAAGGTTTTATAGCGCACCGGGCCGCTTAGATCGAACACCAACCGCAGCTTTTCATCCGAGCGCCATAGGCGCGCATTACGAATTTGCGTAGCTGAAACTCTGAAAGGGAGAGCGAGGGCCGCGCTGGCCAGGATCAGATTAAGCAAGTGGCGTCTGTGCATATGAAAGCCTGTTCATGAAAAAGGCATCGTGATTTGAATTGTTATAATGTAACATTCAATTCAATCAACACGACGGTCCCGAACATGAATTCGATGACACTTCCGGATATCGCCGCGCAGGTCGCACGCCAAACTTTGCCACTCGAATGGGTGGGCATGCGCGGCATTGCGTTACCTGTTTTGTTAGAGGGTCAGCGCTTGAGCGCCAAGGCTGATGCGGGTGTCAGTCTTGATGATGGCGAGGCGCGTGGCATTCACATGTCGCGGCTGTATCTGGCCTTGGAAGCGCTCGAACAGAAGAACCTGTCCCCAGCGCTACTGCATCAGGTGCTCAAGGATTTCCTGCAAAGCCACGAAGGTTTATCCAACCGCGCCTACCTGAATATCCACACCGATTTGCTGCTGAAGAGGTCAGCGCTGATCAGCCCATTGGCCGGCTGGAAGTCTTATCCCGCGAGCATTTTCGCCAGCCTGATAAATGAAGTGTTCCACGTGGAACTCAAAATCGAAGTGCCCTACTCCTCAACTTGCCCTTGCTCAGCAGCCTTGGCGCGACAGTTGATCCAGCAGAAATTCATCGCCGACTTCGCCAACAACGCTCTACAACACGCCGACGTTCTGGCATGGCTTGGCTCGACCCAAGGCATCCTTGCCACGCCTCACAGCCAACGCAGCACAGCACAATTGCACCTTCACCTCGACGACTTCATTGATGAGTTTCCTCTTAGCGTGATCATCAATGACGCTGAAGCTGCCCTCGGCACCGCCGTACAAACCGCCGTGAAACGCGCAGACGAACAAGCCTTCGCCCTCGCCAACGGGCAGAACCTGATGTTCTGCGAAGACGCGGCACGCCGCCTGAATCTGGCCCTGCGACGTACTCCCGGTATCAGCGCATTTCAACTGCGAGTGATCCACGCCGAAAGTCTTCACGCTCACGACGCCGTCGCCGAAAGCCATTGGCAGCGTGAGCAAGCATGATCCGCTGCCAATCCCTGAGTTGGGGTGCGCCCGGCCAACCACTGACCGTGCCCCTGGACCTTGAACTCGACAGCGGCAGCCTGACGGCAATCATCGGTGCCAACGGCTGTGGCAAAAGCAGCCTGCTGAAAGTGATCGCTGGGCTACAAAAGCCATTGGCAGGCAATGTCGGGCTGAGTGTCCCACGTCAAAGCGGATTGTCCTTTCTGCCCCAGCAACAGCATCTGGATCGCCAATTCCCCATCAGCCTCGAAGATCTGGTCGCCGCCGGTTTCTGGGGACGCAGGCTCTCGACTCAACTACGAAGCCAGCGCTTGAAAGACGCACTGGCGAACTGGCACCTGAGCGGACTCGAGCAACGCCCACTCATGGCCCTGTCCGGTGGCGAACTGCAACGCGCCCTGCTCGCTCGACTGAGCCTGACCGACGCGCCCGTGCTGCTGCTCGACGAGCCCCACGCCGCACTCGATGAACTCGGTCAGCAGTTGCTCTGGCAGCACATCCACGGCTGGCACGGCGAAGGTCGGACACTGGTCGTGGTGTGTCACGACCTCGCCGCCGTACGCCAACACATCCCCAAAACGTTGCTGATCAAAAACCGCGACTGCGTGTTTGGTGCGAGCGCAGAACTCATTCAGCAAACACCTCACACACAGGTGGCCTGATGCTCACCGTCGCCCACCTCTGGCAACCATTTAATGAGTTCGTGTTCATGCGCCGTGCCCTGCTCGGCGGACTGGTATTGGCGTGCAGCACCGCTCCCCTCGGCGTGTTCTTGATCCTGCGACGGATGAGCCTGATCGGTGACGCCGTGGCCCACGGTATCCTTCCCGGCGCGGCATTGGGTTTCTGGTTTGCCGGACTGAGCCTGCCCGCGCTAACGCTGGGAGGCTTAGGCGCCGGTTTGAGCATGGCTGGCCTCGCCGCCTGGATCACCCGCCGCACGGGCCTGCGCGAAGACGCCAGTCTCGCTGCGATCTATCCAATCTCGCTGGCCAGTGGCGTACTCATCCTCGGCATCGCCGGCAAACGCCTCGACCTGTTGCACCTGCTGTTCGGCTCAGCACTGGCCGTCGATGGTCCGACCCTCACCGGCATGTTGTGGGTTTCGGGATTCAGCCTGATCGCCATGGCGCTGATCTACAAACCGCTGCTGCTCGACACCCTCGACCCGTTGTTCTTGAGAACCGTCAGCCGCCTCGGCCCACTCGCCCATGGCGTGTTCCTGACGCTGGTCGTACTCAATCTGGTGATCGGTTTCCAGGCCATCGGCGCGCTGATGGTAGTCGGCCTGATGATGCTTCCCGCTGCGGCTTCGCGATTCTGGAGCCGCCGGCTGCCGACCCTGATTGCCATCGCGGCCGTCATCGGTTGCCTCTCGGTCTGGTTCGGCTTGCTGCTGTCGTTCTACTACTCGCTGCCGAGCGGCCCGGCCATCGTGCTGATCGCCGGCCTTGGCTATCTGTTGTCCGTGGTGTTCGGGCCGGTGCACGGTCTGTTGCGCCGCCCGCCTTTGCTCACATCCCAATGAGGTGTTTCCCGATGCGCGCTCTACTCGTGCTGTTCAGCCTGATGCTGTCGATGTCATTGTCGGCCGCGGAAAAACTGCCCGTGGTCACCAGCTTCAGCATCCTCGCCGACATGGTCCATCAGGTCGGCGGCGAACATGTCCAGATCACCAACATGGTTGGACCGGACGCTGACGCTCACACTTACGAGCCGACGCCAGACGATGCCAAAGCCCTTCTGAAGGCCAAACTGATCGTCAAGAATGGCTTGGGTTTCGAGCCATGGCTGGATCGTCTGGTCACCAGTACCGAGACCAAAACCACGGTCATCAGTGCCAGTCACGGCGTGATTCCACGCTCGCTGGATGAAGACGGCCAAACCGTTCCCGACCCGCATGCCTGGCACAATCTGGCGAACGCCGAGTTGTACGTCGCCAATATCACCAAAGCACTGATCGCTGCGGATCCCGCGAACAAAGCCGATTACGAACGCAACAGCAAAACCTACCTGAAGCAGATCTACGCCCTGCTCGCCGAAGCCAAAGCCAAACTCGGTGCGCTGCCACCGGGCAACCGCAAGATCGTTACCAGCCATGATGCTTTCGGATATCTCGGTCAGGCCTACGGTATCGACTTCATGGCACCGCAAGGCCTGTCCACCGAACGCGACCCCTCGGCTGCCGAAGTCGCCGCGGCGATCACCCAGATTCGCCATGCCCACGTCAAAGCGGTGTTCATGGAAAACATCAAGGACGCACGCCTGCTCAAACAGATCGCTGACGAAAGCGGCGCGCACATTGGCGGCACGCTGTACTCGGATGCCCTCGCCGCCAGCGGTCCCGCCAGTACCTTCACCGGTCTGTTCGAATACAACCTCAACACTCTTTACGACGCACTGAGCCAACCATGATCCGCAAGAATCCTTCAGGTCATTTGCCCCACATTGCCGAGTCGGCCTACGTCGATAAAACCGCGATTATCTGCGGCAAAGTGGTGATCGGCGAGAACGTCTTCGTTGGCCCCTACGCAGTCATTCGCGCCGACGAAGTGGACGCCTCAGGCGAGATGGAGCCGATCATCATCGGCGCCAATTCGAATATCCAGGACGGCGTGGTCATCCATTCCAAATCCGGCGCGGCTGTGACCATCGGTGAGTACAGTTCCATCGCCCACCGCTCGATCGTGCACGGCCCCTGCGTCGTCGGCGATCGAGTGTTCATCGGTTTCAACAGTGTCCTGTTCAACTGCGTCGTCGGCAACGGTTGTGTGGTGCGGCACAACTCGGTGGTCGACGGTCGGGATTTGCCGGACGCTTTCTATGTGCCCTCGACGACTCGCATCGGCCCGAACACCGACCTCTCGCAATTTCCACCGGTCAGCGTCAGCGCCTCGGAGTTTTCTGAAGACGTGGCGCGCACCAACGTCGACCTGGTGCGCGGCTACAAAGCCTTGCAGAACGAGTTCTGAACCCATGAGCAGCGTGCTGATTCGCAACGCAAGGCTGGTCAACGAAGGACGCGAGTTCGACGGCGATCTGTTGGTCAGCAATGGGCGCATCGTCAAGATTGCCCGCAGCATCGAAGGCGAAAACGCCAAGGTGGAAATCGACGCGAAGGGCCAATGGCTGCTGCCGGGGATGATCGACGACCAAGTGCATTTTCGTGAGCCTGGTGCGCCAGCCAAGGGCAGCATTCATACCGAGTCGCGGGCGGCGGTCGCCGGTGGCATCACCAGTTTTATGGACATGCCGAATACAAACCCGGCCACTCTCACCCTCGAAGCGTTGGCGGATAAAAAGCGCCGGGCTGCGATCAACTCCGTGGCCAACTACGGGTTTCACTTTGGCGTGAGCCAGGACAACCTCGATACAGTGGCGGCGCTCAGTCCGTGTGAAGTCGCCGGGGTGAAAGTGTTCATGGGCGCATCGACCGGCAATATGCTGGTGGACGATCCGAAGATCCTCGAGCGACTGTTCGCCGAGGTGCCGACGATCCTCTTGGCTCACTGCGAGCACACGCCCAGCATCAACGCCAATGCCGCCAACTTGCATGAGCTGTTCGGTGATCGTTTGCCCCCGGCTGCCCATGCGTTGATCCGTAATGCCGAGACCTGTTATCGCTCTTCTTCAATAGCGGTTGATCTGGCGAAACGTCACGGCACGCGCCTGCATGTTTTGCACCTGACCACGGCGCGTGAACTGGCGTTGTTCGAGGACAGACCGCTGGCGCAAAAACACATCACGGCGGAAGTCTGCCTGCACCATTTGCTGTTTGATGATCGCGACTATCCCCACCTCGGCAACCTGATCAAATGCAATCCGGCGATCAAAACCCAATCCGATCGCGATGCACTACGCGCGGCACTGAACAGCAATCGACTGGACGTGATCGGCAGTGACCATGCACCGCATACCTGGGCTGAAAAACAGCGACCTTATACGCAGGCACCTGCGGGATTGCCTTTAGTGCAGCACGCGTTACCGGCACTGCTAGAGTTGGTGGCGGACGATGTGCTGCCAATCACTACGCTGGTGGCGAAGACCAGCCACAGAGTCGCGGATCTTTTTGCGATTCCCGATCGTGGGTATCTACGTGAGGGCTACTGGGCGGATCTGGTATTGGTTGAACCGCAAGCCCTGGAGGTAAATCGGCAACCCATTCTGTCGCAGTGCGGATGGACACCGTTTGCCGGGCGCAGCTTTCGGCATCGGGTGAATGCGACGATGGTGTCGGGGCAGATTGCCTGGCGGGAGGGTCGGGTGAACGAGGGATGTCGGGGGCTGGCGCTGAGGTTTATGCGCTGAATACGAAGACGCTTTCGCGAGCAGGTCGAATCGTCGCACCGTCGCTCCCACATTAGACTGCATTTCAAAGGTGGGAGCGACGGTGCGACCTGCTCGCGAAGCTTTTAAGCTCTTGGCTTCACAGCGCCGCAGTCCTGACCCAACCAAACCGCGCGAGTCTCCAGACTGCCCTTCTGATTGATCCCGATCGCATTGAACGTGCCGTTGGCCACGGTGGTGAATTCACGATCACTGAGGAACGTCGCCACCCCGGTACCCTGCGCTTTCGGGCAACTGAAACGGAATTTCCACTGGTTGCCGGTGCGATCGGTAATCTGCTGTTTGCAGCCCGATTGCGGGTCGGCCAATGGAATATCGTTGGTCGCCACCTGCTCCGGCGTCAGACAGGCACGAATGCCCTTGCCGCCGATATTGATCCCGTTCTTCTCCAGCGCAGCACGCTGTTGCGGGGTCATCTGGCCTTGCAACTGGCCGAGGATCGATTGCACATCCATCGGCTGGTCATCGACCTTGACGTTGCTCGATGTCATTTCCCACAGCCCCGGCTGCAGCATCTGCGCCTGCGCAACCACCGGCAAAGCCAAACCCAGGCCCAGCGCCAAACCCAGCAGACGAACGTTCATCGAAAAACTCCTGATCAGTAGTGGCCGTTAGACGTCGGCCGATTGCTTCGGTTCATGCACCAATTAAATAGCGACATTCGCGGCAGAACATGGTCTGTTAAGCATTGAATCTTCCGGAGCAAGGCTGCCCCATGGATTATTTTGGACCGCACATTTTCGGTTATCTGATCGCCCTGATACACACCCTCGGCTTGATCGCCGCAATTCACGCGGTGCTCACCGTGCGCACGGCTCAAGGCTCGATCGCCTGGGCATTGTCGCTGATCTTCATTCCCTACCTCACGCTAATTCCGTACCTGGTATTTGGGCGCAGCACCTTTGATGGTTACATCAAGGCACGACGCCAGGCCAACGAACAGATGCGGCAGGCCATCTCCGAGTTGAACTGGCGTCCGTGGGTGGAAGAAGCGCTGACTGCACGCGCCTCGAATGCCTATGCCTCGTTACGTGCGATGCCCAAACTGGGACGTATGCCTTGCCTGGCGAATAACGAAGTGCAATTGCTGGTAAACGGCACGGCCACCTTCGACGCTATATTTCAGGCCATCGATCAAGCTAAAGAAGCGGTGCTGATTCAGTTTTTCATCATCCACGATGATCGGCTCGGTCAGCGTTTGCGTGATCTGCTACTGAAGAAGGCTGCTGAAGGCGTATCAATCCATCTGCTTTACGACCGCATCGGCAGCCACGCCCTGCCCCACAGCTATGTGCAGACGTTGCGTGATGGCGGCGTCGAGGTCAAAGCCTTCGCCACACGCAGTGGCTGGCTCAATCGTTTTCAGGTCAACTTCCGTAATCACCGCAAGATCGTCGTGGTCGATGGAGTGGTCGGGTTTGTCGGCGGGCATAACGTTGGCGATGAATACATGGGTGAAAAACCACCGCTGGCACCCTGGCGCGATACGCATGTGAAAGTGCGTGGCCCGGTCGTCGCCTGTATGCAGGAATCCTTTGCCGAAGACTGGTTCTGGGCCGCGCGTACCCTGCCGCCGCTGATCCTGCCCGACGAATACCCGGATGACGGCGTGCTCTGCCAATTGCTCGCCAGCGGCCCGGCAGATGCTTACGAAACCTGCTCGCTGTTCTTTGTTGAGGCGATCCACGCGGCGACCGAACGGGTGTGGATCACCAGCCCGTATTTCATCCCGGATGAAGCTGTATTCGCCGCCCTAAGATTGGCTGTGTTGCGGGGCGTCGATGTGCGATTGCTGCTGCCGTCGCGTCCCGATCACCGCATCGTTTACGCCGCGTCCAGTCTCTACGCCTTTGAAGCCGTGCGCGCCGGCGTACGGGTATTCCGCTACGAACCCGGTTTCCTGCATCAGAAAGTGGTGTTGATCGACAGCGAGATCAGCGCGATCGGCAGCGCCAATCTGGACAACCGTTCGTTCCGGCTGAATTTCGAAGTGATGCTGCTGACCGTCGACAGTGACTTCGCCGCCAGCGTGGAGAACATGCTTAGCGCCGATTTCGCGCAAGCCTACGAAGTCGCCAAAGAAGAAAGCCGGGAGATCCACCGCCTGCAACAGGTCGGCATGCGGATCGCCCGGCTTATTTCACCGATTCTATGAAAGCCCTCACCGGTAAGAAAAGGACTGCTTAGCGGTTAAGGGTTGTAGATATCGTCGCGCGTCCACGGCAGTTCATGGCTGCCATCCGCATGCGCCTTCACCGCGAGGATCTGGTGCAGATTGATCCAGCCGCGCGCAAACGCATAAGCGCAACCGGCCAGATACAGACGCCAGATACGCAGCGCTTGATCCGGCACCAGTTTGCCAGCGGCTTCCAGGTTGTCCTCCAGCCGCTCACTCCAGTGGTCCAGCGTGCGCGCGTAGTGCAGGCGCAGGCTTTCGACGTCGACAATCTCCAGACCGGCTTCGCTGATCTCGGCCGAGATCATCGCCAGGTGCGGTAATTCGCCGTTGGGGAAGACGTACTTCTCAATGAAATCCCCGGCACCACGTCCCACCGGACGGCCGTCGGTGTGCTTGGCGGTGATGCCATGGTTCATCACCAGACCGCCCTCCTTCACCGCGCCAAACAGGGTTTTGCAGTACTCGGCCAGGTTGGCATGGCCAACGTGTTCGAACATGCCGACGCTGACTACCTTGTCGAAACGCCCGTCCTGAGGCAGGTCGCGATAGTCGAGCAATTGCAGTTCGACCTGGTCTTCCAGGCCTTCGGCTTTGACCCGTTCGCGGGCCAGTTCCAGCTGTTCCTTGCTCAGGGTGATGCCGAACACTTTCGCACCGAACTCCCGCGCGGCATACCTGGCCAGCCCACCCCAGCCGCAACCGACATCCAGCAGATAGTCACCCGGCTGCAAACGCAGCTTGCGGCACAGGTGGCGGAATTTGGCTTGTTGCGCCTGCTCGAGGGATTCGCTGCCGGTTTCGAAATACGCGCAGGAGTAGGCCATGTCGCTGTCCAGCCAGAGCTGGTAGAACGCATTCGACAGGTCGTAATGGTAGGAAATGGCTTTGGCGTCGGTTTCCTTGTCGTGCAAGGTACGCACTGGCTGACTGTCGTCATCTTCGCCGAGCAGAGCGTTGCTCAATTCGTCGCAGACCCGGATGACCTCGCTGATCGAGCCCTCCAGTTCCAGCTTGCCTTCAACGAATGCCGCTCCGAGCGCATCAAGGCTTGGATGGGTGAACTGGCTGACCATCGTCGGGTCCTTGACCACGATGGTGACGCTGGGCGCCGGCCCCAGATTGAACTCATGGCCATCCCAGAGTCGCAGGCGCAGCGGAAGCTGCAAATTCTGTAAGGCCGGTGGAAGTTGCGCGAGCATGGAAAATCCCCCCTTGTTTCAGACGTCAGATCTGAGGGTAGACCATCCCGGAAAAATAGCAGGCTATCGATTTGATTAGCCTTGTCTATCGTTGCAGACGCTCCAGCAAACCTTCCTGAATCCACTGTTTAAGCCAGGTCACGGCTTGAAGTGGCGCGCCCTCACCATAAGTGACTGCTAACTCGGCGCACAGTTCGGCGAAATTCCAGCCACCGTTGAGTATGCCCTTGAGAGCTGAAGCTTCGGCTGGATCCAGGCTGCGGTAACTGCAGATCAACTGGTTGCGCCAGATCAGACAGATCTGTGGGATTTCGAACGGCATGTTGCCAGGGAATTCCGATTCCTCCTTTACCGAACGCCATAAAGAAAGGCTGTTGAAACGGCACTCCAGCCATTGCATGGACGGTACCGCTCTGACGCGCAATTCGGGCCACTCCTCCGGAGCCAAAGCCGCCATGGCCTCAATTGTCAGCGGCTCAGCGGCAGGTGCATCGAAAGCCAGGGTGAAGGCCCATTCGAGCGCAATCAACTCAGCCAGCGGCGCGCTCTGTTCCGGCACCAGATGCTCGCGGACGAAGCCTTCGAAGCCTCTGCCCAACCAGCGCAGGCTGAAGTGCGCAGACGGATACCGTTGGATGTAAGCCATTGCGAGGCGGTCGAATTCCTCATCGCCCAGCCAGTGCAGGCTCGTCGGAAAGTCATTGCGCAACACGTCCAGCAAACGCGCCTTGTAAGCATTGTGGTAGATCGCCAGTCCCGTGCCGACATCCAGTGTCGGGCCACCGATCAGGCTCTCGCTCAACGTCGGATTCGCGTTGGGGTCTTCTTCGAGCAGAAACGCTTCAAACGCCAGTTGCCACTCTTTCAGGAGCATGGCTGCCTCCGCGCAAGAACATTGTTCCCGAGCTGACGGGCCGTTTGCAGTTCATCAAGCAGCGCTTCTAAGGGCGGAAAATGATCGTCGCGTTCCAGCAACGTCGCCACCGGGCCGAAATGTTCGAGTGTGCGTTGATAGAGCGCCCAGACCGGATCGCTCACCGGATGGTCGTGGGTGTCGATCACGTAATCGCCGTAATCGCTGTGCCCCGCCAGATGCAGTTGGCGGACTTTATCAACGGGCAGGCTGCTGATGAAGGCCCACGGATCGAAGCCATGATTACGTGAACTGACGTAGACATTGTTCACGTCCAGCAGTAATTCGCAGCCGCTCACATGGCTGAGCAAAGCGAGAAACTCCCACTCGGTGAATTCGTCCGAGGCGCCGCGCACGTAACTGGAGACGTTTTCCAGCACCAACGGGCGCTGCAGAATATCCTGAACCTGCATCACCCGAGCAGCAATGTAAACCAGGCTTTCTTCGGTGTAAGGCAACGGCAGCAAGTCGTGTAGCTGATGGGCATTGCCGCGGCTCCAACACAGGTGATCAGAGATCCATGCCGGTCGGACGCGTTCGGCCAATTGTTTGAGTTGTTTGAGGTACTCAGGATCGAGGGCATGCGGCCCGCCGATGGACAACGATACGCCGTGCATCACCAACGGATAGCGCTCGGCGAAGGCATCGAGGTAATACAGAGCCTTGCCGCCCTGCACCATGAAGTTTTCCGAGACCACTTCGAACCAGTCGACATCCGGCGACTGCTCAAGGATCTGTTGATAATAAGCACTGCGTAAACCCAGGCCATAACCCAGAAAAGGAAAAGAGGCGGACATGTGCGGACTCCTGATAAAAAGTGGCCGCAGTGGCGCAAACCACTGCGGCAACACTTGCCGGTCAGTTATTCGCCGACCTTGCCACCGGCTTTTTCACACGCCGCCTGAGTCATTGCCTTGAAGCCCTGGCCTTTGCAGGCGCCCATGCCTTTACAGGCGTGGTCTTTGGTTTTGCAGTCGTTCTGGCCTTTGCAAGAGGTCACGCCGTAGCAGTGAACGTTGGCATCGGCGGCCATCGCGTTGGAGGCAACACCGGCAAACATTGTGGCGGCAGCCAAAGCGAGAGCGGCACCAGCAGCAGCGGTCTTGATGGTCATTTTTCTTATCCTCGGTAATCGTCAGGGGTGTCGGCTGGAAGGTTGTTCAGTCCCGACATAGCACTAGAGAGAGCGGCCCCGACGGCGTTACAGAGGATCGAAAAATAATTTCAAAGATCGTTCTTGAGCTTGAGCAACGGCTCCTGAAAGCGCAGCAAGCGCCCGGCATTCCCGAGGACCAGCAACGTGCTGAGGTTGTGCAGCAGCGCGGCGATCATCGCCCCGGCGGCACCCAGCCAACCGAAAGCGGCAAACACGACAATGGCCAGCGTCCAGCCCAGGCCGATGATCACATTGACCTGCAACGTCCTGCGGCACTGGCGGCTAAGCCGCACACATGTACCGAGACGGCGCAGGTCACTGCCGATCAAGACGATGTCGGCCGAGGCCAGCGCGATGTCCGCTCCGCCCGCGCCCATCGCTACACCGACCACGCCCGCCTTCAGTGCGAGGGAATCGTTGATACCGTCACCGACTACCATCGGCCGAAAACCATTGTTGATTTCCTTGAGTACGTGATTGAGTTTGTCCTCGGGCAGGGCTTGGGCTTGCACCTCATGCAAGCCGACCTCGCTGGCCAGCGATTGCGCCACGCTTTGGCGATCGCCGGTTAGCAGCAATTGCCGGCCAAGACCCAACTCGCGCAATTCGTCGAGGGCAAAACGGGCTTCCGGTTTAACGGTGTCGGCGAGCAACAACCAGGCGAGGAATGCACCGTTCAATGCCAACCCGGCGATGGGACCGTCGTGATCGGGAACCGTCGTCGTGGTGATGCCCAGTTGCGCGAACAACTCCGGTCGGCCCAACGCGGCTTCGCCTTGCGCGGTCATGGCCACCACACCGAGGCCCTGACGTTCGTGGATATCACTGAGTGCCAAACATTCTTCCTGACTGACCAACCCTGCGAGCGCACGACTGACCGGATGACTGCTTGCCGCGCCAAGGCTGGCGGCAAGCGCGATGATCACGGACGAATCTGCACACGGATTATTGATCGACTGTAGGCGCAGGGTGCCGAAAGTCAGGGTGCCGGTCTTGTCGACCACCAGCGAAGTCAGGTCGGCCAGTTCTTCAAGGAACGCCGAACTGCGGATCAGTATGCCGTGACGTGCGGCCACCGCCACACCGGCAATCGCCGTGGCCGGAGCCGACAGCACCGACGCACACGGACAAGCGGCGACCAATACCGCAAGCATCGCTTGCGCATCGTGAGTGATAAACCAGGTCACTGCCGCCAGCAGCAAGACCAGCACCATATAGCTGCCAGCGTAACGTTCGAGCAACCGGGTGATTGGCGGTTTCGAGCGCTCGGCGTTCTGCATCAACGCGATGACCTTGCCCAGTGTCGACTCGCCACCGGTGCGCGTCACTTCAATACGCAACAGACCGTCGAGGTTGATCGCACCGCCGAACACCGACATACCGACACCCGCCTCGACCGGCACCGATTCACCGGTAATCGATGCAGTGTCGAGACTGGCCTGACCGGATAACACTCGACCATCTGCGGGAATCCGATCACCGGCGCGCACTTCAACGGTGTCGCCGGCTTTCAACGTGCCGTTGTCCACTTCGATGATCGAGCCATCCACTTGCACCTTGCGCGCATGGCTGCGCGTCAGTTGGCCAAGGGCATGGATCGCCTCTTGCGAGCCGATGACGCTGCGCTCCTCCAGCACATGGCCGAAGATCATGATGATCGGCAGCAACGCCGCTGTCAGCAAGTCACCAGTCGCCCATGCACCGAGCATAGCCAGGGCAATCAGTTGATCGGTGATGCCGTGCAAGCTCGGATAGCGCAGGCTGTACCACGCCGAGCGCATTACCGGCACGCCAACCAATAAAGATGCAAACCCAAGCAGCAACTGACTGACACCGGTTTGCTCAGGCATCTGCCAGCGCCAGATCAGACCCAGACCAAGCAGGCCCAGCGCAAGCATGGCCAAGGTCAGTTGCCGTGCAGCACGGCGTTGTTCGGCCGAAGACAACAGGCTCGGTGCGGCGGTCGTCGCAGTCATTTACTGGCTCCCTGAATGATCAGGCGGGAATCGTCTTTCGGGTCGACCGTGGTCACCGATCCGGCCTGACCGAGAATCTTCGGTATGCGCTCGCGGTACAGGCGCAGGAACATTTGCGGGTCGGTAGTTTTGGCCAGACTCGACACCGTGGCCGTATCGGCAGAGGCTTTGGCCAAGCGCTCGCCAGCCTGCGCGTGAGCGACTTGTAGCGTGCGGTCGGCCTGTTCGTTGGCGGTCTGGGTGAGTTTCTCGGCGTCGGTGCGTGCATTGGCCACAGCTTTGTCGGCTTGCTGACTAGCGGTCAATACCGCGTTGAAAGCACTGACCGCCGGATCGGGCAGACTCGATTGCACATCGACCCGCGCCACTTCGATACCGATGCCCTGCCCGCTTGCCTTCAAATTGGCCAAGCGTTTGTTGATGCCTTGCACCAGATCGCCACGTAGTTTTTCACGACGTTCTGCGGCTTGATTGTCGGCACCGATCAACTCCGGGCGGGCGACCAGGATGGTGTCCAGATCGCGTGCGGCCGTCAGCGCCACCGCGCTGCGTGTCACCAGACGATCCAGCGCCGGCAAGACATGCTCGCCCTGCAACACGAAGTCGTAAGGGTCAGTGACTTTGTAGAACACCCGCACATCCAGTTGCACCACGCCGGCATCACCGGTCAATAAATAACCGGATCCGGCCAGCGCATCACTCAGGGGGGTGGCAAAGGAAGCGACCCGATCGGCCTTCAGCGCCTCATCACTGCGCAACAGATTCTCGACACGACGCTCGATCACCCGATCGGCTGCCGGCAGCAAAATCACCTGTTCGAATGGCTGCGGCCAAGCCAATAGCAGACCGGCATTCTGGATGCGATCCAGCGCGCCGAAATGCAAAACCACGGCACGATTTTGCGGATCAATTTGCCGCACATTGGAAAACACCCAGACCAATGCAGCCAGGATCGTCACCGCGTACAAGGCAAAAAATGCCAAACGCCCCGCCTGAATCCATGGACTGTTCAGCGAAGATGTTCCACGTGGAACTTCATCATTCATGGCTGCGATCCGGATTTGCTGTCGAGTGTCGGCGGGCCGTCGACCAATACTCGAAATGGCGCGGCGTCGGTACGCAGAATCAGTTTGGTGTCCGGCGTAACGATGGTGCCGAGGGTGTCGAGCGAGCGCAGCAAGTTGTAAAGCTGCGGTGAACTGGCGTAAGCACGGCCATAAATCTGCGCCGCTTCGACACGAGACTGCGCTTCGATCTCTGCCGCTTTTACCGTCGCGTCAGCCTGCACAATTCGCGCATCGCGCTCAGCTGCGGAACGGATTTGCGCGGCCTCACGTTTGCCGATCGCCGTGCGTTCAGTGGCAATTGTTTCACGCTCGGCGCGCATGCGATCGACCGTGGCAGTGAGTGTCACCGACGGCAAGGTCAAACGCTCGATGCCGACTTGCACAACCCGCACGCCATACGTCGCGAGCAATTGCTGATCGATCTGCTGGCGCAACTGCGCTTCGAAATCGGCGATACGCACCTGACTGGCATCGGTGTTCACCAGATTCGCCAGATCAAAACTGCTCGCGGTGGTTTCCAGCGCCGAGCCGACAAAGGTACGAATCTGCCGCGCCGCTTCGTCCGGCTGATTCTGCACCGCACGCATGAAACGCTGCACATTGTCCGCATCGCCCTGCACCTGCCACGCCACGTAGGCCTGCACAATGATGCGCAAGCCGTCACGGGTGCCGACATCCTGCAAGCCACTGGACGTCGTGCGCAAACGCAAGTCGACCGGAATCGCCGCCTCGAACGGTGCCGGCCAACGCCAGCTCAAACCCGGATCAAGCAACACCCGCGCAGGGTTACCAAAACGCGTGATGACCGTGGCCTCGCCCGAGCGCACTTGCACCAGGCTCGCCGCCGCGATGGCGAACGCCACCAGCAATAGGGCCCAACTCATGCGTCGCCACGGGAAAGGCCCTGCCTCTTCCGGCGCACCGTGGTGATGGTGATGATGCCCATGATGATGGTGATGTCCGCCGTTGCCATGATCGTGGCCGCTGTGATCATGCGGTTCGTGAGTATGCGACTGGCTCAATGGGCGACTCCTGGTTGAGCGGTGGTACGCGCGGGCGTCGGGTCAGCCGGCAGCGTGAAGGTCCGCAAGTCGATGGTCGGCGCATTGCTGCTGCCCCCGAGACGATGGTCGAGTACCAGCAACTTGGCCTTGCTCAGCCCTTGGCTGAGCTGACCGAGATATTGCTCCAGCACGAAAGCTTGGCCGGCACTGGCGTAAGCTTTTTGCTCGGCGCTGAATTTCAGATCCGCCGCCTGCGCCGTAGCATTGATTTCCCGCGCATTGGCGCTGGCCTGATCGCGAGCCAGGCTGGCCTGCAATTGCGCCTGATTACTCGCTTCAGTTGCCGCGCCACGCTCGCGGGAGATCAATGCCTGCGCGCCGATCTGCGCGGCTTGCACGCTGTGATAGGCATTGGCGGCACCGGCCGGCGGGTGAATGGCTTCGACGACCGTGGCGAGAATCTCCACGCCACTGTTGAGTGTTTGTAGATCATGCTGCACCGCGCGACCAATCTCATCGCCCAGCCCTACCCTGTCTTGACCAAGTAAGCCGTCCAGCGTGCGCGAGGCGAAGTCGTGCACCAGAATCCGGCTGGCGGTGCTGCGAATCAGCGTTGGCACATCCGCAATGTTATACGTCGCCGCCAGTGCGGCCTGATCGCTGAGGCCTATGCGATAGACGAAGCGCACATCCATGTTGACGATCTGAAAGCTCTGCTGATCGCCACGGCTGCTGGCGATCACTTGCGATTTGTCGTTGACGTGGCTGGCGTCCCACAAACGGTTGGCGGTCATCGGTGCCGGCCCCTCAGCAGGGTTGGCTTGCAGCGGGACCGGGTTTTCGCCGACGCTGGTGGCCAGTTCATGCACCACGCCGTTTTCGATGATCCGCACCCGCCCCAGCGGCCAAGGTAAGCCGCTGTGCAAACCTGGGCCGAATACCTGCACCGGTTTGCCAAAGCGCTCATAAATACCGCGTCCCTGTAGCGGAATTTCATGGATCCCGGTGAGCAACCAACCCACTGCGGCTACTAGCACCAGCACTGGTAGAAAAGCACGGCGCATGTAGCTGAACGCCCAGATCTGGCGCAGATCGATGCCAAAACGGTTGTGCAATTCATGCTGCAACGCGAGTAAAGGTTGTGGCGGCCAGCGCAGCATCTCGGCGACAAAACTGCGCGCCAGCAGGCGCGGCTCAAGCTGTTCGCGACGAGGGCTGAACACTGAAAGAACGGCGCGCAATAACAACTCGATCGCGACCAATCCCGGCAAGATACCGAGCAGGACAGCGACGCGAATTGGCCACACCGCATTCTCGCCAGCGAACAACAAACACAGTGCGCCCAGCACCAGGCTGATGATCGCCACACGCGTCAGTTGCGCGAGTGAAACCGCTTCGGGCCATTGCGCCGGGTTTTCCTGGGCCAGTTGCCGCTCCAGCACCAGCAGACCGAACGCCAACAACAATGCCAACGCTGCGCCCACCGTTGCCGATAAACCCACCGCAGCAGGCGGCAAAGTCAGATTCCAAACCTGCTCGATGCTCAGCACCGCCAGCAGCGCCCAGCCACCCAACCACAGCGTCGCCGCGCCGATCTGGCCAAGCAGATGCAGACTGCGCTCACTCAACCGGTCCAGCAGCCGCTCATACCACCCCTGCGGCGGAGATTGTTCCTCCCCAGCAAGCGGCGCCAGCACCACAGGATTGATCACCCGTGCGCGCCACTGTGTCACCCACCACGCCGATTGCAACCCGGCAACCAGCACCAGCAGGGCGGCGCTCTGATTGACCAGCAGCGGCAGCCACAATGATTGCGCGGCAAACAGCCCGACAAAGAACGCCAGCACCCACCCTGCCCCGGCCAATCCGCCGAAGCCGATCGCCCAGCGGCGCAGACGCCGGCTCTGCACGGCCGCCTGCTGAAAACGCGGCAGTCCGGTCACGTGCTTGCCATCCACCTCCAGATCGACTTGCATATCACCCCATTTCATTAGCCAACACTGCATATCGTTACGATATAACGAAAAGCGTGAAATATTCGTACACAATTACGCTTATTCAAAGATGCCCAACCTGTCGCTTGGCTGAAGCCTTGACCGAAATGTCCGCAAACGCACATATTACGTTCGTAATTTTTATCCGAAACTACCGTTAGCGATCTGCATCCATCCATCAGGAGCAAGCACATGAGCAACTATGACGTAGTGATTCTGGGCGGCGGCCCGGGTGGTTATAACGCGGCGATCCGCGCCGGCCAGTTGGGCCTCAAGGCCGCTTGCGTCGAAGGCCGGGCAACCCTCGGCGGCACCTGCCTGAACGTTGGTTGCATGCCGTCCAAAGCCTTGCTGCATGCATCAGAGCTTTACGATGCGGCGATGGGTGCGGAATTCGCCAACCTCGGCATCGAGGTCAAACCGACGCTAAATCTTGTGCAAATGATGAAACAGAAAGACGAAAGCGTGGCTGGCCTGACCAAAGGCATCGAATTTCTGTTTCGCAAGAACAAGGTCGACTGGATCAAGGGCTGGGGCCACATCGACGGCCCCGGCAAGGTCACGGTGACCGACGATCATGGCGGCAAAGTCGAACTGACCGCCAAGGACATCATCATCGCCACCGGTTCCGAGCCCACTCCCCTGCCCGGTGTCGAGATCGACAACAAACGTATCCTTGATTCGACCGGTGCGCTTTCCCTGAGTGAAGTGCCCAAACACCTGGTGGTGATCGGTGCCGGTGTGATCGGTCTGGAGTTGGGCTCGGTATGGCGGCGGCTCGGCGCGCAGGTCACCGTGGTCGAATACCTCGACCGCATCTGCCCGGGCGTCGATGGCGAGGCCGGCAAAACCCTGCAACGCTCGCTGAGCAAACAGGGCATCGCGTTCAAGTTGAGTTCGAAAGTCACCAGCGCCACCGCTTCCGCCAACGGTGTGCAACTCAGCGTCGAGCCGGCCGCTGGCGGCACTGCCGAGTTGCTGGAAGCCGATTACGTGCTGGTGGCCATCGGTCGTCGCCCGTACACCCAGGGCCTCGGTCTGGAGAACGTCGGCCTGAGCACCGACAAACGCGGCATGCTCGCCAACAAACAGCACCGCACCGAAGCCGCCGGAGTCTGGGTGATCGGCGATGTGACCTCCGGGCCGATGCTCGCACACAAGGCTGAAGACGAAGCGATGGTCTGCGTCGAGCAGATCCATGGCAAGGCCGGCGAGGTCAATTACGACCTGATCCCCAACGTGATCTACACCAAACCGGAACTGGCCAGCGTCGGCAAAACCGAAGAACAGCTCAAGGCTGAAGGACGCGCCTACAAGGTCGGCAAATTCCCGTTCACCGCCAACAGCCGGGCGAAGATCAACCACGAGACCGAGGGGTTTGCCAAAGTCATCGCCGACGAGCGCACTGATGAAGTACTCGGCGTACACCTGGTCGGTCCGAGCGTGAGTGAAATGATTGGCGAGTTTTGCGTGGCGATGGAGTTCAGTGCTTCGGCTGAGGACATCGCACTGACTTGCCATCCACATCCAACGCGATCGGAAGCGTTGCGCCAGGCGGCGATGAATGTAGAGGGGATGGCGACGCAGATGTAAGCAAAAAATTATCTGGTGACTGGGCGTCTGCTATCGCGAGCAGGCTCACTCCTAACAGTTGATCGCGTTTGTTCAGAAGCACCGCGATCAACTGTAGGAGTAAGCCTGCTCGCGAATGGGGACAACTCGGTCTCAAGCCGGAAGATGCCCCAGCGGCAACGCCCCCGGCGTCTTCACCGTGTGAATCGCAAAGTTGCTGCGGATGTCACTCACCCCCGGCAGTTTCAACAGGCAGCCGCTGAGAAAACGGTCATACGCACGCAAATCCGGCACCACCACTTGCAGCAAAAAGTCCGATTCCCCAGACACCAGAAATGCTGAAATCACCTCCGGCAATGCCGTCACTGCGGTGTAAAACGCCTCGGCCTGTTCATCGTTGTGGCGCTCGACCTTGACCCCGACAAACACCGTCAGTCCCAGCCCGACTTCATCGCGATCGAGATTGGCCTGATAACCGCGAATCACCCCGGCCTCCTCGAGCATCCGCACCCGGCGCAGACACGGTGAGGCCGACAAGCCGATTTCGTCCGCCAGCTCGACATTGCTCAGGCGTCCATTGCGTTGCAGGGCCGTGAGAATCTTGCGATCAAAGGCGTCGAGTTTCATGATTGGCAGATCCTGATAGTCGGGTCGTTGAAAACCAGCAGGTTATGCCAAAGCAGCAGGCTTTTGAAGCGGACTACGCAAGCACCTGCCTCACCTTTCGGGCCTAGACTTGGCGCACCGAATCGACAACGAAAGGGCTGCAACATGGCGAGTCTCTGGCTGTTCTTCCTGGCATTGGCGGTGGTCTATCTGTTGCCCGGCCCGGACATGATCCTGCTGCTGCAAACCGGCGCTCGGCAGGGACGCGGCGCGGCGCTGGCCACCGCTGTCGGTCTGGGCATCGCCCGTGGTTGTCACGTGGCCCTGGCGGCGTTGGGGCTGGCGGCGTTGTTCAAAGCGGCGCCGTGGACGTTCGAGGTGGTGCGATTGGCGGGGGCGGCGTATCTGCTGTGGATCGGCATTCAATGCCTGCGCAGCACCCTGCTGCCGAACCTGAATACCGGTGAAGCTGACGACGCACACGGGCAATGGCGCGAAGCCGTCCGACGCGGTTTGCTGACCAACCTGCTCAATCCCAAAGCGCTGCTGTTCTGTTCGGTGTTGCTGCCGCAATTCATCGTCAATGACGGCGCACCAGTACTGAGCCAATTCGCCGTGCTCGGCGTGCTGCTGGTCGGCGTCGGCCTGCTGTTCGACAGCGCTTACGCGCTGACCGGCGCCGCGCTGGGTCGTTGGCTGCAACACAGTCCAACGGCCCAACGCGTACAACAATGGTTGTTCGGCAGCTTGCTGATCGGTTTCGCCGTGCGCCTGACCTTCGTCCAGCAAGCTTAGCCTTTACGGACCTTGCGCTGGCGACGGCTGATCAACAGCAACGCGGCGGCTGCGACCAACGCGACCGCGCCGATCTGCACCGGCCACTTATACGGCCGCAGCGACGAGCGCACAGCATCGGTGACCTGGGTGACGTAACGCTTGTTGGCGTTTTCGAAATCCGGGTACGGGCACTGATTGCCGAAATCCACCGCCCACGGCACAAACGGACCTTCCTTGATGTAACGCTGATACAGCGCGCTCTGATCTTCCAGGCTACTGTTCCAGCCAGCGGCGTGGCACAGCACTGCGGCAAACGCCTGACTGGTGTGCGGCAGGTTGTCAGCGGCGCGCCCGGCCAGCGCGGTGGCGACGAAACGGTAGTGATAGCGCTGATCCGGTTTCGCTTCGCTGGCGACCTGACGTTGCACTTCGGCTTCGCTCACCAGCGGACCGACTTTCAGCTCGGTACTTTCCAGACTGTAGTTGCCACCGAACGTGGCGTAGTCCGGCGCCATCTCGTAACCGAGAATATCCATGCCCCACTCGCGGGCTGTCCACGCCGCGTTGTACAAGGCACTGGCGCGTTTGGTCGGCCACCACGCGGCATCGGCCTTCAGCCGTTGTTCGCCGTAGAGTCGGGCCTTGTTTTGCAGGTCGGGATTGTCGAAATAAGCCACCGCGTCGGCGTAATGCCCTTCGCGCAACAAGCGTCGACCAAGCAGATTGCGCAGGCTGGCGGCGACCGGCAGCGGCACGTAGTTGTCACGCTCCTGCTGGGTCAACGCCGGCGGCGCCGGGACGTTGTCGTCGACGTATTTTTTCAGTTCTTCGACCGTCAGCACGCGTTCGGCCACGGTCGCAGCGTCGAACCAATAGGTGCTGTTGCTGCGATACAACTGCACGAAGGCTTGCAGGTATTCGCCGCGCTGCAAGGCGAGAATCGCGCTTTCGCCCTCGACCCGGCACTTCGGCTGAACGGCTTCATACGCCCAGTCCGGGGTGCGCCGGTAACCCCAGTCTTCGCTCTGCGGGAAGGCCTGCGCGGCTTTCGAATAGGCGGCGGCCGCGGCATTTTTATCGCCGTCACGCACCGCCAGTTTCGCCCGTAGCCACCACGCCAATCCGTCGTCGCCGGCGTTCTCGAGAAAAGCCTTGGCCCCAGCGTAATCACCCTGTTGATAACTCATTGCCGCCAGACGATCAGCGTTGTCGAGGCTGCCACGGGTGCTGTTTTGCAGCAGCTTGACCAGTTTCTTCTCGTTCGGCGGCTCATCGCCAAACGACCAGCCTTGACGGCTGACCAGCAATGCCGTGACCAGTTGCTGCACGGTTTTGTGTTGCAGCAGCTCGGCCAGTTCGGCCTCGGGCAACTCCGCCAGTTCATTCATCAATTGCTTGAGCGAGGTGTAACCCACGGCCGAACCGTGCAGATTCTGTGCTTCATACAATTCGATGGCGCCGCTCCAGTCGCCTGCCGAGCGCAACACCCGCGCCTCTTCACCGAGGCTGGCAACACCCAACTCCAGCGGATCGCTGAAACCGTCGATGCTCAGTTGCCGGGCCTGGCGGAACGCATCACGCGATTGTTCCAGCGCCTCGACCGCATCCCCTCCTTCGCTGCTCATCGCAAACCAGGTACGGCCCATCGAATACGCCGCCCACGTGCTGCGCAACGGACGCTGATCTGCCGGCAGCGCCAGCAGCTTGTTGAAATACTCGACGGCGAGTTGATGATCGCCTGTGGCAAACGCCACCGCACCGGCCACGTACAAACGGATTTCCGTCGGCAGACTGGCGCCCAGCACCTCGACCTGACGCGCATCGGTCAGGCCACGCAGTTGTTTGACCAACGCTTGCTGCTCGGCGCTCAGTCCGGCCTGCTCGGCCTTCTCCCGTGCCTCGGCGGCCGCGTTTTCCTCGCCGTACATATCGTTCGGATTGTGCGTTGCCGCGGTGACATTCTTCAGCCCGGCGATGGCTTTGCCGAGACGACTGAGTTCGAAGTTGAAGTTGCCCTCAGGCAGATCCGCGAGGGTTTGCCCGCGATTGTCGAGCAGGCGCATGGGGAAATCCGGTCCGCAGGCCAGCGCCGAACCCAGCGGCAGGCAGAGGCTCAGGCAGAGCAGATGGCGGGGCCAGTTACGGGTCAACATGCGAACCTCCTTGATCAATATTGGCGCAACGCGCCCAACCGATGGCGCGTTGCCCACCCGCCGGCAAACGGCCGTCGCGCAGGCGGGTGAAGGTAAGCAGATCCGGGCCTTGTTGCAACGAGTAACCGGCGAGCGCATCGGCGCCTTCACAGCTTTGCGCCTTCAAGGTGATTTGCGCAGGCCAGGCACTGTCGAGGTTACCGGGGTTTTCGAGTTTGATGTCGTAGAGACCGTCGTGTTCGCTGAACGTCACGCCGAGCTGGCTGACGAGTTGATCACCCCGGGCCACCGCGCGCAGGGTGGTCAGGCTCCATGCGCGGCGGTCATTAGCCAGCGGCAGGCGAAACCAGATCAATCCGGCCAGATGCGCCGGCGGGTCTTCGCGCAAGGCCTTGCCGAGTTGGCTCAATTGCAGCGGATCAGCCAGCAACTCGCGGCGCTCACCATCCCGTTCAAGTTGCACCTCGCTCTCCACCACCGGCGCACCGCCGTCATCCGGCAGCAGCGCCACGCCGTAAGCCGGCAGCGCGAGATAGAACGGTTTTTCGGTGATGCGCGCCCAGGCCTTGGCCCATTTCAACGCCTGATCAGGATCGAACAAACCCCGGCGTGGATCGCTGACGGCATGCACTTGCAGCACGCTGCTGTCGACGGTTTGCAGAAGTTCGGGCAATTGCACACTGCCGAGCCAGGCCGGTAGTGCCGTGATGCTCAAGGGTAGATTCGTCGGTAAGGCCGAGCGCAGATGTCTGAGAAATTCAGCATACGCCGGCAACCGCGCATTGCCCGCGTCGTGGTCGATTTCGACACCGCTCAGCGTCAGGCCTTGCGCCTGCCAATCGGCAAGCACCTGCAGAATCTGCGCGGTGACCTGATCCTGATCCAGCGACTTGAGTTGGCCGTCGAGACGAATCACCGCAATCAACGGACGACCATCGGCTTTCAATAAGTGCGCATCGATCCGCGCCCGACTCCATCCCGCGTTCGGAAAGGCCTGCAGCGCCAGCACCCGCAGCGTCGAGAAGTCATCGCGGCTGTCATGTAGCGCTGCCGTGTGGGCCGGAGTCCACTGACGTTGCCAGATATAGAGCTGTTGGTCGAGGGATGGCGCGTCCTGCTGCTTGCAAGCAGACAGCACGATCAAAGCAAACAGACCGACGATAAACCGCATACCTTCCAGATCCCTGACACCACAAGGCTGCAAGGTTACACAAATCCGCGTGGGGGCGAGCCTGATCGCGAAGGCGGTGTATTAGCCGAAAGCTGTGTGACTGACCCGGCCTCTTCGCGAGGAGGCTCGCTCCCACACGTCGATCAAGAGGTCACTTCAGAAGGCGCTACCTTCGCTCGGGACGTTGCGAGGCGTTTCACCAGTGCGGTGCCACGGTCGCGCATCGGCATTTCGATGAAGCGATAATTCAGTTCGCTGAGCAATACGATCAGACCGAATGCCAACAGCAAGGTAACGATCGGGTGTCCCGCCGGGCTCGGCAGTCCTGCTCCCTGCAAACGGAAAATCACTTCGCGCACCAGGAAGTACGCCGGAATGTGGATCAGGTAGATGCCGTAGGAACGACTGCCCACCCACGCCATCAACCGCTGCAAGCGTCCGGCCGGCAACAGATAATCCCGGTTGTAGGAGGCGATCCACACCAACAAGGCACTGAGTATCGCGATAGCGCCGATGCGATAGTGACTGGCAGAAAAAGGGTCGGTGGCCAGGTAACTCATCAGTAATCCGATGACGATCAGTGCTGAAGTCCCGACCCAGGGACGCCGCAGAAAAGTCGGTTGAAAGCGTTGATAGCTCGGTTGAACACTCCACATTGCCAATAACACGCCAAGGGCAAGCGCGTCAGTTCGCACGACCATCAGCAACGGCGTACGCACCAGCAACAGTTGCACGGCCACCAGCGCCAGCAATACCCACACCAGGTGTTTGCGACAGAGCAGAATCAGCAGCGGAAACAGCAGGTAGAACTGTTCCTCCAGCGCCAGACTCCAGTAGACGAAACTGCTGCCGTACTCATAACGAAAGAAGGCGTCGGCAAAGCGGAAATTGGCGTACTGCAATACCCCCGCGAGCGTGGCCTGCAGGTTGGCCTGTACCGTTCCGAATGCCCCGGAGCGGTTGAAAAACATGCACAGCAATAACACCAGTGCCAGCCATAACCAGGCCGATGGCAACAGGCGAAAGACTCGACGCAACCAGAAGTTACGCGTTTGCTCCCAGCACTCCTGACGGTTGCTGCAACCGCGCAGCGCAGGAATCAGACTACGGGCGATGACAAATCCGGAAATCGCGAAAAAAAGATCGACCCCCCACCACGGCTGCGCCCAGGCGTGAATGGATTCGAGCAGCGGCACAGGATCCTGGAACAGATTGCCGGACAGGTGATGAAACAGCACCCCGAGCACTGCAATGGCGCGCAGCACCTCGATATCCATGATGCGTTTACTGATCATCCGGTCTCCCCGCATCCAGTGGTTTACGGGCAATGATCACCTGGCTCTTGGGCATGAACTGGTCGAGGATCTGTTTGATCGCAAGCCCGTCGGGCCGGTCGAGCATCTCTTCCCAGGTTCTCGCCCACCCGCCCATCAAATGCGGGAACGGTGCCTGAATGCGATCGCGCACCGCACCGCCCGGATCCTTGCCGGCAGCCTTTTCGCTGGCCCAGAAGAAAATCATCCCCATCACCCAGAAGAACCCGGTGGCTTGCCGATGTTCGATGACCAACCCGGCATCCTCGACCATCGCCTCGAAGCGCTCCGGGGTGAAAATCTGTACATGATTGGGAGACTGGTAATAACTCGCGGGGGCGATACCTTTCTGCAGATGCTCGCCAACCGGTGCCGGCACGCTGAGCAGATACAACGCACCGGGCCGCCCCATACGCGCCAGTTCGGCCATGAACGACTCAGGCTCGTCGACGTGCTCCAACACCTCCATACACACCACTCGGCTCGCGCAACCGTCCGCCAGAGGCAAGGGCAAGCTGTTGCTGACCAGCCCCAGACTCGGCCTGGAGCTCTTGGCTTCAACCTGACGCGCCAGCTCGCTCACTTTGTCGTGCTCGCTGTCGGTGAAGATCACCGATGCGCCCTGACGTACCGCAAACAACGTCGCGGCACCCTCGCCACAACCGACATCAAGCAAGGTGTCTTCAGGCGTTATGGCGAAGCCCTTGAGCAATTCGCCGCTGTCATTGAGAAACCAGCCGTCCAGAACCGCATCACGCAAACCGACGTCGCGCGGCGACCAGGTGAACAAGGGCTCCGGTTCGGATTCAGGTGTCGGATCAACCACGGGTTCGTCGACGGGTTCAACGGCTTGCGGCGCTTGCGGCTCGGCTAAAAATCGCTGGAACAATCGACGTATCATGCTCCGGCAGCCTCCATGGCAAGTTCAGCGCGGCGCTCGAACAGTTGCGCAAAAAATGCCTGCAAGCGCTGTTCAGCCACAGCCTGACTGCAAAACCCTCGCAGACTCTCCACGGCTTGCGCCGAAAGGTGCGCGTAACGCTGCGGATCGTTTTTGGCCACCGCGTAGCTGGCTCGGTAGGCCGCGCAAATCGACGCCCAATTGGCCGCGTAGCGCAGGGTCCGGTAGGCCGAGCGCGGATCGTGCGGCCAGGCCGTAAACTCCTCGGTCGCCTCGATCAGAAACGCGTTATCGATATTGAGATAGTCGATCATCGCCGTCGTGCACGGCGCCACGGCCGGTTTGCCGCAAGACATGAACTCCATCAGCGGCAGGCACTGGCCTTCGCCGTAGGACGTATTGACGACGTAACGGGTCGCCTGCACCAGCCGTTCGTAATCCGCGTCCGCCAGATAGCCATAGACCAGCACGATACGGCAGCGATAAGGCTGGTTTTTGTAGAGGTGATGAAGGATATCGGTGAGCGCCTCTTCGGCATCGTGGTGAGTGAGTTTGAGCACCAGCGTTGCGTCATCGTTCTCGCGAAAAGTCGCACAGAAGGCACTGATCATGTCCTCCCAGTTCTTGCGGCCGTCGCGCGGATTGAACACCGAGGTGTAGACCACGCCTTCGAGCAACAACGTCTGCTCGGTGACCGGTGCGAGGAAGTCGATACCCGGGCCACTGCGCAGATGAACCGGACCAAAGGCATCCAGATCGACCTCACGGCTGTCGACCACCAGCCCTTTGATCGTCAAACGTACCGAATCGACCACAGGTTGCCCCTGCAACTGAACGCCACGCGCGGCGAATCGATCCCAGACCGGGGCGGGTACGGCAACAATCGGGTAACCGATGCTCATCGCTTCGCGCACCGCATCGACCGTGTAACTGGAATGGGTGATCGCGGCACCGCAGGCCTTGAGTGCAGTGCGCCAGTCGTTCAACGGATCGCCGGCAAATGGCTCGTTGGGGATGGTGCTGAATTCCCAGGCAAAGACAGGCAACGTCGGGCAGGCCAGATGCACCGGCGTGCGGTGCGGTGGCGAGAACGAGAGAAATACACACGGCTCGTCACGGGACTGGCAGTCGGCGTACAACGCATCGACTTCAGTGTTCGGGTCCATGACCTCGATCACCCGCCCGAGTCGCTCCAGGACCGGCCGATACTCCTTGAGAACGAAGTAATAGCTGTACTCCGAACGCCCGAGGTTACGGCTGATGGTGTGCTGGTTGGTTTCCGAATGGATGATGATCAGCATGAGGCGTTATCCGTAATCGGGGCAACGTTGTCGACCGGTGATGCCAGCCCGAAAAAATCGGCGACACGCTTTTGCAACGCCGGTTGCGCGCAGTAATCGTGCATGCGTTCGATCGCCGCCAGCGACATGCGCTGATACTCCTGGGGTTGTGTCTTGGCCATCCGATAGCTGTTTTCGTAGGCCTTCTTCAATGACCCCCAGTCCGGTCGATGCCGTTGTGCGCGAAACAGCATTCGCGGGTCATGGGGCCAGGTGCAAGCCTCTACGCTGGAGCCGACCACGAACGCCACAGACTCATCGATATAATCCTGCATCGCCGTGTGATCGGGAGCGATCACCGGTTTGCCGCTCGCCATGAACTCCATCAGCGGCAGGCACAGGCCTTCGCAATGCGAAGCGTTGACGTAAAAATTTGCGGACTGGTAAAGCCGTGCGTATTCGGCATCGTCCAGATAGCCGTGAATCATCACGACCCGGCAGGAGAATGGTGCCAGTTGCGCCAGCGGTGTCATCAAGTGTGCGTACACCGCCGCCAGATCACTCTGGGTAAATTTCATCACCAGTATGGCGTCGGGGGTGTCACGAAACGCTGCGCAAAAGGCCGTCAGGATCTGTAGCCAGTTCTTGCGCCCGTCATCGGGGCGGAACACCGTCACGTAGACCACACCGTCCACACGGGTTTGCACCGTTAATGAACTGTCCGGCATATCTCGGGGTGGCGGTTGGACGGCTACCGGTAAAGGCTGTGGGCCTGCGATGTTTGGCAGACGTTTGCCGAGCCAGTCATGCAAAGTCTCTGGAACCAGATCGCGAATCCCTTCCCAGTACCAGTTCTGCAGAAACCTCACGCGTGGCACTGGCGGCTCCTGCTCGTGGCCCAGATTCAGCAACCACAACCGCAGGAAATGTCGGGCAATGATAAAGCGCCGCTTCAAGGTCAGCGGTGGTGGACGCAAGGCCTCCAGCTGTGCCTCGATTTCGGCCAGCTCTTCGGGGGTCAGCGGCTCGGGCAGCAGATTATCCGGATGCAGGTTCATTTGGCGAGAATCAAAGATGCAACCTTTGACCGTCAATGTCGTACCCGCATTGACCGGCGCGCTAACGTGTTGCTCACGAATCGCTGCAAAGTGCTCCCACAGCGGGGCTGGCAAGACCAACACCGGAAAGTCTTCGCCCATGGTGCGCTGGATCGCTCGGGCGGTGTAGCTGGACAGTGTGATCACGCGGCCATGTTTGGCCAGCATGCGCGTCCAGTCCTGGCGTGGATCGTTGCCCCACTGCTCGTTGGGGATGGAGTCGTACTCCCACGTCACAACACAAACGGTCGGGCATTGGAGATCGGTCAGGGTTTTCTGCGGCCGGGTGAACGAGAGGAAAACACTCTCCTGGCCAGCGGCGAGCAACTGTCGGTAGAGCGGATCTACCTCTGTCACAGCACTGACCAGGTGCACTCGCCCGAGCGTTTCGAGCAACGGCACATAGGCCTTCAGCACAAAGTAGTGACTGGCATCGGGATGCCCAAGATTCTGGCTGATTGAACTGTCGTTGATGTCCGAATAAAGAATGAAATTCATGGCATTCCACAATGAAACTGCCATCCCGGCAGCCTCACACTATGACGGCAAAGCGTTGGATCGGATCAATATCCGTCCTCCGTCTTCGGTCCCGTCTTGTTCTTGTTTTAGTGGTCAGTTTCACCTTTTTTCACGACGATGCCGACGAGCCCGGCCAATCGTGACAAGGCGCATTCTAAACACATCCGCGAAGGGTTCGTGAACCGCCCGGCGAGAATTAATCGACTACGCTGACGAGAACTGACCGGTCACGGTTTGCCCTGTTGAAATTGCTGCGCAATTGGCACAGATTGGTCACAAACAACTACAACAACTGACTTCGCCTGCCTTTCACCCGGTTTTTCTTTCGGTCTGACAGACTTTTCCTCAAGGCCTGTGGGAAGGAGGCGCAAGTTCAAGACCAAGGGGTCGCTGTTTGAAAAAGCGTCTGTTCGTCACGGATCCGAGTGGATGCGTTGGACAACATATCCGGTCGCGTCTGGCATCGTCGGGTTGGTCGTGGGATTTGCTGCCTGCCGCGTCGACCTGCGAACTTATCCATTCGCTTAGCCACACCAATCTGTGGTCGCCACTGCCTGACGCAGTCATTCAATTGGCCGGGCAGCCCCTCGCCTCCGAAGCCTTCCGCGATCCGGCACGTACGCCCGAGATCAATCTGCTCGGTACGCTCACCCTGTTGCAGCGCCCCAAAACGCGCGGCCGTGCCGGCACATTCCTGCCTGCCAGTTCCGCTGACGCCTGCGTCCAGAACGGCTCATATCTGGCCAATTCCAAATCGACCTTCATCGCCGCCGGCCACAAGCATCGCCAGGAAAACTCCCATGTGATCGGTGTATCGAGCATAGGAATACGAGGCGGCGAATACCGGGGAGAGGACAACGTCGTCCGCTTCAAAAAACCATACAGCAGGACGACTTAAATGCTGCTTTCCGTTTATCGATCACTGCATGACTACCGAGGTTTCATCCTCGGCAGCGTGCAGAGAGAGTTCCAGGCGCGTTATCGCAATTCACTGTTCGGCGCCCTGTGGCCGATCTTCAATCCGCTGTCGATGATCGTCATCTACACCGTGATCTTTTCCCACATCATGCACACCCGCTTACCGGGCGTGGACGACAGCATGGCCTACAGCATTTATCTATGCGCAGGTCTACTGGCGTGGGGGCTGTTTGCCGAAATCACGCTGCGCAGCCAGAACATGTTTCTGGACAACGCGAATCTGCTGAAGAAGATCAGTTTTCCGAAGGTCTGTTTGCCGGTGATCGTGCTACTCAATGCGGCGATAAATTTCGCCATCATCATCGGCTTGTTTCTGGGTTTTCTGCTCATTACCGGACGCTGGCCGGGTATGGCATTGCTGGCGCTGGTACCACTGGTTGCCCTGCAAATGATGCTCTGCGCAGGACTCGGCATGATGTTGGGCGTACTCAACGTATTCTTCCGCGATGTCGGCCAACTGTTCGGTATCTGTCTCCAGTTCTGGTTCTGGCTGACCCCGATCATTTACCCCATCACCATATTGCCGGAGCGGCTGCAGAGCCTGCTGCAATTCAACCCTCTGACCAGCCTGATGGCTAGCTACCAGAATGTGTTCGTGTACGGCCAATGGCCAATCTGGAGTTCGCTGCTTCCGACCTTCGTGATTGGCGCCGCGTTCTGCGCAATCGGTCTGTGTCTGTTTCGCCGTCAGGTCGGTGCAATGGAGGATGAGCTCTGATGGGACATATTCGTGTGACCGGGCTAGGTAAAGCCTTCAAGCAATACCCCAGTCGCTGGAGCCGTCTGGCCGAATGGATGACTCCTTTTTCAACGCTTCATCACCGCCAGCATTGGGTACTCAAGGACCTCACGTTCGAGATTCCTGCCGGCCAAGCCGTGGGCATCGTCGGGGTTAATGGCGCTGGCAAGAGTACGCTGCTGAAGATGATCACCGGCACCAATCGCCAGACTTGCGGCACCATTGAGCTTTCGGGTCGGGTGGCTGCACTACTTGAGTTGGGCATGGGATTTCACCCAGACTTTACTGGCCGGCAAAACGCTGTGATGGCTGGGCAGTTGCTCGGCTTGCATCTCGAGGAAATCAACGCATTGATGCCACAGATCGAGAGCTTCGCTGAAATCGGCGAGGCGATTGATCATCCAGTGCGCACCTACTCCAGTGGCATGCAGATGCGGCTGGCGTTCAGCGTCGCCACCGCACGCCGACCCGATATTCTGATCGTCGACGAAGCGTTGTCCGTGGGCGATGCCTACTTCCAGCATAAGAGTTTTGAACGCATCCGCGGCTTCCGCGCGGCCGGCACCACCCTGCTGATCGTGTCCCACGACCGCTCGGCGATTCAATCGATCTGCGATTCGGCGATTCTGCTCGATGGTGGCCGCATGGCCATGCACGACACGCCCGAAGCAGTGATGGACTACTACAACGCCTTGCTCGCTGAACGTGAGGGCCAGACCGTTCGCCAGGAAATACTCAGCGGCGGCCAGGTACAAACTGTGTCGGGCACCGGTGAGGCCGGCATTCTGCGCGTGCGCCTGCTGGATGAATCCGACCGTTCCATCGAAGTCGCCGAAGTCGGCCAACCCGTGGTACTGGCTGTGGATGTCGAAGTGCGTCAGGACCTCGAACGTCTGGTCCTGGGGTTCATGATCAAGGATCGCCTCGGCCAGCCCATGTACGGCATCAACACCCATCGCCAGAACCAGGCACTGGAAAACGTGCGGGCCGGCGAGCGCATCACCTATCGCTTCGCGTTTGTCATGGGGCTGGGCAAAGGCAACTACTCCGTGGCCCTTAGCCTGTCGCGGCTCGACTCGCACCTGGACCGCAATTACGAATGGCGGGATCTTGGTCTGGTGTTTCATGTCATCAACAATCGACGCGAAGATTTCGTTGGTTGCTCGTGGCTCAATGCTCAGACCACGATCAACCGGCATACCGAAGTCAGCCTGCTCGAGCGCACACCATGAACCGCTTGCTAGTGGAATGCACCCATGTGTTTAAACACCCGATGGTCAACTCGGGTATTCAGCGTGTAGTGCGAAACGTCATTAATCAATTGCCCGCCAGCACCGAAGGCATCGAATGCATGCCGGTGGTGTTGCTCAATGGCCAACTCTATCGCGTGCTGCAACTCGCACCGCTCAATACGCCATTCTTCAATAAACTTGAAAACTTCGGAGAACGCCTGGAGCGCCTGGCCCATCGCCTCTGCCAATGGCATGAGCGGCGCGATGCACAATGCACCTCGAAACTGACGCGACGGATTTTGTATGTCGGCTACCGGCTGACCAGCTTCGGCGCGTTCGGCCTGCAACTGCGCCTGATTCGACGGATCAATCGCTCGCAATTGCTTAAACGTTGCACCCCGCTCCAACACCAGCCGGGGGATCAACTGCTGTTGCTGGACTCGTCCTGGCACTCGGACTTTTTCGCCCAGGTCGAGCGAATCAAACGCGACGGCGTCGGTGTGATTGCGGTGATCTACGACCTCATTCCGCTGACTCATCCACAGTTTTACGAATCCCGGCTGGTTGGGGTTTTCAGCGAGTGGTTCGACTGGATCACCCGCACGGCCGATGGCTACATGGCGATTTCCGCAACGGTACGCGATCAACTGCGTGAGGAGTTGAAGTACCGAATCGGTACCGAACGGACCGACAAATGTTGGTTCGATTTTTTTCACCTTGGCTCCGAACTTGATCTGCGAAACACCGAAGGAACCGTCGAGCCGCGCCTGAAGAAGTTGTTTATGACAACCGATCCGGTGTTCCTGATGGTGAGCACCATTGAGCCGCGCAAGAACCATGCGTATCTGCTCGACGCCTTAGAACGCGCCTGGGCCGCCGGTTCCACGGCACGGTTGTGTATCGCCGGGCAGGTCGGCTGGAAGTGCGATGCCCTGCTTGCCCGTGTGAGCAATCATCCAGAGCTTAACCGGCGCCTGTTCATGTTCAACGACCTCAGCGACACCAGCCTCGAACATGCCTACGCCCACGCCAGCGCGTTGGTGTTCCCCTCGTTCGTTGAAGGCTTTGGTTTGCCGCTGGTGGAAGCCATGCAACGCGGCCTGCCGGCGATGGGCAGCGATATTGCAGTGTTCCGCGAAATTGCCGGCGAGTTCATGGCGTATTTCGACTTGCAGGATCCGCAAAGCCTTGCCGACCTGATCAATGGCTTCCAACGCAGCGGGAAGTTCCCCGCCGCCCGCAATATTGCCGACTGGCAGTGGATCAATTGGCGTGAGGCCAGCCTGCAACTGGTCGAACGCAGCGTGCGAAATATCGTGGGAGCTCGTGCGAAGCCAACAAGACGCCGAGCACGGGCATAGGCCATTACGGAGACGAACTGCTCAACTTCTCTCGTAGCGAAACCGTCGGCGAAAGCGTCGCTCCCCGACTGATGCCGGGATTCAACGCTGGCGGAAGCTGCCTGCAAGGCTATCGGCAATTGATGCCACTGCTGCGACAGATTCAAGATGCCTGTCAGTGGTGAAAACGACTGATTCGAAATCCGCAAAAATTCGTCGCAGGAAAGTAGCTACAGATCCAGTACCAGCGGCTGATTGCTTTGTGCCGGAACTGCACAACAAATCAGCACGTGCCCCGCTTCCGGAATATCCGCCGGCACCTGTGGATAATTCACCGCACCACTGACCAGCCGGGTCTTGCAGGTACCGCACGAACCACCGCGGCAACTGAACTCCGGACGCAATCCGCGGCTTTCCGCCAACTCCAGCAAACTGCCGCCATCGGGTTGCCAACGTGCCTCTTTCGCCGAGCGCTCAAACACCACCGGCACCGACGTGGCTGCTGCGGGCGGTTGCTCGATCACGATCGCATCCGGATCGGCCTGACGTTTCAGCGTCGACGGGCCAAAGGTTTCCGCGTGAATCTGCGCGTCGCGCACATCCAGTTCGCGCAGAGTGTCGTACAACCCTTGGGTAAAACCACCAGGGCCACAGAGCACAAAGTCGAGCTGATCGAAATCCTCGGCCTCCAGCAGGTTCCTCAGCACCGCGCCGTCGATGCGCCCATGCACATCGAAATCCTCGCCCTCTTGCAGATCGGCTTCCGGCTGGCTGAGCAAACGCAGCACTCGTACAGAATCGCCTGCGGTTTCGAGCAAACGATCCAGCTCCTTTCGAAATGGCTGATCCGCCAGACTGCGCGAACTCTGCAGCAACAACGTCGGACGAATCCCCCGCGTGCGCAAGCCCTGGTACACAACCTCGCGCAACATCGACAGCAACGGCGTGATGCCGACCCCGGCAGCCAGCAGCACCAACGGTCGCTGTTCCAGCGGCGCCACGGTGAAATGCCCCTGCGGCGCCCGCGCCTCGAGCACATCACCAACGCGAATCTGCTCATGCAGGTGCGAGGAAATCAGCCCTTCGCGCTTCACGCTGATCCGGTAGAAACCATCCGATGGCGCACTCGAAAGACTGTAGGTGCGGATATGCACCTCGCCATCAATAGTGAAACGCACTGGCAAATGCTGACCCGCGAGAAACACTGGCAACCCGGCGCCATCGGTTGGCTCCAGATAGATTGAACGGATGCTGCGACTTTCTGCTTCGATCTTCGCCACGCGCAACGGCCGCCATTGATTACCCAGTGCCTGCGCCTGCAAACGCGCGTCCGCCTCGGCCCAATTGCCGGTCAGCAGGCTGGTCGGCGACATGCCGTCGAAGCGCCAGCGTAACGCCAGAGCGGCCGGACGCCGCACCAGTTTTTCCACCTCAAATGTCCACAGCCGTTCCGCACCTTGAAAGGCTTCGATCTGCGGGTCATCGAGAAGGATCTCGGTACGCCCGCTGAGTTGCAGCAGATCACCTGTGGAAAAGTCGATGAACAGCAAGCCGGCCTTGGGATTGAGCAGCAGATTGCCGAGGGTGTTGAAATGCAGATTGCCGGCAAAGTCAGGGATGGTAAGACGATTGCCTTTCACACGGACGAAACCGGCCTGGCCACCCCGGTGGGAAACATCCACCGCACGCTGGCCGTCGACATCCACATAACTGGCAACAAAAAACGTATCGGCGCCAGTGATCAGCGCAACGGCCGCGTCATCGAGGCCGTGCAGATGCTCAGCCGGGCGTGTCTGCGGATCCGTCAGCGGCACCCGCTGAAACTGACGCAGTTGAATGTATTGCGGGCAGTTGCCGAAGGCCTGATCCACGCTTACTTCAAAACCATCAGCGCTCAGATTGCCGACATGGCCGTTGAGGCGATTGCGCCGGCGGGTATGCAATTCGATGCCGAGTAAACCGATCGGCTCGCCATTGCGCAGTTGCGCCGGGTCATCGGCAGCAGGCTGGCTGGCGAAATGCAAATGCTCGGGATCCGGCGAACGGGCAAACCCCGGCGCACCTTCGAGCACACTGGCCCACGGCATCCCCTGCGCATCGACTGCGCCGTACAGCATGAAAGGCAGTTGCTGATAGAACTCTCGGTGCTGATCCGGCATCCAGGTGCGAATCACCTTACGCCCGAAGGCTTCCATACGATCGGCAACGCCGACATGGGCCTGCAATTGCTGTTCGCCAGCGTGCCACGGTGAACGTTCCATCACGACCTCTCCCCTGCACCGTCGGCGCAGTGTCGATTGCGAAAATCAGGCAGTGGTTTGCAGACCGGCAACCGTACGCGGCATGCCGACGAAACCAGGCAAGGCTTCAACCCGCGCCAGCCAGGCGCGGACGTTGCCGTAATCGTCCAGTGACACGTTGCCTTCCGGTGCGTGGGCGATGTAACTGTAGGCAGAAACGTCGGCAATGGTCGGTTCGTCGCCGGCCAGGTACGCGGTTTTGCCCAACTCGATGTCCATCACTTTGAGCAGGTTGTGCGCCCGGGTGATTGCCTCGTCCGCATTCAGTTGTGCGCCAAACACCGTGACCAGTCGCGCTGCAGCGGGCCCGAAAGCGATCGGTCCGGCGGCGGCCGACAACCAGCGCTGCACACGTGCGGCGCCGACCGGGTCCGTTGGCAACCAACGGCCGTTGCCGTATTTCTGCGCCAGGTACACTAGAATCGCGTTGGAGTCGGCCAGCACCACACCGTCGTCATCGATGGCCGGCACCTGGCCGAAACTGTTGATCGCCAGATACGCCGGCTGCTTGTGCTCACCTTTGGCCAGATCGACGAAGATCAGCTCGGTCGGCAGTTGCAACAGGGACAACATCAGCTCGACACGGTGGGCGTGGCCGGAACGTGGAAAGTTGTAGAGTTTGATCGCTTGCATGGTCGACTCCGCTGAACAGTGGCGCCGCTGCGAGGATGAGAGCGCCGATGGAGGCCATCTTGCGCTGATCGCGAAAACAACAGAATCACCAGCAACTGCAATCGATTATTTCATCGGGTGCAATAACGCAGCGCCTTTCAAAGCAGGATGTTCGCGCAAAGCGTTGGCGGTGAAATCGACAAAACTGCGGATCCGCGCCGGCGCCTTGCGCCCTCCCTGATACACCACATGGATCGGCAATGTCGGCAGTTCAAATTCAGCGAGGACGATTTCCAGCTCACCGGTCGCGATTTTGCTGGCAACTTGATAAGACAGCACCCGAGTCAAGCCCAGCCCCATGCAGGCTGCGGTAATCGCTGCCTGATTGGCGGTCACGATCAGACGCGGCTCAGGACGCACGCTAAGCGGTTCACCCGCGTCGAGAAACGGCCAACTGCGTTGCTGGCCAATCGCTGAAGTCGCCACCACTGGCGCGCCCGCCAACGCGTGGGGATGAGCCGGTCGGCCATATTTGGCAAAGTAGTCCGGCGAGCCGCAAATGACCCTACGCACCTCACCCACGCGAACAGCATGCTGACTGCTGTCCGGCAGATCACCGATGCGCACCGCCACATCGATGCCCTCCTCGACCATGTTGACGATCCGATCGACCAGTACCGCATTGATCGTGACATCCGGATACTGCGCCAGATAACGCGCCATCAGCGGCGTCACAAACAAATCACCGAACAACACCGGCGCTGTGACCGTCAGTTGCCCACGCGGCTCGGCATGACTGCCCGCTGCCGAATCCTCGGCTTCCTGCACCTCAGCGAGAATCCTCCGACAATCCTCCAGATAACGCTGCCCGGCTTCGCTCAAATGCACACTGCGCGTAGTACGAATCAGCAACTGCGTGCCGATGCGCAACTCCAACGCCGCCACCGCACGCGTGACGCTGGCCGCTGACAAACCCAGACGCCGCGCGGCAGAGGAAAAGCCTTGCTCTTGGGCGACGGTGGTGAAGATGTGCATTTCCTGGAAGCGATCCATGGTGCCTCTCGAGTCAGATACAAAAATCGCAGCCGAAGCTGCGATTTTTTGTGCGTAGGTCAGCTGTGGATAACTTATTCCACCGTCACCGACTTCGCCAGGTTACGCGGCTGATCGACGTCCGTGCCCTTGAGTACCGCCACGTAGTACGACAGCAACTGCAGCGGAATCGTGTAGAGGATCGGCGAGAGGATGTCGTGGATGTGCGGCATCTGCACCACGTGGGTGCCTTCGCCGTTGGTCATCCCGGCTTTCTCATCGGCGAATACGATCAGTTCACCGCCACGGGCACGGACTTCCTGCAGGTTGGATTTGAGCTTTTCCAGCAGTTCGTTGTTCGGCGCGACGGTAACCACCGGCATATCGTTATCCACAAGCGCCAGCGGGCCGTGTTTCAGTTCGCCGGCCGGGTAGGCTTCGGCGTGGATGTAGGAGATTTCCTTGAGTTTCAAGGCGCCTTCCATTGCTACCGGGAATTGCGCACCACGACCGAGAAATAGCGTGTGGTTCTTCTCGGCGAACAGCTCGGCGATTTTTTCCACGGTGCTGTCCATGGCCAATGCTTCACCGAGACGGGTTGGCAGACGACGCAGTTCCTCGACCAGACGCGCTTCAACGCCCTCGGCTAACGTCCCGCGTACTTGACCCAGCGACAGAGTCAGCAGCAACAGGCCGACCAGTTGCGTGGTGAAGGCTTTAGTCGAGGCGACGCCGATTTCGCGGCCGGCCTGGGTCAGCAGGGTCAGGTCGGATTCGCGCACCAGCGAGCTGATGCCAACGTTGCAGATGGCCAGGCTGGCGAGGAAGCCCAGTTCCTTGGCATTGCGCAGCGCCGCCAGGGTGTCGGCGGTTTCGCCGGACTGCGAGATGGTCACGAATAAGGTGTCCGGCTGCACCACCACTTTGCGGTAGCGGAATTCGCTGGCGACTTCGACCTGGCACGGAATGCCGGCCAATTCTTCGAGCCAGTACCGCGCGACCATACCCGCGTGATAACTGGTGCCGCACGCGACGATCTGCACGTTGCGGACTTTGGCGAACAGTTCGGCCGCTTGTGGGCCGAACGCTTGCACCAGCACCTGATCGTTGCTCAGGCGACCTTCGAGGGTGCGTTGTACAACGGCCGGTTGCTCGTGGATTTCCTTGAGCATGTAGTGGCGGTATTCACCTTTGTCGGCAGCTTCAGCACCATCGCTGTACTGCACGGTCTGGCGCTCGACGGCATTGCCGTTGATGTCCCAGATCTGCACGTTATCGCGGCGAATTTCGGCGATATCGCCTTCTTCCAGATACATGAACCGGTCGGTGACCTGACGCAGGGCCAATTGGTCAGAGGCGAGGAAATTCTCGCCCAGACCCAGACCGATCACCAATGGGCTGCCACTGCGCGCGGCGACCAGACGATCAGGCTGTTTGGCATTGATCACCGCCAGACCATAAGCACCGTGCAATTCCTTGACCGTCGCTTTAAGCGCAACGCTCAGGTCTGGCTGATCCTTGAGCTTGTGGTTGAGCAGATGGGCGATAACTTCGGTGTCGGTATCCGAAGTAAACACGTAACCCAGCGCTTTCAGTTGTTCACGCAGGGCTTCGTGGTTTTCGATGATGCCGTTGTGCACCACCGCGATGTCGCCGGAGAAATGCGGGTGCGCGTTACGCTCGCACGGTGCGCCGTGGGTGGCCCAGCGGGTGTGAGCAATGCCGAGACGGCCAACCAACGGATGCTCGGCCAATGCGGCTTCGAGTTCGCTGACCTTGCCCGGACGACGCATGCGCTCGAGGGTTTCGTCGTTGGTGAAGACCGCGACACCGGCGCTGTCGTAGCCGCGGTATTCAAGGCGCTTGAGGCCTTCGAGCAGGATGGCGGTGATATTACGTTCAGCAACTGCGCCGACAATTCCACACATGCTTATTTCTCCTGACTGACAGCCGCGCAAATCACGGTGATACCGCGGGCCTGTATCTGATCGCGCGCTTCGATAGGCAGGCGATCATCGGTAATGAGGGTATGGACGCTGCTCCACGGCAGTTCCAGATTGGGAATCTTGCGACCGATCTTGTCGGCCTCGACCATGACGATGACTTCTCGCGCCACCTCGGCCATGACCCGGCTAAGTCCCAGCAATTCATTGAAAGTCGTCGTGCCGCGCACCAGATCGATACCGTCGGCGCCAATGAACAACTGGTCGAAGTCGTAAGAGCGTAGTACCTGCTCGGCGACCTGGCCCTGAAAGGATTCCGAATGCGGATCCCAGGTGCCGCCGGTCATCAACAGCACCGGTTCGTGCTCGAGTTCGCTCAGGGCGTTGGCGACGTGCAGGGAATTGGTCATCACCACCAAACCCGGCTGCTGGCCAAGTTCGGGGATCATCGCGGCAGTGGTGCTGCCGCTGTCGATGATGATGCGCGCGTGCTCGCGGATGCGTTTCACCGCCGCGCGGGCGATGGCCTGTTTGTACTTGGAAACGCTCTGCGCGGTTTCCGCGACCAGTTCCTGCGGCATGGTGATCGCCCCGCCGTAGCGGCGCAGCAACAGACCGTGGCTTTCCAGCGCGGCGAGATCCTTGCGAATCGTAACCTCCGAGGTTTCGAAGCGCTTGGCCAGTTCATCCACACTGACTTCGCCCTGCTCGTTGAGCAAGGCGAGGATGTTGTGGCGGCGTTGCGGCGTATTGCGTTTCGACATGGCGACTTAAGTTTCGTTTCGAAAGATAACGGAAGCAATCAAAACCTATCGGCTCTAAATCGTCAAGCTGTCACCCAAAAAAAATCGCAGCCTTCAACATTCCCGTAGGAGCTGCCGAAGGCTGCGATCTCTTGATCTTCAAAAAACCGCTGTGGATAACTCAGCTCTTCTTGATCTTCTCCGGCCGCTTCCAGCCGTCGATATTTCTCTGCCGCGCTCGGCCCACGGCCAACTGCGCGTTATCCACATTCTGCGTAATCGTCGAGCCGGCCGCCGTGGATGCACCGTCGGAGATATCCACAGGCGCGACCAACGAATTATTGGAACCGATGAACACATCTGCACCCAGCACGGTTTTCCACTTGTTGGCGCCATCGTAGTTGCAGGTGATGGTGCCGGCGCCGATGTTGGTACGGGCACCGATCTCGGCATCGCCCAGATAAGTCAGGTGTCCCGCCTTGGCGCCTTCGCCCATGCGGGCATTTTTCAGCTCAACGAAGTTACCCACATGTGCGCCCGCTTCAAGCACGGTGCCTGGACGCAGACGCGCGAACGGGCCGGCATCACTGCCCTCGCCCAGTACGGCACCTTCGATATGACTGTTGGCTTTGATGACCACGCCTTTGCGCAGGGTGCTGTCCTTGATCACGCAGTTCGGGCCGATCACCACGTCATCTTCGATGACAACGTTGCCTTCGAGGATCACGTTGATGTCAATCAGCACATCGCGACCGACGGTCACTTCACCACGCACGTCAAAGCGCGCCGGGTCACGCAGGGTGACGCCTTGCGTCATCAACCGACGACCAGCGCGCAACTGGTAATGACGCTCCAGCTCAGACAGTTGCTTGCGATCGTTGGCGCCCTGCACTTCCATTGGGTCGTGCGGTTGCTCGGTGGCGACCACCAGACCATCACTGACAGCCATCTCGATCACGTCGGTCAGGTAGTACTCGCCCTGCGCATTGTTGTTCGACAGACGGCTCATCCAGTCAGCCAGACGATTGGCCGGGACAGCAAGAATGCCGGTGTTGCCTTCAGTAATTGCGCGTTGCGCTTCGCTGGCATCTTTGTGCTCAACGATTGCGGCCACCTTACCGTCGATATCGCGCACGATGCGGCCGTAACCGGTCGGGTCATCCAGCTCGACGGTGAGCAAGCCCATCTGTCCAGGCACGACGTGCTTGAGCAGACGCTGCAGGGTTTCGACTTCGATCAGCGGCACGTCCCCGTAGAGGATCAGCACGGTGTCGGCAGTAATGAACGGCACCGCTTGAGCGGTGGCGTGGCCGGTGCCGAGTTGCTTGTCCTGCAGGACGAAATTCAGATCGTCGGCAGCCAGTCGCTCGCGCACCACGTCGGCGCCGTGACCGATCACCACATGAATGCGTTGCGGATCAAGTTGCCGGGCGCTGTGGATAACATGACCCAGCATGGAGTTGCCGGCAATCGGATGCAGCACTTTCGGCAGTGCCGAACGCATACGAGTGCCTTGACCGGCCGCGAGGATAACGATTTCAAGAGACATGACTGGCTACCAATCCTGGGTGGTCAGCAACTGCGACCGGGTTTCGGGAATTCGGAAAAGAAAAAAGGGTAGCCGAGGCTACCCTTTTTTATCAATCGCACAACAAGCGGCTGACGGATTAACCGCCAAACTTCTTGCGGATCTGCTGGACGGTGCGCAGCTGAGCTGCAGCCTCGGCCAGACGTGCGGACGCAGCTCCGTAGTCGAAATCTGCGCTCTTCTCGTGCAGAGCAGCTTCGGCAGCCTTGAGAGCTGCCTGGGCTTGAGCTTCATCCAGGTCGGCGGCGCGTTGCACGGTATCGGCAAGCACCTTGACCATGTTCGGCTGAACCTCGAGGAAACCACCGGAGATGTAGAACACCTCGGCTTCCCCGCCTTGCTTGATCAGGCGGATCGGACCTGGCTTCAGATTAGTGATCAGCGGCGCGTGACCCAGAGCGATACCAAGATCACCCAGTGCACCGTGCGCAATCACCATCTCGACCAGGCCGGAAAAGATTTCCCCTTCCGCGCTGACGATATCGCAATGGACTGTCATAGCCATCTGATTGCCTCAACCTAAATTAGCGCCCGTTGCCGGGCGCCGGGATTACAGTTTCTTGGCTTTCTCGATCGCTTCTTCGATGCCGCCAACCATGTAGAACGCTTGTTCTGGCAGGTGGTCGTAGTCACCATTGAGGATGCCTTTGAAGCCAGCAATAGTGTCTTTCAGGGAAACGTATTTACCCGAAGCACCGGTGAAGACTTCAGCCACGAAGAACGGCTGCGACAAGAAGCGCTGGATCTTACGAGCACGGTTTACCAACTGCTTGTCGGCTTCCGACAGCTCGTCCATACCCAGGATCGCGATGATGTCCTTCAGCTCTTTGTAACGTTGCAGAACGTACTGAACGCCGCGAGCGGTGTCGTAGTGGTCCTGGCCGATTACGTTCGGGTCCAGCTGGCGCGAAGTCGAATCCAGTGGATCTACCGCTGGGTAGATACCCAGGGAAGCGATGTCACGGGACAGAACGACGGTGGCGTCCAAGTGGGCGAAGGTGGTCGCTGGCGACGGGTCGGTCAAGTCATCCGCAGGTACGTATACCGCTTGGATCGAAGTGATCGAACCTTCCTTGGTCGAAGTGATACGTTCTTGCAGAACGCCCATCTCTTCAGCCAGGGTCGGCTGGTAACCTACTGCCGAAGGCATACGGCCCAGCAGTGCGGATACTTCAGTACCGGCCAGGGTGTAACGATAGATGTTGTCGACGAACAGCAGAACGTCGTTACCTTCGTCACGGAACTTCTCGGCCATGGTCAGGCCGGTCAGTGCTACGCGCAGACGGTTACCCGGCGGCTCGTTCATCTGACCGTAAACCAGTGCCACTTTGTCCAGAACGTTGGAATCCTTCATCTCGTGGTAGAAGTCGTTACCCTCACGAGTACGCTCACCCACACCGGCGAACACGGAATAACCGCTGTGCTCGATGGCGATGTTACGGATCAGTTCCATCATGTTTACGGTTTTGCCTACACCGGCACCACCGAACAGACCGACTTTACCGCCTTTGGCAAACGGGCAAACCAGGTCGATAACCTTGATGCCGGTTTCCAGCAGGTCGTTGCCGCCTGCTTGCTCAGCGAACGAAGGCGCTGGACGGTGAATGCCCCAACGCTCTTCGGTGTCGATCGGGCCAGCTTCGTCGATCGGGTTACCGAGGACGTCCATGATCCGGCCCAGGGTCGCTTTACCGACCGGTACGGAGATGGCTGCGCCAGAGTCGGTAACTTCCAGACCGCGCTTCAAGCCCTCGGTGGAACCCATCGCAATGGTGCGAACCACGCCGTCGCCCAGCTGTTGCTGAACTTCCAGAGTGGTTTCAGCCGCGCTCACTACTTTCAGCGCGTTGTAGATGCTCGGTACGCTGTCGCGTGGAAATTCCACGTCGATAACGGCGCCGATGATTTGAACGATACGTCCGCTACTCATAGCTGGATCCTCTGAATATTTGAACCGTTAAACCGCGGCAGCGCCGCCGACGATTTCCGAGATCTCTTGGGTGATCGCAGCCTGACGCGCCTTGTTGTAGATCAGCTGCAAATCGCTGATCAAATCACCGGCGTTGTCGGTAGCGTTCTTCATCGCGATCATCCGCGCAGCTTGTTCAGCCGCGTTGTTCTCGACCACCGCCTGGTAGACCTGCGACTCAACGTAGCGGACCATCAAGCCGTCAAGCAGCTCTTTGGCATCCGGTTCGTAGAGATAGTCCCAGTGGTGCTTGAGATCCTGATCCGGGGTTGCCACCAGTGGAATCAACTGCTCCACGGTAGGCTGTTGCGTCATGGTGTTGATGAACTTGTTGGACACCACGGACAGGCGGTCAATACGGCCGTCCAGGTAGGCATCCAGCATCACCTTGACGCTGCCGATCAGATCATTGATCGACGGCTCTTCACCCAGGTGGCTGATAGCTGCAACGACGTTACCGCCGAAGTTGCGGAAAAAGGCCGCACCCTTGCTACCAACGACACACAGATCAATCTCGACGCCGTTTTCGCGGTTTACCGCCATGTCCTTGACCAGGGCCTTGAACAGGTTGGTGTTCAAGCCGCCGCACAGACCACGGTCACTGCTCACCACAACATAACCAACGCGCTTGATTTCGCGGTCGATCATGAACGGGTGGCGGTATTCCGGGTTGGCGTTGGCCAGATGCCCAATAACCTGGCGGATACGCTCCGCATAAGGACGGCTAGCAGCCATGCGCATTTGTGCCTTGCGCATTTTGCTGACCGCCACTTTTTCCATGGCGCTGGTAATCTTTTGCGTGCTTTTGATGCTCGCAATCTTACTGCGAATCTCTTTTGCGCCTGCCATGTAACACCTATCAGGTTAGCAAGCGGGAGCCTCGCGGCTCCCGCTGCGGCTTACCAGGTTTGGGTGGCCTTGAACTTCTCGATACCGGCTTTCATGCCAGCGTCGATTTCGTCATTGAAGTCACCTTTAACGTTGATCTTGGCCATCAAATCGGCGTGATCGCGGTTGAAGAAAGCAATCAGCGCTTGTTCGAAGCTGCCGATCTTGGCGATTTCAATGTCAGTCAGGAACCCACGCTCAGCGGCATACAGCGACAGCGCCATGTCAGCGATCGACATTGGTGCGTATTGCTTCTGCTTCATCAGCTCGGTAACGCGCTGACCATGCTCAAGTTGCTTACGGGTCGCTTCGTCCAGGTCAGAAGCGAACTGGGCGAATGCCGCCAGTTCACGGTACTGAGCCAGAGCGGTACGGATACCACCGGAGAGCTTCTTGATGATCTTGGTCTGAGCGGCACCACCCACACGGGATACCGAAACACCGGCGTTCACTGCAGGGCGGATGCCCGAGTTGAACATGGCCGATTCCAGGAAGATCTGACCGTCGGTGATGGAAATCACGTTGGTCGGAACGAACGCGGAAACGTCGCCAGCCTGAGTTTCGATGATCGGCAGTGCGGTCAGGGAACCGGTTTTGCCGGTCACTGCGCCGTTGGTGAACTTCTCTACGTATTCTTCCGAAACGCGGGATGCGCGCTCCAGCAGACGGGAGTGGAGATAGAACACGTCGCCTGGGTAAGCTTCACGGCCTGGTGGACGGCGCAGCAGCAGGGAAATCTGGCGGTAAGCCACTGCTTGCTTGGACAGATCGTCATAAACGATCAGCGCGTCTTCACCGCGGTCGCGGAAGAATTCACCCATGGTGCAACCGGAGTACGGTGCCAGGAATTGCAGCGCAGGAGATTCCGAAGCACTGGCAGCCACGATGATCGTGTTGGCCAGGGCGCCGTTTTCTTCCAGCTTGCGAACCACGTTGGCGATGGTCGATTGCTTCTGACCGATAGCTACGTAGACGCAGAAAATGCCGCTGTCTTTCTGGTTGATGATCGCGTCGATCGCCAGAGCGGTTTTACCGATCTGACGGTCACCGATGATCAGCTCACGCTGGCCACGGCCGACAGGGATCATGGCATCGACAGCCTTGTAGCCAGTCTGTACAGGCTGGTCTACCGACTTACGCCAGATCACGCCCGGTGCAACTTTCTCGACCGCGTCGGTCTCGGTGTTGCCCAGTGGACCTTTGCCGTCAACAGGGTTACCCAGTGCGTCGACTACGCGACCCAGCAGTTCCTTACCAACCGGAACTTCGAGGATGCGGCCAGTGCACTTGGCGCTCATGCCTTCAGCCAGAGACTGGTAAGCGCCCAGTACAACGGCACCTACGGAGTCTTGCTCCAGGTTGAGGGCCATACCGTAGACGCCGCCCGGAAACTCGATCATCTCGCCGTACATAACGTCGGCCAGACCGTGAATCCGCACGATGCCGTCAGATACGCTGACGACAGTGCCTTCGTTACGGGCTTGGGAGGTCACATCGAGCTTGTCGATGCGGCCCTTGATAATTTCACTTATTTCGGAAGGATTGAGTTGCTGCATTGCTCTGCTGCCCCTTCAAACTCAAGATTTCAATGCTTCGGCAAGTTTCGCGATTTTGCCGCGAATCGAGCCATCGATAACCAGGTCGCCGGCGCGGATAACGACACCACCTATTAGGGCAGCATCCTCCGCAACTTGCAGGCGCACTTCCCGGTTGAGTCGTGCACTGAGAACCTTGGCGAGTTTGTCTTGCTGTTCTTGGTTCAATGCAAAAGCACTGGTCACTTCAACGTCTACCGACTTCTCTTGTTCGGCCTTGTACAGGTCGAAAAGAGCGGCAATCTCCGGCAGAAGCGGGAGACGGTCGTTTTCGGCAACGACATTGATGAAGTTCTGTGCCTTGGCATCAAACTTGTCGCCGCACACGTCAATAAACGTGGCGGCCTTTTCTGCGCTCGTCAGTCGCGGGGCCTTGAGCACGCGCTGCATGGTGTCGTCTTGCGACACCGCTGCAGCCAGGCCGAGCATGGCTGACCAATTGGCCAGTTGCTGGTGGGCCTGAGCGTGCTCGAAGGCCGCCTTAGCGTAAGGTCGGGCCAACGTGGTCAGTTCTGCCATGATCGCCCTCGCTTAGATTTCAGCAGCCAGTTGGTTAACCAGCTCTGCGTGCGCGTTTTGATCGATTGTGGCACCCAGGATCTTCTCGGCGCCGCCGACAGCCAGCAAACCCACTTGGGCGCGCAGCTTGTCTTTGACACTGTTCAGTTCCTGTTCGATCTCGGCTTGAGCCTGAACCTTCACACGGTCAGCGTCGACACGGGCCTTTTCAACGGCCTCTTCGACAATCTGGTTACCGCGTTTCTTGGCTTGCTCGATGATTTCAGCTGCCTGAGCTTTCGCTTCGCGCAGTTGCTGACCCGCTTTCTCTTGGGCCAACTCCAGGTCGCGAGCTGCACGGCTGGCAGCGTCCAGACCATCAGCGATCTTCTTTTGACGTTCGTGCAGAGCAGCGATGACCGGAGGCCATACATACTTCATGCAGAACAGTACAAAAATCAGGAACGCAACGGACTGGCCAATCAGGGTCGCATTAATGTTCACGCCAACACCTCGCAGTTACGTTGTCCATCACATCAAATTACTCGGAAGAATCCGGGTAATTAGCCAGCGATCTGACCAACGAACGGGTTCGCAAAGGTGAAGAACAGAGCGATACCAACACCGATCATGGTTACGGCGTCGAGCAGACCGGCAACGATGAACATTTTAACTTGCAGCATTGGAACCATTTCTGGCTGACGCGCTGCGCCTTCCAGGAACTTGCCGCCCAGCAGGCCGAAACCAATTGCGGTACCCAGTGCGCCCAGGCCGATCAACAGTGCAACAGCGATAGCGGTTAGACCAACTACAGTTTCCATCTTTCCTCCCGACTTTTACGTCGTATGGTTTAGGTTTTTTAGATTAAAGCGGTAAAACAAATCGTTTCAGGTGCCCTGTGAAGAGCCCCTTCCCGTTTGACCGGGAAGGACATCAGACTAGTCGAGACTGGTCTTAATGGTTTTCTTCGTGCGCCATCGACAGGTAGACGATGGTCAGCATCATGAAGATGAACGCCTGCAGCGTGATGATCAGGATGTGGAACACAGCCCACGCCCACTGCAGAACAACGCCCAGGCCGCTCAGCCAGAGCAGACCGCTGCCGAACATCACAGCGATCAGAATGAACACCAGCTCGCCGGCATACATGTTGCCGAACAGTCGCAGAGCCAGAGAGATCGGTTTGGCGATCAGGGTCACGAATTCCAGCAGGAAGTTCACCGGGATCAGCAAGGCTTGAACGAAGATGTTCTTGCTGCCGAACGGGTGCAGGGTCAGTTCGCCGATGAAGCCGCCGAAGCCCTTGACCTTGATGCTATAGAAAATGATCAGTGCGAAAACCGAGAACGCCATGCCCAGGGTCGCGTTCGGGTCGGTAGTCGACACGGCGCGGAACGGGATGTGGTGGTCACCGGAGATCAGGATGGCCAGCTGAGGAATCCAGTCGACCGGTACCAGGTCGACGGCGTTCATCAGGAACACCCAGACGAAGATGGTCAGTGCCAGCGGTGCAATCACCGGGCTACGGCCATGGAAGCTGTCTTTCACGCTGCCATCGACGAATTCGACCAATACTTCAACGAAGTTCTGCAAAGCACCCGGCTGACCCGAAGTCGCTTTCTTTGCCGCCATGCGGAAAAGAAGAACGAAGATCAGACCCAACGCGACCGACCAGCCGAGAGTATCGACGTGGAAAGCCCAGAAGCCCATTTCTTTGGCCTCTGCTGCGGTGTGGGCAAAGCCCCAGCCGCCGTTAGGTAGCTGACCGAAGGTCAGATTCTGCAAGTGGTGCTGGATATAGCCCGAAGCGGTTGTTTCTGCCATGGTTGCCTCAAACGCCCTAAGGTCTCGAAAGTCTTGTTCTCATCAGCAGGGGAGCGAACCAGCTGACCGACTGAGTCAGCACGAACGCGCCGAATACAGCTATCGGCGCCAGTGGCTTCACACCTGCAAACACCAGTGCAAAGAGCACTGCCGTCAAAATCAGTTTGCCTGCCTCGCCGGCATAAAATGACCGGACGATGGACTGGGCTGCTCGGGCGCCGGAAAACCGAAATGCCTTGTGAGCAAAATAAACATTGGGCAGCAAGGCTATCAGGCCTCCACAAAGTCCCGAGTATCCGGCAACGACTCCGTGCCATTGCCAGAGCGCCAAAGCGGCAATGAGCAAAATGACAAATTGAGCCATTAACACCGGAAAAACCGCCAGGCGATGGAACGGCAGGCGGTTTGGCTTGCGGGTTTCCATCACGTTTGCTCTCCAATGGTCGGCTGCCAGAATTCAATAACTTGGCATAATTTGTGCCGACAAAATGCGCGCAGAGTATAGGGGCGGTTCTGCCCCTATTCAACTGTCAGGTAGTGATTTCCGACTGCGCGCTACATGAGGAAATGTTTCAGCGGATGTGTGCGAGCACACCTTGAAGCTCATCTAGGGAGTTGTAACCGATCACCAACTGCCCCTTTCCCTTCTTGCCGTGGCGAATCTGCACCGCAGAGCCTAGGCGCTCGGCCAGACGCTGTTCGAGACGGGCGATATCCGGGTCGGGTTTGGTCGCTTCCACAGGCTCCGGTTTGCCACTCAACCACTGGCGAACCAGTGCCTCAGTTTGGCGCACGGTGAGACCGCGTGCGACAACATGTCGCGCCCCTTCAACCTGTTGATTGTCCGGCAGACCGAGCAAAGCACGGGCATGGCCCATTTCCAGGTCGCCATGGGACAGCATGGTCTTGATGACTTCCGGCAATGCAATAAGCCGTAACAGGTTAGCCACAGTGACGCGGGACTTACCCACAGCCTCGGCAACTTGTTGCTGTGTGAGCTGGAATTCCTGCTGCAAACGCTGCAGGGCCACCGCTTCTTCGATCGGGTTGAGGTCTTCGCGCTGGATGTTCTCGATCAGCGCAATGGCGATTGCGGTTTCATCCGGCACATCGCGGACCATCGCCGGGATGGTTTCCTGCCCGGCTTGCTGACTCGCGCGCCAGCGACGTTCACCGGCGATGATCTCGAAGCGGCCACCGCCAATCGGGCGCACCACGATCGGCTGCATCACGCCTTGCGCCTTGATCGACGCTGCCAGTTCTTCCAGCGCCTGCGGATCCATGTCGCGGCGCGGCTGGTATTTGCCGCGCTGCAGCAGATCCAACGGCAAGTGCTGCAGTTCGCGGGTGTCAGCTTGCGCCGCTTGTTCTTCCAGCGCGCTGAGGGTCGGACCACTCAGCAGTGCATCCAGTCCACGTCCGAGACCTCGTTTCTTGACGGCCATGGGGATTCCTTAAGTTGCCTGAGCAGCGGCGATACGTGAGTTTTTGCGCTGACGACGAACCATCTCGCCGGCCAGGGCCAGATAAGCCAGGGCGCCGCGCGATTGCTTGTCGTAGGCCAGCGCCGGCATGCCGTAGCTCGGCGCTTCGGCCAGACGGATGTTGCGCGGGATCACCGTGTCGTACAGCTGATCGCCGAAGTGTTCCTTGAGCTGCGCCGAAACGTCGTTCATCAGGCTCAGGCGCGGGTCATACATGGTCCGCAGCAAACCTTCGACTTTCAGGTTCGGATTCAGCAGTTCAGCGATTCGTTTGATGTTATCCACAAGGTCGCTCAAGCCTTCGAGCGCAAAGTACTCGCACTGCATGGGGATAATTACCCCATCGGCGGCCACCAAAGCGTTCAGCGTAAGCATCGACAGCGACGGCGGGCAGTCGATCAGAATGTAATCGTAGTTTTCGCGGATTGGCGCCAGCGCGCTGCGCAGACGGCTTTCCTTCATCTGCATTTCCAGCAGCACGACTTCGGCCGCCGTCAGATCGCGGTTGGCCGGCAGCAGTTGATAACCGCCGTGCTCGGAATAGTGCATGGCCTGGGCCAGATCGCACTCGCCGATCAGCAGGTCATAGACCGAATTTTCCAGACCGTGTTTATCCACACCGCTACCCATGGTGGCGTTGCCCTGTGGATCGAGATCGATCAACAGCACCCGGCGCTTGGTTGCGACCAGGGATGCTGCGAGGTTGATGCAGGTGGTGGTCTTGCCCACACCACCCTTCTGGTTCGCTATCGCGAATACCTTAGCCATTCTTGCTTGTGTTCCCAATCATGCCGTGCGGCGCAGTATCAGCAGATGGCGTTGGCCTTGGCAACCGGGTACGGCCAGGGCGTGTTCGCTATCGAGTTTGAAGTCTGCCGGCAATGCTACCAGCTCATCGGCCGGATGAACGCCCTTCATTGCCAGCCAGCGTGTATCGGCATCGCCGAGGTGGCGAGTCCAGTTGGTGAAGTTTTCCATGCTGCTGAACGCCCGGGAAATGATCCCGTTGAACGGCTGCGCAGGCTGGAACGCTTCGACACGACTGTGGATAACTTGCAGGTTATCCAGTTTGAGTTCGAGTTTAACCTGGGTCAGGAAGCGGGTTTTCTTGCCGTTGCTGTCCAGGCAGGTCACTTGCGAGTCAGGATACAAAATCGCCAACGGGATTCCCGGCATGCCGCCGCCACTGCCGACGTCGAGCCAGCGACCGTTTTCGATGAACGACATCACGCTCAGACTATCGAGCAAGTGTCGCGAAACCATTTCGTCCGGATCGCGCACCGCAGTCAGGTTGTAGGCCTGGTTCCATTTGATCAACAGGGCCAGATAACCCAGCAGCAATTCGTGCTGGGTTTCAGTGAGATGGACACCGAGCTCGCGGGCTCCTGTGGATAACTCTTCGGCGTGTTGCGAAGTGACCTTAGAACTCAAGCGCTTTGCTCCAACTGACGGCCCGCGCCGCGTTTTTTCAAATGAATCATCAACAGCGAAATCGCTGCCGGGGTCACACCCGGGATCCGCGAAGCCTGACCCAGCGTCTCTGGACGCGTGGCACCGAGCTTGCTCTGGATCTCCTTGGAGAGACCGGAAATGTTGGTGTAATCGATATCCACAGGCAATTTCGTGTCTTCACTGGCGCGCAGACGGGCGATTTCGTCCTGTTGACGGTCGATGTAACCGGCGTACTTGGTTTTGATTTCAACCTGCTCGGCGACCTGAGGATCTTCGGCGCCGTTGCCGGTCACTTCGACCAGACCAGCGTAGTCGATTTCCGGACGGCTCAAGAGGTTGAGCAAGTTGTATTCGTGGGTCAGCGGCGTGCCGAATTTTTCCGCGATCGCATCGCCCTGCTGCGTATTCGGGCGAACCCAAGTGCTTTTCAGGCGCTGTTCTTCGAGTTCGATGCTTTCGCGTTTCTTGCAGAAGGCTGCCCAACGTGCGTCATCGACCAAACCGAGCTCGCGACCTTTTTCGGTCAAACGCAGGTCGGCGTTGTCCTCGCGCAGGATCAGGCGGTATTCGGCACGGGAAGTGAACATGCGGTACGGCTCTTGGGTACCGAGGGTGATCAGGTCGTCGACCAACACACCGATGTACGCTTCATCGCGACGCGGACACCAGGCTTCTTTGCCCTTGGCGCGCAGTGCGGCGTTGGCCCCGGCCAGCAAACCTTGGGCGCCAGCTTCTTCGTAACCTGTGGTGCCGTTGATTTGCCCGGCGAAGAACAGACCGCCGATGACTTTGGTCTCGAGGCTGTACTTCAGGTCACGCGGATCGAAGTAGTCGTACTCGATCGCATAACCCGGACGCACGATGTGCGCGTTTTCCATGCCGCGAATCGATTGCACGATCTGCAATTGCACGTCGAACGGCAGGCTTGTGGATATTCCGTTCGGGTACAGCTCATGGGTGGTCAAACCTTCCGGTTCGATAAACACCTGATGGCTTTCCTTGTCGGCAAAGCGGTGGATCTTGTCTTCGATCGACGGGCAGTAGCGCGGGCCAATGCCTTCGATCTCACCGGCAGCGGAATACATCGGCGAACGATCGAGGTTCGCGGCAATGATTTCGTGGGTGCGGGCGTTGGTGTGAGTAATCCAGCAACTGACCTGACGTGGATGCTGTTCTTTGTTGCCCATGAACGACATCACCGGGATCGGCGTATCGCCTGGTTGCTCGGTCATCACCGAGAAATCCACAGACTTGCCGTCGATACGCGGCGGCGTACCGGTTTTCAGGCGACCGACACGCAGGGGCAGTTCACGCAGACGGTGAGCCAGGGCGATCGACGGCGGATCACCGGCGCGACCGCCGGAAAAATTCTGCAAACCGATGTGGATAAGTCCGCCGAGGAACGTACCGGTGGTCAACACCACGGAATCGGCGAGAAAACGCAGACCCATTTGCGTGACAACACCACGGACTTGTTCCTGCTCGACGATCAGGTCGTCAGCAGCTTGTTGAAATATCCACAGGTTCGGCTGGTTTTCCAGAATTTCGCGGACAGCGGCTTTGTACAGAATCCGGTCAGCTTGCGCACGGGTCGCCCGAACGGCGGGGCCTTTGCGGCTGTTCAACACGCGAAACTGGATGCCACCGAAATCGGTAGCGGTGGCCATCGCGCCGCCGAGGGCATCGATTTCCTTGACCAGATGGCTTTTGCCAATGCCACCGATGGCCGGGTTGCAACTCATGGCACCGAGGGTTTCCACGTTATGCGTCAGCAACAGGGTTTTTGCCCCCATACGTGCTGAGGCCAGTGCTGCCTCGGTACCGGCATGACCGCCGCCGATGACGATCACTTCAAAACGGGAAGGGAAATCCACCACGCACCTCGTGCCTGCTTAAGTAGGTAATTCAGGAATAGTTTGAGATCAGGTTTCTGAACCTGGTCGACAAGTATAGGGACTTCGCCCTTCCTAAAGAACCCTTTGCACAAAATTTAACCAGCTGTGGAGAACTCGAGGTTAAAAGAATAAAAAAGAGAGAAATTTATAAAACCTTTGTTTTTATGTTTATTCTTACTGAGCATACTTTCTGTGGATAGATTGCTACAAGCCTTTATATTCAATATGTACAGAGTTTCAAAACCCTGTGATCATGTGTCAATAAGGGCCTTGGATAACCGGTTTAAGCCTGTGGATTAAAGGGGTGGTTATCCACAGCGTGGGTTATATCCAGTTTTCAGGCCCTGTTATCAACTGCCCTTAGTGGCAGTTATTCACAGGGCTTAATCCACGGAAATGCGGTGAATGAAGAAATAACGGGCACGAGAAATCTGCTCAGGGAGACGAAATCTGCCCGGCACTGGAGAAAGGTTTGAGAAAGAGGAGGCGCAGACAGGTCGCGAATGGACCTGTCTTTGGAAAGCGGAGGGGTTATTTACCGATACAGAAGCTGGAAAAGATCCGTCCCAGCAGATCATCAGAGCTGAATGCCCCGGTGATTTCCCCTAGAGAGTGCTGAGCCTGACGCAGGTCTTCGGCCAGCAACTCGCCCGCACCCGCCAGAGTCAGTTGTGCACGACCGTGTTCAAGGGCTGCACTGGCATGGCGCAACGCTTCCAGATGGCGACGACGAGCACTGAAGCTGCTTTCCGAAGTCTGCTCGTAGCCCATACAGGCCTTGAGGTGATCACGCAGGAGTTCCAGACCATCACCTGCAGATTTGGCGCTCAGGCTGATCGTCACGTGGCTATCTTCACTGACTTCCAAGGAAATGGATTCACCAGTCAGGTCTGCTTTGTTACGAATCAACGTAACCTTGGCCGGATCCGGGCGGGTTTCGAGGAATTCAGGCCACAAGGCAAACGGATCCAGTGCTTCTGGAGCGGTTGCATCGACCACCAGCAGGACGCGATCCGCTTCGCCGATGGCTTTCAGTGCGCGTTCAACGCCAATCTTTTCCACCTGGTCTTCGGTATCACGCAAACCTGCGGTATCCACAACGTGCAACGGCATACCGTCGATGTGGATATGTTCACGCAAAATATCGCGGGTGGTGCCGGCAATCTCGGTGACGATCGCCGCTTCCCGACCGGCTAACGCATTCAACAGGCTGGACTTGCCGGCATTCGGACGACCGGCAATCACCACGGTCATACCATCGCGCAACAACGCGCCCTGTCCGGCTTCACGCAGTACTGTGGATAATTCATCACGGACCTTGTCCAGCATGCTCAGCACGTGGCCATCGGCAAGAAAGTCGATTTCCTCTTCCGGGAAGTCGATGGCGGCTTCGACGTAGATGCGCAGACCTATCAGCTGTTCGGTCAAGTTATGCACACGCTGGGAAAACGCGCCTTGCAAAGAACGCAGGGCATTGCGCGCCGCTTGTGCAGAACTCGCCTCGATCAAATCGGCAATCGCCTCGGCCTGGGCCAGGTCGAGTTTGTCATTGAGGAACGCGCGTTCGCTGAACTCCCCCGGACGCGCCAGACGGCAGCCCAGTTCCAGGCAGCGTTTGAGCAGCATGTCCAGAACGATCGGCCCACCGTGGCCCTGCAATTCCAGAACGTCTTCGCCGGTGAACGAGTTTGGCCCCGGGAAATATAGCGCCAGACCTTCATCGAGCACTTGCTGGTCATCACTGAAAAATGGCCCGTAATGGGCGTAACGCGGTTTCAGTTCGCGGCCGCTTATAGCTTTGGCTGCAACGCTGGCCAGCGGCCCGGAAATACGAACAATGCCCACACCGCCGCGACCCTGAGCGGTGGCGACGGCGGCGATGGTTTCACGAGGTGTGCTCATAAACCGGAATCCAGACAAAAGTGGCAGATAGCAAAACGCCCCACTAGGGGGCGTTTTGAGTGGTGTTATCCACAGTGCAAGTTACGCCTCGGCTTTTTTCGTCGCCGCTTCGATCTTACGCGTGATGTACCACTGTTGTGCAATCGACAGGCAGTTGTTCACAACCCAGTACAGCACCAGACCAGCAGGGAACCACAGGAAGAAGAAGGTGAAGATGATTGGCATCATTTTCATGACCTTCGCCTGCATCGGATCCGGCGGAGTCGGGTTCAGCTGCTGCTGGATGAACATGGTTGCGCCCATGATGATCGGCAGAATGAAGAACGGATCCTTGATCGACAGGTCAGTGATCCACAGCATGAACGGCGCCTGGCGCATTTCCACGCTTTCCAGCAGAACCCAGTACAGCGAAAGGAAAACCGGCATCTGTACGAGGATCGGCAGGCAGCCGCCCAGCGGGTTGATCTTCTCTTTCTTGTACAGCTCCATCATGGCTTGCGACATTTTCTGCCGGTCATCGCCATGTTGCTCTTTCAGAGCAGCCAGTTTCGGCGCGACAGCACGCATGCGCGCCATCGATTTGTAGCTGGCAGCCGACAGAGGGAAGAAAATACCCTTGATCAGCATGGTCAGGAAGATGATCGACCAGCCCCAGTTACCGACAATGGCGTGGATGTGTTGCAGCAGCCAGAAGATTGGCTGGGCAATGAACCACAGAATGCCGTAGTCGACGGTCAGTTCCAGACCTGGGGACAACTCTTTCAATACAGCCTGGCTTTTCGGACCGGCGTACAGCACAGCGCTGGTTTCAACTTTGGCACCCGGAGCAGCGGTCAGTGTAGGACCGGTGTAGCCGATGATGTAGTTGCCTTTGCTGTCTTTACGGGTCTGGACGATGTTGTTTTCGCCCTTGGCCGGAATCCACGCGGTCACGAAGTAGTGTTGCAGCCAGGCTACCCAGCCACCGGTGACGGTTTCTTTCAACTGCGCCTTGTCCATGTCTTTCATGGACACTTTCTTGTACGGCTCCGAACTTGTCCACAGGGCGGCGCCCAGGTAAGTCGCGGTGCCAGTAGCAGTAGTGGACGAAGGATCAGCGCTGTTATCACGCTTCAACTGAGCAAACATTGCGCCGTTCCAGGGCTGAGCGCTCTGGTTATCCACAATGTAGGAAACGGCTACGTCATACAGGCCGCGTTTCAGGGTGAAACGCTTGATGTAATTGACGCCGTCCTTGCTGAACTTCAGGTCGACGACCAGTTGGTCCTGACCGTCAGCCAGTTGATAAGTCTTCTTCTCCGAAGAGTAGACCGGACGACCGGCCGGATTTGCATCCGGGCCATTGGTGCCGATCAGACCGCTTTGGGCCAGATAAACACGTTCGCCGCCGTTATCGAACAGCTGGAACGGTACATCAGGACGATCCTGACGACGTGGATACAAAGGCAAGGTCAGTTGAGCAACATCACCACCTTGTGGATCGATCGCGAGATCGAGCACGTCGGTTTTGATCTGGATCAGATCCTTGCTGGCGGCTACCGGAGTTTCGGCAGGTGCACTGGTATCGCTAGCGGCGCGCGGAATATCGTCACTGGCGGCAGCATTATTGCCAGTGGCGGTGTCCGGCAAACCGGATGTAGTCGTACTGGAAGCAACATTCTGAGTCGGCAGGGCAGCCTGGCCATAGTCCTGGTTCCATTTAAGAACCATAACGTAGGACACGATTGCCAGGGCGACGATCAGGATCGTGCGTTTGATATCCATGATTACTCGGCCATCGAAGAAGAACGGGAGGTAGGGATAGGTGGAACCGGGTCATAACCACCGGGATTCCACGGATGACAGCGACCTAAACGACGAAAGGTCAGCCAGCCACCGCGCAGAAGGCCATGATTTTCGATGGCTTCATACGCGTAGCAGGAACAACTGGGGTAGAAACGACAGTGGCTGGCCATCAAAGGACTAATGGCATAGCGATAAAACTGGATCGGAACGAGGGCCAGTTTACGCATCGGTACTGTCTACCCCTACAGTTTCGGTTTTGACTTCTGGAACTGGCTTGCTGCGTGCCAGACGCTTCCAGAGCTTGCCGAAATGCTGAATCAATTCGGGGTTTTCTACATCGCCCAGACCTTTGCGCGCGACGATAACGATATCCCAGCCGACCAGTGAATCCTGGTGCAGACGAAATGATTCGCGCATCAAACGTTTGAGGCGATTGCGCTCAACGGAGAGCTTTACGCTCTTTTTCCCGATAACCAGCCCGAGACGGGGGTGATCAAGATCGTTGTTGCGTGCAAGGAGCAGGAGATTTTTCCCCGGAACCTTGCCGGTAGGGGAGTCAAAGACTGCCTTGAAATGCCGGGGAGTAAGCAGACGCTTTTCCCGACTGAAGTCCTGACTCACCTCCAGTACCGGATTATCAAACTGCCAGACGCGCACGACCTTTGGCGCGGCGACGCGACAGGACAGCACGGCCGTTCTTGGTAGCCATGCGAGCACGGAAACCGTGGGTACGGGCGCGTTTGATAGTGCTTGGTTGGAAAGTACGTTTCATGTCGTGTTACCTGGTTCGTCCACAACGGGCCGGAATGGCCCCCGTTTTAAGAGACCGGGGATTCTAGAGAAAGCAAGCCTTCAGGTCAATTTCCAACCAGCGTTTCCTTATAAATAGATATCTAGGTGTTCTTTGCCTGATCACCTGCTTGCCATACATAAAAATAAAGAAGGGAATTATTTAAAGCTTTTCTGTAAAGCTTATAAAAGCTAGGCACACCTTCTTCTGTGGATAAGTAGCATTAGGCCTTGTCTGACGTGATGTACAGAGAATGACAACTACAGTGGAAAACCGTGTTCAGCCTGTGCTGCGCTGTCGGATAACCTGTGTGTGGAATGGCCTGTTATCCACAGGCAGGTTATCCACCGAGTTCAACCCCCAGTTGTCCAGTGCCCTTAGAGGCGGTTATCCACAGAGCTTATTCACACACCGTTGGTCGCCTTTTTCCGATTTAACGCATTGATAAATCATGGTCACCGGGCAACCTGCATGTGGATAAGTGGACGGCTCGCCGCTACAATGGCCGCTTGTTTTTGCCTCACCGGCTTTCAACTTAGGGGATATCCGTGTCAGTGGAACTTTGGCAGCAGTGCGTGGAGCTTTTGCGCGAGGAGCTGCCTGCCCAACAATTCAACACCTGGATCCGTCCACTACAGGTCGAAGCCGAAGGCGACGAGTTGCGCGTCTACGCACCGAACCGTTTTGTGCTGGACTGGGTCAACGAAAAGTACCTGGGCCGCGTCCTTGAACTGCTGGATGAGCATGGCAACGGCATGGCGCCGGCGCTTTCCTTATTAATAGGCAGCAAACGCAGTTCCGCTCCGCGTGCCGCACCGAATGCGCCGCTTGCAGCCGCGCAGGTTTCCCAGCAGGCCCAGGCAAATGCCACGCCTGTGAGTACGCAGGCACCGACGCAGACGCCCGCACCGACGGCCAAGCGCTCGACGCAGAAAAGTCCTGAAGTCAGCGATGAACCGTCTCGCGACAGTTTCGATCCGATGTCCGGTGCCGCTTCGCAGCAAGCCCCGGTTCGCGCCGAACAGCGCACCGTGCAGGTCGAAGGTGCGCTCAAGCACACCAGCTACCTGAACCGCACCTTCACCTTCGAAAACTTCGTCGAAGGTAAATCCAACCAGCTCGCCCGCGCGGCCGCCTGGCAAGTGGCGGACAACCCCAAGCACGGGTACAACCCGCTGTTCCTTTATGGTGGCGTCGGCCTGGGTAAGACCCACTTGATGCACGCGGTGGGTAACCATCTATTAAAGAAGAACCCGAATGCGAAGGTTGTGTACCTGCATTCCGAGCGCTTCGTGGCCGACATGGTCAAGGCACTGCAACTGAACGCGATCAACGAGTTCAAGCGTTTCTACCGTTCAGTGGATGCGTTGCTGATCGACGATATTCAGTTCTTCGCCCGCAAAGAGCGCTCGCAGGAAGAGTTTTTCCACACCTTCAACGCCCTGCTTGAAGGTGGCCAGCAGGTCATTCTCACCAGTGACCGCTACCCGAAAGAAATCGAAGGCCTTGAAGAACGCCTCAAATCCCGCTTCGGCTGGGGCCTGACGGTTGCCGTCGAGCCGCCGGAACTGGAAACCCGCGTGGCGATCTTGATGAAGAAGGCCGACCAGGCCAAAGTCGAGTTACCGCATGACGCCGCGTTCTTCATTGCCCAGCGCATTCGCTCCAACGTCCGTGAGCTGGAAGGTGCGCTGAAACGCGTGATCGCCCACTCGCACTTCATGGGCCGCGACATCAACATCGAGCTGATTCGCGAATCCCTGAAAGACTTGTTGGCGTTGCAGGACAAACTGGTCTCTGTGGATAACATTCAGCGCACCGTCGCCGAGTACTACAAGATCAAGATCTCGGATCTGCTGTCCAAGCGCCGTTCGCGCTCGGTGGCTCGTCCGCGTCAGGTCGCCATGGCCTTGTCCAAGGAACTGACCAACCACAGCCTGCCGGAAATCGGCGATGTGTTCGGCGGCCGCGACCACACCACGGTGTTGCACGCCTGCCGCAAGATCAACGAACTTAAGGAATCCGACGCGGACATCCGCGAGGACTACAAGAACCTGCTGCGTACACTGACCACTTGATGAACACCAGCGCAGCTTATTAAGGCAAGGGACTAGACCATGCATTTCACCATTCAACGCGAAGCCCTGTTGAAACCCCTGCAACTGGTCGCAGGCGTCGTCGAGCGCCGACAGACCTTGCCGGTACTCTCCAACGTGCTGCTGGTTGTCGAAGGCCAGCAACTGTCGCTGACCGGTACCGACCTCGAGGTCGAGCTGGTCGGTCGTGTGCAACTTGAAGAGCCGGCTGAGACAGGTTCCATCACCGTGCCTGCGCGCAAGCTGATGGATATCTGCAAAAGCCTGCCCAACGACGCGCTGATCGACATCAAGGTCGACGAGCAGAAGCTGGTGGTGAAGGCAGGCCGCAGCCGCTTCACCCTGTCGACTCTGCCGGCCAACGATTTCCCGACCGTTGAAGAAGGTCCGGGCTCGCTGACTTGCATTCTTGAACAAAGCAAACTGCGTCGCCTGATCGAACGCACCAGCTTCGCCATGGCCCAGCAGGACGTGCGTTATTACCTCAACGGCATGCTGCTGGAAGTGTCCGAAGGCATCATCCGCGCTGTGGCCACCGACGGTCACCGTCTGGCCATGTGCTCGATGAAGGCCGATATCGGCCAGCCGGATCGCCATCAGGTGATCGTGCCGCGCAAAGGTATTCTGGAACTGGCGCGTCTGCTCACCGAGCCGGACGGCAATGTCAGCATCGTGCTGGGTCAACATCACATCCGCGCCACTACCGGCGAATTCACCTTCACCTCGAAACTGGTTGACGGCAAGTTCCCGGACTATGAGCGCGTTCTGCCAAAGGGCGGCGACAAGCTGGTATTGGGCGATCGCCAGGCCTTGCGTGAAGCGTTCAGCCGTACCGCGATTCTGTCCAACGAGAAGTACCGTGGTATCCGTCTGCAACTGGCCAGCGGTCAGTTGAAGATCCAGGCCAACAACCCGGAGCAGGAAGAAGCGGAAGAAGAAGTGGGCGTTGAATACAACGGCGGCTCTCTGGAAATCGGCTTCAACGTGAGCTATTTGCTCGACGTGCTGGGCGTGATGACCACCGAGCAGGTTCGTCTGATCCTGTCCGACTCCAACAGCAGTGCACTGGTGCAAGAGTCCGACAACGACGATTCGGCTTACGTTGTCATGCCGATGCGTCTGTAATTAGCTGACCCTGGATGTCCTTAAGTCGTGTTTCGGTCACCGCGGTGCGCAATCTGCACCCGGTGACCTTCTCCCCCTCCCCCCGCATCAACATTCTTTACGGCGCCAACGGCAGCGGCAAAACCAGTGTTCTGGAAGCCATTCATCTGCTGGGGCTTGCCCGTTCGTTTCGTAGCACGCGGCTGTTACCTGTCATTCAGTACGAGCAACTCGCCTGCACCGTGTTCGGTCAGGTCGAATTGGCTGAGGGTGGGCACAGTGCGTTGGGGATCTCGCGCGATCGTCAGGGCGAGTTCCAGATCCGCATCGACGGCCAGAACGCCCGCAGTGCTGCGCAACTGGCGGAGATCCTGCCGCTGCAGTTGATCAACCCCGACAGCTTCCGCTTGCTTGAAGGTGCGCCGAAGATTCGTCGACAGTTTCTCGACTGGGGCGTGTTCCACGTCGAGCCGCGCTTTATGGCCACCTGGCAGCGGTTGCAGAAGGCCCTGCGCCAGAGAAACTCTTGGCTGCGACATGGTACACTTGACGCCGTTTCGCAAGCGGTTTGGGACAGGGAACTGTGCCAGGCCAGCGCTGAAATCGATGAATACCGCCGCGCCTACATCAAAGCCTTGAAACCAGTCTTTGAACAAACCTTGAGCGAACTGGTTGAGCTTGAAGGTTTGACGCTCAGCTATTACCGAGGCTGGGACAAAGACCGGGAATTGAGCGCCGTACTGGCTGGATCCGTGCAACGGGATCAGCAAATGGGTCATACCCAGGCCGGACCGCAACGGGCTGATTTGCGTCTTAGATTGGGCGCTCACAACGCCGCGGACATCTTGTCCCGGGGTCAGCAGAAGTTAGTGGTCTGTGCACTACGGATTGCCCAAGGGCATTTGGTCAGCCAGGCCCGTCGCGGTCAGTGTATTTATCTGGTGGATGACTTGCCGTCCGAGCTGGACGAGGGCCACCGTCGCGCGCTGTGCCGCTTGCTGGAAGACTTACGCTGCCAGGTATTTATCACCTGTGTAGATCACGAATTATTGAGGGAAGGCTGGCAGACGGAAACGCCAGTCGCTCTGTTCCACGTGGAACAGGGCCGTATCACCCAGACCCACGACCATCGGGAGTGAAGGCATTGAGCGAAGAAAATACGTACGACTCAACGAGCATTAAAGTGCTGAAAGGCCTGGATGCCGTACGCAAACGTCCCGGTATGTACATTGGTGACACCGACGATGGCAGCGGTCTGCACCACATGGTGTTCGAGGTGGTCGACAACTCGATCGACGAAGCCCTCGCCGGCCACTGCGATGACATCAGCATCATTATCCACCCGGATGAGTCCATCACCGTTAAAGACAACGGCCGTGGCATCCCGGTAGACGTGCACAAAGAGGAAGGCGTTTCCGCCGCCGAGGTCATCATGACCGTCCTCCACGCTGGCGGTAAGTTCGACGACAACTCCTACAAAGTATCCGGCGGTCTGCACGGTGTAGGTGTGTCGGTAGTGAACGCACTGTCCGAGGAGCTGGTACTGACTGTTCGCCGCAGCGGCAAGATCTGGGAACAGACCTACGTCCACGGCGTACCTCAGGCTCCGATGGCCATCGTTGGCGACAGCGAAACCACCGGTACCCAGATCCACTTCAAGGCTTCCAGCGAAACCTTCAAGAACATTCACTTCAGCTGGGACATCCTGGCCAAGCGCATTCGTGAACTGTCCTTCCTCAACTCCGGTGTCGGCATCGTCCTCAAGGATGAGCGCAGCGGCAAGGAAGAGCTGTTCAAGTATGAAGGCGGCCTGCGTGCGTTCGTTGAATACCTGAACACCAACAAGACTGCGGTCAACCAGGTGTTCCACTTCAACATCCAGCGTGAAGACGGTATCGGCGTGGAAATCGCCCTGCAGTGGAACGACAGCTTCAATGAGAACCTGTTGTGCTTCACCAACAACATTCCGCAGCGCGACGGCGGTACCCACCTGGTGGGCTTCCGTTCCGCTCTGACGCGTAACCTGAACAACTACATCGAGCAGGAAGGTCTGGCGAAGAAGCACAAAGTCGCCACCACCGGCGACGATGCCCGTGAAGGCCTGACCGCGATCATCTCGGTAAAAGTGCCGGATCCGAAGTTCAGCTCGCAGACCAAAGACAAACTGGTGTCTTCCGAAGTGAAGACTGCGGTCGAGCAGGAGATGGGCAAGTACTTCTCCGACTTCCTCCTGGAAAACCCGAACGAAGCCAAGCTGGTCGTCGGCAAGATGATCGACGCCGCCCGTGCCCGCGAAGCGGCGCGCAAGGCCCGTGAGATGACCCGCCGCAAAGGCGCGCTGGACATCGCCGGTCTGCCGGGCAAGCTCGCTGACTGCCAGGAAAAAGACCCGGCGCTGTCCGAACTGTATCTCGTGGAAGGTGACTCCGCGGGCGGCTCTGCCAAGCAGGGACGTAACCGCAAGACCCAGGCGATCCTGCCGTTGAAGGGCAAGATCCTCAACGTCGAGAAAGCGCGTTTTGACAAGATGATCTCTTCCCAGGAAGTGGGCACCTTGATCACCGCACTGGGCTGCGGCATCGGTCGCGACGAATACAACATCGACAAGCTGCGTTATCACAACATCATCATCATGACCGATGCTGACGTCGACGGTTCGCACATCCGTACCCTGCTGCTGACCTTCTTCTTCCGTCAGTTGCCGGAGCTGATCGAGCGCGGCTACATCTACATCGCCCAGCCGCCGCTGTACAAGGTCAAGAAAGGCAAGCAAGAGCAATACATCAAAGACGACGACGCCATGGAAGAGTACATGACGCAGTCGGCTCTGGAAGATGCGAGCCTGCACCTGAACGAAGAAGCCCCGGGCATTTCCGGTGAAGCACTCGAGCGTCTGGTAAACGACTTCCGCATGGTGATGAAGACCCTCAAGCGTCTGTCGCGCCTGTACCCGCAGGAACTGACCGAGCACTTCATTTACCTGCCGGCCGTGAGCCTGGAAATGCTTGGCGACCACGCCAAGATGCAGGACTGGCTGGCCCAGTACGAAGTCCGTCTGCGCACCGTCGAGAAGTCCGGTCTGGTCTATAAGGCCAGCCTGCGTGAAGACCGTGAACGTGGTGTGTGGCTGCCGGAGGTCGAACTGATCTCCCACGGCCTGTCGAACTACGTCACCTTCAACCGCGACTTTTTCGGCAGCAACGACTACAAAACCGTCGTCACCCTTGGCGCTCAACTGAGCACCCTGCTCGACGACGGCGCGTACATCCAGCGTGGCGAGCGCAAGAAGGCAGTCACCGAGTTCAAGGAAGCCCTGGACTGGCTGATGGCGGAAAGCACCAAGCGCCACACCATTCAGCGATACAAAGGTCTGGGCGAAATGAACCCGGATCAGCTGTGGGAAACCACCATGGACCCAAGCGTGCGCCGCATGCTGAAAGTCACCATCGAAGACGCCATTGGCGCAGACCAGATTTTCAACACCCTGATGGGTGATGCGGTCGAACCTCGCCGTGACTTCATCGAGAGCAATGCGCTGGCGGTTTCGAACCTGGATTTCTGATCCCGGTTTGCGTCAAACAAAAGGCCAACGCATTGCGTTGGCCTTTTTATTGGCAGATCAAAAGATCGCAGCCTACGGCAGCTCCTACAGAGATAGGTGTAGGAGCTGCCGTAGGCTGCGATCTTTTGCTCTTTTTACTCGGATGCTGCAGACACACTCTCCAACCGATACCCATACCCATAAATCGTCAGCAACTGCCACCCTCGATCCGCCGTCAGCCCGAGCTTGTTCCGCAACCGGTAGATATGCGTATCCAACGGTCGCGACGACGCCATCTCTTCATGCGGCCAAAACCGCTCATATAGATAATCCCGCGACAACGGCCGGCCCAGATTGCTGAACAGACACCGCGCCAGCCGATATTCACGCTCGGTCATGACGATCGGCTTTCCCTCGCGGGTAACAGTCAGTTCGGCGTCATCGAAGGTCAGGTCGTTGAAGCTCAGCACTTCCGTCGCCGCCGCACGTTGCTGGCTATGCCGACGCAACACCGCAGCCACACGCGCTTTCAGTTCATTCGGCCGGAATGGCTTGCTCACGTAATCATCAGCCCCGGCATTCAACGCCTGGACGATATCGCTTTCGCCATCGCGGCTGGTCAGCATGATCGCCGCCGGTGGCGCTTCCATGTGTTCGCGGGTCCAGCGCAGCAGGGCCAGGCCGGTGAGGTCGGGCAGTTGCCAGTCGAGGATCAGCAGGTCGAAGGTTTCCCGGCGTAGCTGTCGCAACAGGTCTTCGCCACGCTCGAAGCTGTGCAGTGACCACGGCTGTTCGCCGGCATCGGCCATTTGCTGCAGGGTTTGCTCGACCCGGCGCAGTTCGGCGGGTTCGTCGTCCAATATCGCAACGCGCATACGCGGTGGTTCCTTGTTGCTTGGGCAGTTGGGCGTCAACCATAGTCGCTTGGTCATCACCTTGAAAGTAAGCGGCCCGCCGTTGGTCGACGTCCGCTATGATTCTTCGAGTCTACGTCTCAGACCTGTGACCTATGAAAGCATTCATCCTGCCCTGCCCTTTTTCCCCATGAATAATCAGCGCCGGCGCGAAAGCCGTGAGCCAAGTCAGGTGCAGCGACTGTTTCGACAGTTGGTGCGTGAATGGTTGTGGATAAGTCTAGTGCTGTTGCCGCTGACTGCGCTGCTGTCTTATCGCGCGCAGATCAACCTGCACGATGCGCATCCGGCGATGGGCGCATTATTGTCGGTCGTTTGGGTGGCAGGCAGTCTAGGGCTGCTGTTATGGCGCCCGCGCTGGGCGCTTTGGGTCACGTTGATCGGCATGGCGTGCGCACTGCTGGCCAGTACGGGTCTGGCAGAAATGCGCCATTGGTGGTCGCCGACGCCGGCAGTGCTGGGCATGTTGTTCGGTTATCTGATCTGGAACTGGCGGCGCCTGAGTGTGGTGCTGACCTATTTCGGTTGGGAACTGGCGCGGCTGGACGGTGAACCGAAGGTGTTCCCCGAGCGCCGTCGTTCGCAATTTACTGGCGCCGATCGCTTGCAGGGCCAGATCATGGCGCTTGAACAGGCCATGAGCCGTACCCGCGATACGCGGCGGTTCATCGCCGATGGCCTGGAATACCTGCCCGTCGCCACGCTGATCAGCGATCCCAAAGGGCAGATCCTGCTGGGTAATCGCAAAGCTCGTCAGCTCTTCGATAACAATCTGGTAGGTGACGACGTTCTCGATCAACTGGCTCGACTCGGTTATCCGGAGTTGTCCACAGAGCAACGGCCGCCACTGTCGGCCATGCCGCTGCTGGAGTTTCGCGATTACAAGGAACGCAGCTTGCGGCTGGAGCGTGCGGCTTTACTGCCGGTGGATGGAGACACGCCGATCGGTTGGCTGCTCAGCCTCACGGACCTTAGCGCCGAACGTGCCGCCGAGGAGCAACGCAGCGTGTTACTGCGGTTTCTGTCCCACGACCTGCGCGCACCCCATTCGGCGATTCTTGCGCTGCTGGACGTTCACCGCCATCAGGCCGGGGCGGATTCACCGTTGTTCGAGCAAATCGAACGCCAGGTACGTCGCGCTCTGGACCTGACCGATGGATTTGTTCTGTTGGCGAGGGCCGAATCCGAGGCTTATCAGTTTCAACCGACGCTGTTCGCGATGCTGGTGCTGGACGTGCTGGATCAAGCGTTGCCCATCGCCCAGCAGAAACGTATCGAGCTGCTGCATGACATGGATGAAGAGTCGCAGGAACGTCTGATCAATGCTGATCAGGGCTTGCTGACCCGCGCGCTGTTCAACCTCCTGGAGAACGCGATCAAGTACAGCCCGGCAGATACCACTATCACCCTGCGCGTCAGTTGCCGTGAGGAATGGTTGCACTGTGAATTGATCGATCAAGGCAAGGGCATCGCCGCTGATGAATTGCCCGACCTGTTCAGTCAATACCGACGTTTTTCTTCCGCACAGGGCATCGACGGCGTGGGCCTCGGCTTATCGATGGTCAAAGCGGTATTCGATCATCACGGCGGCAAAATTGAATGCCGCAGCGTGGTTGATCAAGGCACCACCTTCCTGCTTGAGTTACCGCTGATCCCCGAATGATCAGGCACAAAAAAACCGGCTATATCAGCCGGTTTTTTTACTTCCGAAAAAAACTTATGCACCTTTTACGGTGTTTTATGAGCTTGAGAAATATATAAGTAAATCAATAACTTAATTTCAATATTCAGGCTTTTTCAACAAAACCGTACACAGGTTATCCACAAAATCTCAGACAGCGATCTGATCATTTGCAGCCGGTGCCTGCGGAGCAGGTGGCAGTGAGCCCATTTCCCGTTGAGTCTTCTCGTTCCACGCTTGTACGCGGTCGTTCAGATGAGCAATGGCGCGAGGCCCTGTGCCTTCGGCATACATCGGCTCACCGATGACCACGGTGATCACCCCAGACTTCTTGCCCCAGCCGATTTTCGGCCAGAACTTGCCGGCATTGTGTGCAATCGGCAGTACCGGAAGCGCCGCATTCACTGCCAAAGCGCTACCACTGCGGGAGAACTTGCCGACAGTGCCGTAAGGAACGCGTGTACCTTCAGGGAAGATCAGCACCCAAACGTTGTCCTTGAGCAGTTCATCACCCTTCGCTGCGACTTGTTTCAGCGCGGCTTTCGGGTTGTCGCGGTCAATCGCGATCGGCCGCAACATGGCCATCGCCCAGCCGAAGAACGGCACATAAAGCAATTCGCGCTTGAGCACCTGGCTCAGCGGCGAGAAATAAGCGGAGAGAAAGAACGTCTCCCAAGTGCTCTGGTGGTTCGACTGAATCACGCAGGGCCGATCAGGTACGTTTTCCGCGCCTTTGATTTCGTAACGGATACCGAGAAACACCTTGGTCAACCACAAGGCGCAGCGGCACCAGTACACGTTGATAAAACGATAGCGCGCCTTGAACGGCAAAAATGGCGCGATAAAGAAACTCAAGCTGCACCACAGCAGGGAGGTGGTGCCCAGCAGCAGGTAAAAGAGAAAAATCCTGATGGCCCGCAGTATCGACATAGTGACGTTTACCGTTACGGGGCAATGCCCGAATGTTCAAGCGCACTCCCGATCAATCCCTGGTCAGGAACTTCAGAAGTACTCTAGTTGTGGATAAGTTCTGCGGCAATCGCCGCCAGATCGTCAAAAATCAGAGTGCCAACCGGCAGGGTTTTGCCCTGAGTCTTTGCGCCTTTTCCGGTCTTTACCAAAACTGGCTGTGAATCGACGGCTTTGGCGGCCTCCAGGTCACCAAGGCTGTCGCCGACGAACCAGACATTGTTCAGTTCGACGTCGTAATGCGCGGCGATGGTTTTCAACATCCCCGGTTTCGGCTTGCGGCAATCGCAGCCTTCGTCCGGCCCATGCGGGCAATACACGATCAGCCCGACTTCACCGCCCTGCTCCGCCACGAGCGTACGCAGTCGCGCGTGCATGGCATCGAGGGTGGCGAGGTCGTAGTAGCCGCGAGCAATGCCCGACTGGTTGGTGGCGACCGCCACCGTCCAGCCGGCCTTGCTCAACTGCGCAATCGCTTCGATCGAGCCGGGCAGCGGAATCCACTCCTCTACCGACTTGATGTAAGCGTCGGAGTCGTAATTGATCACTCCGTCCCGATCGAGAATCAGCAGTTTCAACAGCAATCCCTCAACCCAGCAGCGAAATGTCGGCAACACCGAGGAACAGACCACGCAGACGCGCCAGCAGCGCGTAACGGTTGGCCCGCACATTGGCGTCGTCGGCATTGACCATCACCGCGTCGAAGAACGCATCCACCGGTTCACGCAATGCCGCCAAGCGTGCCAGCGATTCGTTGTACTGACGCGCTGCCGCCATTGGCTGCACCGCTTGATCCGCTTGCTGGATCGCCGAGTACAGCGAGAACTCGTTGGCGTTGTCGAAGTACTTGGCTTGCACCTCGGTCGGTACCGCGCCTTCGAGTTTGCTCAACAGGTTCGACACACGCTTGTTCACCGCCGCCAGCGCTGCTGCTTCCGGCAGTTTGCGGAAGGCTTGCACTGCTTGCACACGCTGGTCGAAGTCCAGCGCCGAACCCGGCTTCAGGGCACGCACCGACAGGTAAGTGGCAACATCGACGCCTTCGTCTTCGTAACGTGCACGCAGACGATCGAAGATGAACTCCAGCACGGCTTCGTTGAGGCCGGCAGCCTTGACCTTGGCGCCGAACGCAGTCACGGCGAAAGCCACGGCGTCGTTCAGGTCCAGATCGAGTTTTTTCTCGATCAGGATGCGCAGCACACCGAGGGCCGCACGGCGCAGGGCATACGGGTCTTTGCTGCCGGTTGGCAGCATGCCAATACCGAAGATACCGACCAGGGTGTCGAGCTTGTCAGCGATCGCGACGGCTGCACCGGTCAGGGTGGCTGGCAGTTCCGCACCGGCACCGCGTGGCATGTACTGCTCGTTGAGCGCCAGCGCGACGTCTTCCGGCTCGCCGTCATTCAGTGCGTAGTAGTAACCGGCGACACCTTGCATCTCCGGGAACTCGCCGACCATTTCAGTCGCCAGGTCGCACTTCGACAGCAGGCCTGCACGGGCAGCCCACGAGGCGTTGCCACCGATGCGTGCGGCGATGTACGCAGCCAGTTTGGAAACGCGCTCGGCCTTGTCGTAGACGCTGCCGAGTTTTTCCTGGAACACCACGTTCTTCAGGCGATCATTGAAGGCTTCGAGTTTCTGCTTCTTGTCTTGCTTGAAGAAGAACTCGGCGTCGGTCAGGCGTGGACGAACCACTTTCTCGTTACCGGCGATGATCTGTTGCGGGTCTTTGCTTTCGATGTTGGCCACAGTAATGAAACGTGGCAGCAACTTGCCGTCGGCATCCAGCAGGCAGAAGTACTTCTGGTTGTCCTGCATGGTGGTGATCAGCGCTTCTTGCGGCACGTCGAGGAAACGTTCCTCGAACGAGCACACCAGCGGCACCGGCCATTCAACCAGGGCGGTCACTTCGTCGAGCAGCGCCGGCGGAACGATTGCCGTTCCTTCCTGACGGGTGGCCAGCTCTTCGGTGCGCTTGCTGATGATCTCGCGACGCTCATTGGCATCGGCCAATACATAAGCGGCACGCAGGTCGGCGAGGTAGCTCGACGGCGAACCGATGCGCACGCTTTGCGGGTGATGGAAGCGGTGACCACGGGAATCACGGCCAGCCTTCTGCGCGAGGATGGTGCAGTCGATGACCTGGTCACCGAGCAGCATCACCAGCCATTGGGTCGGACGCACGAACTCTTCCTTGCGCGCACCCCAACGCATGCGTTTCGGGATTGGCAAATCGTTCAGCGAATCTTCGACGATGGTCGGCAGCAGGCTCGCGGTCGGCTTGCCGGCGATGCTCTGGCTGTAACGCAGTTTCGGGCCGCTCTGGTCGATTTCGCTCAGATCGACGCCGCACTTCTTGGCGAAGCCCAGTGCTGCTTGCGTTGGATTGCCGTCAGCGTCGAACGCCGCCTGACGTGGTGGGCCGTCGAGGTTGATGCTGCGATCCGGCTGTTGAGTGGCCAGTGCAGTGATCAGCACGGCCAAACGACGCGGTGCGGCGTAGACGGTTTTAGTCTCGTAGCTCAGGCCAGCGGCTTGCAGGCCTTTGTCGATACCGGCGAGGAACGCTTCAGCCAGGGTGTTCAGGGCTTTCGGTGGCAGTTCTTCGGTGCCCAGTTCAACCAGAAAATCTTGCGCACTCATTGTGCAGCCTCCAGCTTGGCCAGTACTTCGTCACGCAGGTCCGGGGTCGCCATCGGGAAGCCCAGCTTGGCGCGCGCCAGCAGGTAGGCTTGCGCAACGGAACGCGCCAGGGTGCGTACGCGCAGAATGTATTGCTGACGCGCGGTCACCGAGATCGCCCGGCGCGCATCCAGCAGGTTGAAGGTGTGCGACGCCTTCAGCACCATTTCGTAGCTCGGCAACGGCAGCGGCTGGTCGAGTTCGATCAGGCGCTTGGCTTCGCTTTCATAGAAGTCGAACAGTTCGAACAGCTTGTCGACGTTGGCGTGTTCGAAGTTGTAAGTGGACTGCTCCACTTCGTTCTGGTGGAACACGTCGCCGTAGGTCACTTTGCCGAACGGGCCGTCAGCCCAGACCAGGTCGTAGACCGAATCCACGCCTTGCAGGTACATGGCCAAACGCTCGAGACCGTAAGTGATCTCGCCGGTCACCGGGTAGCACTCGATGCCGCCCGCCTGCTGGAAGTAAGTGAACTGAGTCACTTCCATGCCGTTGAGCCAGACTTCCCAGCCCAGACCCCAGGCGCCGAGAGTCGGCGATTCCCAGTTGTCTTCGACGAAGCGAATGTCGTGGACCAGCGGGTCCAGGCCAACATGCTTGAGCGAGCCCAGATACAGTTCCTGGAAATTGTCCGGGTTCGGTTTCAGGACGACCTGGAACTGATAGTAGTGCTGCAGACGGTTCGGGTTTTCGCCGTAACGGCCGTCAGTCGGACGGCGGCTTGGCTGTACGTAGGCGGCGTTCCAGGTTTCCGGGCCGATGGCGCGGAGGAAGGTCGCGGTGTGGAAAGTGCCGGCGCCTACTTCCATATCGTAGGGCTGAAGTACCACGCAACCTTGCTCGGCCCAGTATTGCTGGAGCGCGAGGATCAAGTCTTGGAAGGTACGCACGGCTGGCGTAGGCTGGCTCACGAAATTCACCTGTTTCTTGGGCTGCGATTTAAAGAGCGGGAGTATACCCGATTCAGTCGCACCTCCACCCCCTGGAGCCTTATGCCACGCTGCTTTTGGTGTACCGAAGATCCGCTGTACATGGCTTATCACGATCAGGAGTGGGGCACGCCGCTACGCGATGCGCAGGGTTTGTTCGAGTTGCTTTTGCTCGAAGGGTTCCAGGCCGGGCTGTCCTGGATCACCGTGTTGCGCAAGCGCGAGCGTTATCGCGAGGTGTTGTTCGGCTTCGACGTACAGCGCGTGGCGCAGATGAGCGACGCCGAAATCGACGAATTGATGCTCGATCCTGGGATCATCCGCAACCGCCTGAAACTCAACGCCGCCCGGCGTAATGCCCAGGCCTGGCTGGCCTTGGAGGACCCGGTGGCGTTTCTCTGGTCGTTCGTCGGTGATCAACCGCTCATCAATCATTTCAAGGATCGCAGCGAAGTCCCGGCGATCACCCCCGAAGCCGTTGCCATGAGCAAAGGCCTGAAAAAGGCCGGGTTCACGTTCGTCGGCCCAACCATTTGCTACGCACTGATGCAGGCCTCGGGCATGGTCATGGATCACACTCAGGATTGCGACCGCTACGCGCAGCTCGTCAACGGCGGTTAGAATGGCCGCCTCGCGCACCGCACAAGATCAGGAGTGACCTGTGGAAAAGTTTAAAGGCGCCTTGCTGGTAGGCGCTCTGCGGCTGTTTGCCCTGCTGCCATGGCGGGCCGTGCAGGCCGTAGGTTCGGCGATCGGCTGGATCATGTGGAAAACCCCCAACCGTTCCCGCGAAGTGGTGCGGATCAACCTTGCGAAATGTTTTCCACAGATGGATGCCGCCGAACGTGAACGTCTGGTCGGCCAAAGCCTGAAAGACATCGGCAAGTCGCTGACCGAAAGCGCCTGCGCGTGGATCTGGCCGGCGCAGCGCTCGATCGACCTGGTGCGTGAAGTTGAAGGCCTCGACATCCTCAAGGATGCCTTGGCCTCGGGCAAAGGCGTGGTCGGCATCACCAGCCATTTAGGCAATTGGGAAGTGCTCAATCACTTCTATTGCAGCCAGTGCAAACCGATCATTTTCTACCGTCCGCCGAAGCTCAAGGCTGTGGATGAGTTATTGCGCAAACAGCGCGTGCAACTGGGCAACAAAGTCGCTGCTTCCACCAAGGAAGGCATCCTCAGTGTGATCAAGGAAGTGCGCAAAGGTGGTGCAGTGGGCATTCCTGCTGACCCGGAACCGGCCGAATCCGCCGGGATCTTCGTGCCGTTCTTCGCCACCCAGGCGCTGACCAGCAAATTCGTGCCGAACATGCTGGCGGGTGGTAAAGCGGTCGGTGTATTCCTGCATGCGCTGCGCCTGCCCGACGGTTCTGGCTACAAAGTGATCCTCGAAGCCGCGCCAGAAGCCATGTACAGCACCGATACCGCCGAATCCTGCGCCGCGATGAGTAAAGTCGTCGAGCGTTACGTCGCCGCGTACCCGAGTCAGTACATGTGGAGCATGAAGCGCTTCAAGAAGCGTCCGCCGGGCGAAGAGCGCTGGTACTGAGCTGATTGGCATGATCTGTGGATAACCTCACTAGCGAGGTTATCCACAACCGTTCATCAAAGGGCGCAACAAGATGTCCGAACAACGCAAATCCTTCCGCATCAAGATTACCCACGACAGCTTTGGCGAATGCCTCGGGCAGACGCGCAACTTGTCGCCTACCGGGGTGTTTGTGCAGCATCCGGTTTTGGCTTCTTTGCCCAAAGGCGCAGTGGTTTACGGCGAGGTGCAGGGTTTACCCACAGGCGCGCCGCGGGTGCGGATGGAAGTGGTGACGGTAGATGCCGATGGTATCGGTCTTCGCTACCTTTGACTTATAGCGCCTGACGATCAAGCTTCTTCAGAAACACAGTCATTTCCTTCTCGGCCTGCTTGTCGCCATGGGCGCGAGCCGCTTCCAGACCGTGTTCCCACGCCAGACGTGCGGCGGCGTGATCGCCCAGCGCCAGATGCGCCTTGCCTAACAGTTTCCATGCCGCCGAATACTTCGGATCGAAACCAACACATCGCTGGAAGTGCTCGGCGGCCTTGGCGTTTTCACCCAGATCCAGATAACCCTTTCCCAGGCCGAAGCGCAGCAGGGAGTTATCCACACCCTTGGCGAGCATTTTTTCCAGGGATTCGAGCATTTTTTGCACCCTCGTTTCAGTGATCGTTCCCACGCTCCGCGTGGGAATGCCTCAATGGACGCTCTGCGTCCGCTCTTGGGACGCAGAGCGTCCCGGGCTGCATTCCCACGCAGAGAGTGGGAACGATCAACCTCAGAAGAAGCTCAACCCCACATGGAACAGCTTCTCCACATCGCGAATATGCTTTTTATCCACAAGGAACAGGATCACATGGTCGCCTGCTTCGATCACCGTGTCGTCGTGGGCGATGATCACTTGCTCGTTGCGAATGACCGCGCCAATGGTGGTGCCCGGCGGCAGGCCAATCTTCTCGATGGGTTTGCCGATGACCTTGCTCGACTTCGCATCACCGTGGGCAATCGCCTCGATGGCTTCTGCCGCACCGCGGCGTAGTGAGTGCACACTGACGATATCGCCACGACGCACGTGCGCCAGCAAGGTGCCGATGGTCGCCAGTTGCGGGCTGATGGCGATGTCGATATCGCCGCCCTGAATCAGATCGACGTAGGCCGGGTTGTTGATGATCGTCATGACCTTCTTCGCCCCCAGCCGTTTGGCCAGCAGCGACGACATGATGTTGGCTTCATCATCGTTGGTCAGGGCGAGGAAGATATCGGCGTCGGCAATGTTCTCCTCCAGCAGTAAATCACGATCTGATGCACTGCCCTGCAGCACCACGGTGCTGTCGAGGGTGTCGGAGAGATAACGGCAACGCGCCGGATTCATCTCGATGATCTTCACCTGATAACGGCTTTCGATGGCCTCGGCCAGACGTTCACCGATCTGCCCGCCACCGGCAATGACAATGCGTTTGTAGGTTTCGTCGAGGCGGCGCATTTCGCTCATCACTGCGCGAATATTCTCACGGGCGGCGATGAAAAAGACTTCGTCATCCGCCTCGATCACCGTATCGCCCTGGGGCAGGATCGGCCGGTCACGGCGGAAAATTGCGGCGACGCGAGTCTCGACATTCGGCATGTGCTCACGCAACTGCCGCAGTTGCTGACCCACCAGCGGACCGCCGTAATAGGCGCGCACCGCCACCAGTTGCGCTGCACCCTCGGCGAAGTCGATCACCTGCAAGGCGCCCGGATGCTGGATCAGGCGCTTGATGTAGTTGGTCACCACCTGCTCGGGGCTTATCAGCACGTCGACCGGAATCGCTTCGTTCTGAAACAGTTGCTCCTCGCGATTGAGGTAGGACGCTTCGCGCACCCGGGCGATCTTGGTCGGCGTGTGGAACAGCGTGTGGGCGACCTGGCAGGCGACCATATTGGTTTCGTCGCTATTGGTCACCGCCACCAGCATGTCAGCGTCGTCCGCTCCGGCCTGACGCAGCACCGACGGCAGTGAGCCCCGGCCCTGCACGGTGCGGATGTCGAGGCGGTCGCCGAGGTCGCGCAGGCGCTCACCGTCGGTGTCGACTACCGTAATATCGTTGGCCTCGCTGGCCAGATGTTCTGCCAGCGAACCGCCGACCTGTCCCGCACCGAGGATGATGATTTTCATCCAGTCACTCCGTTAAATCCGTTTAGCTGCGCGCTGCAGCGATCTTGATCAGCTTGGCGTAGTAGAACCCGTCATGGCCCCCTTGCTGGGCCAGCAGTTGGCGACCATGGGGCTGTTTGAGCCCGGCCGACGTGGCCAGATCCAGTTCGCGGGCGCCGGGGGTACGCTCAAGGAACGCAGCGATGACTTCGGTATTCTCGGTCGGCAGCGTCGAGCAGGTGGCGTACAGCAGGATGCCGCCGACTTCGAGGGTTTTCCACATCGCGTCGAGCAACTCGCCTTGCAGTTGCGCGAGGGCGACGATGTCGTCCGGTTGACGGGTCAGCTTGATGTCCGGATGACGGCGAATCACACCGGTGGCGGAGCATGGTGCGTCGAGCAGAATGCGCTGGAACGGTTTGCCGTCCCACCATTTCGCGGTATCGCGGCCGTCGGCGGCGATCAGTTCGGCGTTGAGACCAAGGCGTTCGAGGTTTTCTTTCACTCGCACCAGACGCTTGGCTTCCAGATCCACCGCCACTACACCGGCCAGCGCCGGTTCGGCTTCGAGGATGTGGCAAGTCTTGCCGCCCGGCGCGCAGCAGGCGTCGAGCACGCGTTGGCCCGGCGCCAGATCGAGCAGATCGGCGGCCAGTTGCGCCGCTTCGTCCTGCACGCTGATCCAGCCTTCGGCGAAACCTGGCAGGCTGCGTACGTCGGCAGCGGCTTCGAGAATGATGCCGTCGCGACTGTAAACGCACGGCGTCGCGGCAATCCCGGCTTCAGTCAGCAAGCCGAGGTAGGCGTCGCGGCTGTGATGGCGGCGGTTGACCCGCAGGATCATCGGCGGATGTGCGTTGTTCGCTGCGCAGATGGCTTCCCACTGCTCCGGCCAGAAGGCCTTCAGGGATTTTTGCAGCCAGCGCGGGTGAGCGGTACGCACCACCGGATCACGTTCCAACTCAGCGAAAATCGTCTCGCTTTCGCGCTGGGCGTTACGCAGCACCGCGTTGAGCAGGCCTTTGGCCCACGGCTTCTTCAGCTTGTCCGCGCAACCCACCGTTTCGCCGATGGCGGCGTGGGCCGGCACGCGGGTGTAGAGCAATTGATAGAGACCGACCAGCAGCAACGCCTCGACGTCGGCATCCGCGGCTTTGAACGGCTTTTGCAGCAGCTTCTCGGCCAGTGCCGACAGGCGTGGCTGCCAGCGCGCAGTGCCGAAGGCCAGGTCCTGAGTGAAGCCGCGATCACGATCCTCGACTTTGTCCAGTTGCGTCGGCAGGGAGCTGTTCAAAGAGGCTTTGCCGCTGAGCACGGCGGCGAGTGCCTTGGCGGCGGCCAGGCGCGGGTTCATTGCGCGTCCACCGCTGCGCCGAGCACGGTGCCGACAGCGAATTTCTCTCGACGGCTGTTGAACAGGTCGCTGAAGTTCAGCGCCTTGCCGCCGGGCAGTTGCAGGCGGGTCAGGCACAGCGCCTGCTCGCCGCAAGCGACGACCAAACCGTCCTTGCTGGCGCTGAGGATTTCACCCGGCGCGCCTTTACCTTCGGCGAGTGTCGCCGCCAGTACTTTCAGCGCTTCACCGTTGAGGGTGCTGTGGGTGATCGGCCATGGGTTGAAGGCGCGCACCAGGCGTTCCAGCTCAACGGCCGGACGGCTCCAGTCGATGCGTGCTTCGTCTTTGTTCAGCTTGTGCGCGTAAGTGGCGAACTCATCGTTCTGCACTTCGCCTTCCAGCGTGCCTGCAGCCAGACCGGCAATCGCCTGGACCACGGCGGGCGGGCCCATTTCGGCGAGGCGGTCGTGCAGGCTGCCACCGGTGTCGTCAGCGCTGATCGGGGTCACCACCTTGAGCAGCATCGGTCCGGTATCCAGGCCCGCTTCCATGCGCATCACGGTCACGCCGCTTTCCGCGTCACCGTGTTCGACGGCGCGCTGAATCGGCGCCGCACCGCGCCAGCGTGGCAGCAAGGAGGCGTGGCTGTTGATGCAGCCCAGACGCGGGATATCCAGCACCACTTGCGGCAGGATCAGGCCGTAGGCGACCACTACCAGCAAATCCGGCTTCAGTGCGGCCAGTTCAGCCTGAGCGTCAGCGTTGCGCAAGGTCGGCGGCTGCAACACCTGAATATGGTTTTCCAGGGCGAGTTGTTTGACCGGGCTTGGCATCAGTTTTTGCCCGCGACCGGCCGGACGATCCGGTTGGGTATAGACCGCAACGATCTCGTAAGGGCTGTTCAGCAGGGCCTTGAGGTGTTCGGCGGCGAATTCGGGGGTGCCGGCAAAAACGATGCGCAGTGGCTCAGTCATGAAGGGAGTCTCATAAAAAGAAAAAGGCTTGCCGCAGCAAGCCTTTGAAGAGGGGCATCAAGCGTTCTGGCGGTGCTGCTTTTCCAGTTTCTTCTTGATCCGGTCGCGTTTGAGCGTGGACAGGTAATCGACGAACAATTTGCCGTTGAGGTGGTCGCATTCGTGCTGGATGCACACCGCGAGCAGGCCTTCGGCGATCAGTTCATAGGGCTTGCCATCGCGGTCCAGCGCCTTGATCTTGACCTTTTGCGGGCGGTCGACGTTTTCGTAGAAACCCGGTACCGACAGGCAACCTTCCTGGTATTGGTCCATTTCGTCGGTCAGCGATTCGAACTCGGGGTTGATGAACACCCGCGGTTCGGTGCGGTCTTCGGAAAGGTCCATCACGACGATACGTTTGTGCACGTTGACCTGGGTCGCGGCAAGGCCGATGCCCGGCGCTTCATACATTGTTTCAAACATGTCATCGACCAACTGACGCACTTCGTCGTCCACTACAGCCACAGGCTTGGCGATAGTGCGCAGACGCGGGTCCGGGAATTCGAGGATGTTTAAAATGGCCATAGGCTTTGATTGCTGCACACGTTGAGTAAAGTCGGGCGATGGCCTGGCAGGTCCGAAGATGCAGGCTACCGTTGTGAAGCGTAGCTTGTGCATTTTGCACAAGCGAGCCACGGGGGCTCTGACGGTTCACGCGAATGCACATGATAAAGGGATTCACTGCATGAGGAAAACACTACTCGCCCTGCTGCTGTTGGCCTCGGCCGGCGTGGCGCAAGGGCAAGTGCAACTCAGGGATGGTTTTCCACAGCAATACACGGTGGTTTCGGGGGATACGCTCTGGGACATTTCCGGCAAATACCTGCGCGAGCCCTGGCAGTGGCCACAACTGTGGCGGGCCAATCCGCAAATCGAAAACCCCAACCTGATCTATCCCGGCGACACGCTGACGCTCAGTTATGTCGATGGCCAGCCACGTCTGACCCTTAATCGCGGCGAGTCGCGCGGCACCATCAAGCTCTCGCCACGCATTCGCACCAGCCCGGTGGCCGAGGCGATTCCGAGCATTCCGCTGAAATCCATCAACAGCTTTTTGCTGAGCAACCGCATCGTCGACAAGGTCGAGGATTTCGACAAGGCGCCGTACATCGTCGCGGGTGACGCCGAACGCGTGCTCAGCGGCACTGGCGACCGGATCTTCGCTCGCGGCCATTTCGATCCCGATCAACCGGTCTACGGCATCTTCCGTCAGGGCAAGGTCTACACCGATCCACAGACCCAGGAGTTTCTCGGGATCAACGCCGACGACATCGGCGGCGGCGAAATCGTCGCCACCGAAGGCGACGTCGCCACCCTCGCCCTGCAACGCACCACCCAGGAAGTGCGCCTCGGCGACCGTTTGTTCAGCGGCGAAGAGCGCTCGATCAACTCGACCTTCATGCCCAGCGCGCCAACCACCAGTATCAACGGCGTGATCATCGATGTACCGCGCGGCGTCACCCAGATTGGCGTGATGGACGTGGTCACGTTGAACAAAGGCAAGCGCGACGGTCTGGCCGAAGGCAACGTGCTGGTGGTGATGAAAACCGGCGAAACCGTGCGTGACCGCATCACCGGCCAGCCACTGAAGATTCCCGATGAACGCGCCGGGTTGCTGATGGTGTTCCGCACTTACGACAAACTCAGCTACGGCCTCGTCCTCAACGCATCGCGCTCGTTGGCGGTGCTCGACAAGGTGCGAAATCCGTAAGCGTGCTTCACAAGTTACCAACAGAGTTATCCACAGCTTGTTCCGAATGGTTCGGGGCTTATAACGATCAAGGATGATCCATCATGTTGCCTGTCTGTACACCAGTTTCCCCGGCGGAACTGGAAGCGCGTTTGCGCCTGCACCGCTTGCCCGATGTCGGCCCCAAGCGCTTTGCCAAATTGCTCGAGGCTTTCGGCTCGGCCTCCAAAGCCATCAGCGCACCGGCCAGCGCCTGGCGTTCGCTGGGTTTGCCGGCGACGTGTGCCGAAGCGCGGCGCTGTCCCGAGGTTCGCGACGGCGCCAGCCATGCAATGCGCTGGCTAGAGCGCCCGGAGCATCATTTGCTGATGTGGGATCAGCCGGATTACCCGGCGTTGCTGGCGCAGATTCCCGATCCGCCACCACTATTGTTTGTTGCCGGTGATCCGCAGATTCTGGAAAAACCGCAACTGGCGATGGTTGGCAGTCGCCGGGCATCGCGTCCGGGCATGGACACCGCAGTGGCATTTTCCCGCAGTCTCGCCGGGGCCGGTTTCGTCATCACCAGCGGCCTGGCGCTAGGCATCGATGCCGCTGCGCATCAGGCCGCGCTGGATACTGGCGGGTTGACGGTCGGTGTCCTCGGCACGGGGCTGGAAAATTTTTATCCACAGCGCAACCGCCGCCTGGCTGACGCGATGATTGCGTCCGGCAGCGCAGTGCTTTCCGAGTTTCCGCTGGACGCCGGACCAACGGCGAGCAACTTCCCGCGACGTAACCGCATCATCAGCGGTTTGTCCCTTGGTGTACTGGTGGTCGAGGCCAGTGTGGCCAGCGGTTCGCTGATCACCGCGCGGCTGGCAGCAGAACAGGGGCGCGAGGTTTATGCCATTCCCGGTTCGATCCATCATCCCGGCGCGCGCGGCTGTCACCAATTGATCCGCGATGGCGCGGTGCTGGTGGAAACCATTGAGCACATCCTCGAAGCCTTGCGTGGTTGGCAGCATCTGCCGCTATCCACTGACACGGCGAAAGCCGATCACCCGTTGCTCATCCTGCTCCATGCCGCCCCGCACACCAGCGAAGGCTTGGCTGACAGCAGCGGCTGGACGTTGCCCAAAGTGCTGGCGGCACTCACCGAACTGGAAATGGATGGCCGTGCAGTGTGCGAAAACGGTCGCTGGTTGGCCAGGACACGCTAGGTTTTACAAGGAAGATCGGTAAACTGCGCGAAACCTGTTTGCGGAGAGTTTTTTCATGGTTAACAGTTGGCGTGTGCAACAAGCCGCACGAGAGATTCGCGCCGGGGCGGTGATTGCCTATCCAACCGAAGCCGTCTGGGGGCTGGGTTGCGACCCATGGAACGAAGAGGCCGTGGATCGTTTGCTGGCGATCAAGAATCGTTCGGTGGTCAAAGGCCTGATTCTGGTTGCCGACAACATTCGCCAGTTCGACTTTCTGTTCGAAGACTTCCCGCAAGAATGGATCGACCGCATGGCCAGCACCTGGCCGGGGCCGAACACCTGGCTGGTGCCGCATCAAGGCTTGCTCCCGGAATGGGTGACCGGCATGCACGATACCGTCGCGCTGCGGGTCAGTGATCATCCGCAAGTACGCGATCTGTGCTCGATGGTCGGGCCGTTGATTTCGACCTCAGCCAACCCGCAGGGCCGCCCGGCGGCGCGCACGCGATTGCGTGTCGAGCAGTATTTCCGTGGGCAGATCGATCTGATACTGGGCGGGCAACTGGGTGGGCGCAAGAACCCCAGCGTGATTCGTGATCTGGCGACCGGCAAAGTCATTCGTCCCGACTGATCCAGCCTCGAACATTTGTAACGTGAGTACTCCTCGCCTTGATGGCGAGGAGTACTACAGGTGTCTGCGATTTATCCTGCAATGATGCTGGTTGTTGCGTCGGAAAAATCGTCAACTATTTGAATCAACTGAATTTTCCCACCTGATTATCAGACCGCATTTCGTGGCGGTATCGCCAAAAGCAACCATCCTTTCCCTGCACTCGAAACACTTCGATAAGTTAAGGTCTGCGGAGAAAGAATGGACACTACGGATTTGCAACTCACGGATTACCTGCAGGCGCTCCAGGTGACGTTAAACAGTCATCAGGAGGGTTGCCGTATCGTGATGCTTGAAGCGGGGTCGGATACCCAGGTGTTCGATCGGTTTATCGATCGGCAATTTCGGCTTCGGCTGCAGCATTACATGCTGACGTCCAGGGCGCGGATGCTCGAAACCCGACTGGCGACACGGTCGCGCAGTACCCATTTTCTGCTGTATCGGCACGAGCAACTGCTGGCGGTATTGAGGGCCACTCCGGCGCCGTTCGAGTGGGCATCACTGGCGCAGCAACATGTTTCGCCCACGGTGGCGTTGTCACGCCATGTCGAACTCAGTCGCTTGATCTCGTACGCGCCCAGCCAACAGCCCATTGCCGTCGACAGTCTGCTGGCGGCCGCTGCCGAGTGGGCCATAAAACAGGGCTATCAAGGTGTCACAGCGTTGTGCAGGGCATCGCAGCTACGCCTGTACCAGCGTTTCGGTCTGATGCCGGTCGCCTCCAATCCCTTGCATATCGAACAGCGCGCACGCGGGGATTACTGGGTGTTGTCAGCCGAGTGGCGGCAAATCCTCGCCGCTTTGCAACAGCCTGATTCCGCGACGGTCGGTCATTGGGCGCCAAGACCGTTGGCGGCTCATCCACCGCAGTACTGAACGCGCTCGAAGCGTCCTGCCAGTCATGGTTCTGAAACCCTGACTGGCAGGACGCCCGGAGGTATCAAGGCAGCAGGACGGTGGAACCGGTAGTGCGCCGCGCCGACAGCTCGGTTTGCGCCTTCGCCGCATCAGCCAGTGGATAACGCTGGCTGACATCCACCTTCAACTTGCCGCTGATGATCATCTCGAACAGCTCATCGGCCATTCGCTGCAGGTTTTCGGCGTTGTTGGCATAAGTCGCCAGCGTCGGCCGGGTCACGTACAGCGAACCCTTGGCGGAGAGAATCCCCAGATTCACGCCGTCCACCGCACCGGAGGCATTGCCGAAGCTCACCACCAGGCCACGCGGCGAAACGCTGTCGAGGGACGTCAGCCAGGTGTCCTTGCCGACACCGTCATAGACCACCGGGACTTTCTTGCCATCGGTCAATTCCAGCACGCGCTGGGCAACGTTTTCGTGGCTGTAATCGATCGTCGCCCACGCGCCGTTGGCCTTTGCCAGTTCAGCTTTCTCTTTGGAACTGACGGTGCCGATCAGCTTCACGCCCAGTGCCTTGGCCCATTGGCAGGCCAGCGAACCGACACCCCCGGCAGCGGCATGAAACAGAATGGTTTCGCCACCCTTGAGCTCATAGGTCTGGCGCAGCAGGTATTGCACAGTCAGGCCTTTGAGCATGACCCCGGCAGCCGTTTCGAAACTGATTTCGTCGGGCAGATGCACCAGATTATCCTGGGGCAGCACATGCAATTCGCTGTAGGCCCCCAACGGGCCGCTGCCATAGGCCACGCGATCACCGACCTTGAACCGGGTGACGTCGCTGCCCACGGCATCGACGATCCCCGCACCTTCAGCACCCAGGCCGGACGGCAAGGCGGGCGGTGCGTACAGACCGCTGCGGTAATAGGTGTCGATGAAGTTCAGGCCGATCGCCTTGTTCGCCACGCGGACTTGATTGGGGCCGGGCGCGGCGGGTTGGTAATCAACATATTCGAGCACTTCGGGGCCGCCATGGGCGCGGAACTGGATACGCTTTGCCATCTGCCTGCTCTCCTTGGGTCTTTTGTGAGCCCCCTATCCAACTCCCATGCTTGATCTTCGTCAACTGCGGCGGGCTGTTGTGCGGTGGTATGCTACGCGCCCATTTGCGTCGCCCGTCTGCCGGGGCGCCGCCCGATTCAAGGTGAAGCCATGACGACCCGCACCGACGCCGTAAAGGCCTATCTGCTCGACCTGCAAGACCGCATCTGCGCGGCTCTCGAAACCGAAGACGGCGGCACGCGCTTCGTCGAAGACGCCTGGACCCGGCCCGCCGGCGGTGGCGGTCGTACTCGCGTGATCGAGAACGGCACGGTAATCGAAAAGGGTGGTGTCAACTTTTCCCACGTCTTCGGCAGTGGTCTGCCACCGTCGGCCAGCGCCCATCGCCCGGAATTGGCTGGCCGCGGTTTCGAAGCCCTTGGCGTGTCGCTGGTGATCCACCCGCACAACCCGCATGTGCCGACGTCCCACGCCAACGTGCGCTTTTTCATCGCCGAGAAGGAGGGTGAAGAGCCGGTCTGGTGGTTCGGCGGCGGCTTCGACCTGACCCCGTATTACGGCAATGAAGAAGATTGCGTTCACTGGCACCGCATCGCCGAGCAGGCCTGCGCGCCGTTCGGGGCAGACGTTTATCCGCGCTACAAGGCTTGGTGCGATACCTATTTCCACATCAAGCATCGCCACGAACCGCGTGGCATTGGCGGCCTGTTTTTCGATGACCTGAACGAATGGGACTTCGACACCAGCTTCGCCTTTATGCGCGCCATCGGCGATGCGTACATCGACGCCTATCTGCCGATCGTGCAGCGCCGCAAGAACGATGCCTTCACTGCCCGGCAGCGAGAGTTCCAGGAATTCCGCCGTGGCCGTTACGTCGAGTTCAATCTGGTCTACGACCGTGGCACCTTGTTCGGTCTGCAATCGGGCGGGCGCACCGAGTCGATCCTGATGTCGTTGCCGCCGCAAGTGCGCTGGGGCTATGACTGGAAAGCCGAGCCTGGCAGCGAAGAAGCACGCCTGACCGAGTACTTCCTGCAAGACCGCGACTGGCTGGCTGAGGCCTGAGGACATCTGATGGATCGTTACGTCGTTTTCGGCAACCCGATCGGCCACAGCAAATCGCCGATGATTCACAAGCTGTTCGCCGAGCAGACCGGCCAGCACCTCGACTACAGCACCTTGCTGGCGCCGCTCGACGATTTCGCCGGCTGCGCCACGGCGTTTTTCCAGGAGGGTCGCGGCGCCAACGTCACTGTGCCGTTCAAGGAAGATGCCTATCGTCTGGCCAACAGCCTGACCGCGCGTGCACAACGGGCTGGCGCGGTGAACACCTTGAGCAAACTGGCCGACGGCTCACTGCTCGGTGATAACACTGACGGCGCCGGACTGGTGCGCGATCTGACGGTGAACGCCGGGTTCAGCCTGACCGGCAAACGCATTTTGCTGCTCGGTGCCGGTGGTGCGGTGCGCGGGGCGTTGGAGCCGTTGCTGGCGGAACAACCGGCCTCGGTGATCATCGCCAATCGTACGGTGGACAAGGCTGAGTTGCTGGCGGAGTTGTTCTGCGACCTCGGGCCGGTCTCGGCCAGTGGTTTCGACTGGTTGCGCGAGCCGGTGGACGTGATCATCAATGCCACATCGGCCAGCCTGAGCGGCGACGTGCCGCCGATTGCGCCAAGCCTGATCGAGCCGGGCAAGACCCTGTGCTACGACATGATGTACGGCAAGGAGCCGACGGCGTTCTGCCGCTGGGCCCGTGAACATGGCGCGGCGGTGGCGATGGATGGCTTGGGGATGTTGGCGGAGCAGGCGGCTGAGGCGTTTTTCCTGTGGCGTGGTGTGCGCCCTGATACCGCTCCGGTACTCGCCGAACTACGCCGCCAACTGGCGCAATAAATACCCATGTGGGAGCGAGCCTGCTCGCGAAAGCGGTTTGTCTGACATATCAATGTTGGATGTGCCGCAGTCTTCGCGAGCAGCCTCGCTCCCACAAGGATTACCTTGATCGCCAATCAATCCTCAAACCGGATCGGGCATTTCTCTGGCCCTTCCAGTTTGCGTAACTCCTCTACGACCTGCGGCCGCGCCCGGCGCAAGGTCAGGCTGCGATCCTGGCCAAGCAAGCGTCGCGCCTCCTGATGCAACATCTCCACGCCCGAATAGTCGATGAAGTTGATCTGCTGCGCCTCAATCACCACGCGTGCGCCGTGCATGCGCTGCAGACGTACTTGCAGGTAATGGCTGGCGCCGAAAAAGATCGATCCGCCGACACGCAACACATCGTCTTCGCCGTCGCGCCAGTGCTGCACGCGCGGTTGCGAAGTGCGCTTGAGGTAGAAGAACAGCGAGGCCAGCACACCGGCATAAATCGCCGTCTGCAATTCCAGCAGCAAAGTCGCGAGGCAGGTCAGCGCCATCACCACGAACTCGGCGCGGCTGACGCGCAGCAATGAGCGAATGCCTCGGTGGTCGACCAGCCCCCAGGCAATCAACAGAATGCTCCCAGCCATCGCCGGGATCGGAATGTGCGCAATCAGCCCCGCACCAAAAATTGCGAACAACGCCACCCAGATTGCTGAAAACACCCCGGCCAGCGGCGAGCAAGCGCCCGCCTCGTAACTTAGGCCCGAGCGGGTGAACGACCCGGCCGACAGCGACCCGGAAAAGAACGCCCCGACAATATTCGACAAGCCCTGCGCACGGACTTCCTGATTGGCATCAAGCAATTGCTGCGACCGCGCCGAAATCGAGCGGGCAATCGACAGACTGGTAACCAGGCCGAGCATGCCCACCGCCACAGCGCTTGGCAGCAACCGCAGGATCAAATCCAGATCCAGCGGCAATCCACTGAACGGCGGCAAACGCCCGACAAACGCGCTGACCAGATGCACATGGCCGAACACGCCCGGCCACAACCACACCAGCAAACTGGCCAGCACCAGCGTGATCAACAGCGTCGGCCAGCGCGGCAACAGGTGTTTGAGCAGCAGACCGACGACCACCGTGGTCAAACCCAATACCAGCGAAGGTTTATCCACAGCCCGCAGGTGTTGCAGCAGATCCATCAAACTGGCCAGCGCAGTGGCTTTTGCCGGCAACTCCAGGCCCAGCAGGTTTGGCAATTGCCCGATAGCAATCACCACCGCCGCGCCGAGGGTGAACCCCAGCACCACCGAATGCGAGACAAAATTCACCAGCGCGCCAAAGCGCAGCAAACCGAGCAGCCACTGGAATATCCCCGCAAGCAAGGTCAGCAGCAGGATCAGGGTGATGTAGTCCTGCGAGGCCGGAACCGCTAAGGGGCTGACACTGGCAAACAGCACAATCGAAATCGCTGCCGTCGGACCGCAGATCAAATGCCACGACGAACCCCACAGGCAGGCGATCAGCACTGGGATGATCGCGGCGTAGAGGCCGTACTCAGGTGGCAGACCGGCGATCAATGCGTAGGCAATCGACTGGGGTAAGGCGAGAATCGCCCCGCTGAGGCCGACGATCAGATCCCGTCCGACGCTGGCGCGGGTTTGTCGCGGCAACCAGGTGAGGAAGGGCAAGAGAGAGTGGCGGCTGGGGAAGGCCATGGGTCCTCGCGGTTGGGTTTTGTTCAAGGTTATCAGGGTGCCAGGGCAAAGGCCCCTCACCCTAACCCTCTCCCAGAGGGAGAGGGGACTGACCGTGGTGTTTGTCAGAGATTCACCGATCTGCGATTTCAGAGTTGAGCGCAAGTTTTGAATCCAACAGATATCGGCTCCCTTTCCCCCTCGCCCCTCTGGGGGAGAGGGCTGGGGTGAGGGGGCAACAATCTCAAGCCGGGCACAATTCCAACAGCCCCACGATCAAAGCTTCGCTTTCACCGCCGCCAACGCATCCTTTCCGTCAGCCGTCTTGACGCCATCCAGCCACTTATCCAACACCGCCGGATTCGCCTTGATCCAAGCCTTCGCCGCCTCGGTATTGCTGACCTTTTTGTTCACCACCTCAGCCATGATGCTGTTCTCCATCTCCTGAGTGAACGAAAGATTGGTCAGCAATTTGCCCACATTCGGACACGCCTCGGCGTAGCCTTTGCGCGTTAACGTAAACACGCTGCCGGTGTCGCCAAAGTACTTCTCGCCACCCTTGAGGTAATGCATCTTCAACTGCACGTTCATCGGGTGCGGCGTCCAGCCGAGGAAGGTGACGAATTTCTGTTTCTTCACCGCCCGCGACACTTCAGCCAGCATCGCCTGTTCGCTGGATTCGATCAGCTTCCACTGGCCCATGTCGAAGTCGTTCTTCTTGATGATTTCCTGCAGCGAGATATTCGCCGGCGCACCCGAACCGATGCCGTAGATCTTACGGTCGAACTTGTCCGCGTATTTGTTCAGGTCGGCAAAGTTATGCACACCCGCGTCCCACACGTAGTCCGGCACGGCGAGGGTGAATTCTGTGCCGTCGAGGTTCTTCGCCAGTTGCGTGACATCGCCGGTGGCGACGAACTTGTCATAGAAACCCTGCTGCGCCGGCATCCAGTTGCCGAGAAACACGTCCACCTGGCCGTCCTTCAAACCACCGAAGGTGATCGGCACCGCGAGGGTGTCGACCTTGGCCTTGTAGCCCATGCCATCCAGCAGAAACCCGGTGATGGCGTTGGTCGCGGCGATGTCGCTCCAGCCCGGATCGGCCATTTTCACGGTGTCGCAGCTTTGCTCGGCGAAAGCCGAGGCGCTGCTCAGCGCGAACAGGCCGACCGTCACTATTGTGGATAACTTACGCATGGACTTCCCCTTAACATTATTGGTTTTGGCAGGGTTGTGGATAACGTGCTTTGCGTTCCAGATCGTCGAGGTCGATGTGGTTGCGCATGTATTGCTGACTGGCGTCAACCAGTGGCTGGTGATCCCAGCTCTTCAGCTTGCCGATGGTCAACGCGTCGGCGACAAATCGGCGGCGGCGCTGGCTGGCGAGGACCTCCCGGTGAATCGACTGAATGTCCCATTTGACCCGTGCTTCGGCGAGAAAATCGTCGAACAGCGGGCGATGCTGCGGCGATTGGCTGAGTTCTTCCAGTTCACGCGGATCGTTATCTACGTCGAAAAGTAGGCAAGGGTCGCTTTCACTGTAGATAAATTTGTAGGCGCCGCGACGGATCATCATCAGCGGGCTGATGGTGCCTTCGGCCATGTATTCACCGAACACTTCGTCATGACCGCCCTGCCCTCGCAGGTGCGAAACCAGTGAGCGGCCATCCAGTGGCAAGCCGGGTTCCAGCGTGCCGCCGGCCAATTCGACGAAGGTTGGCAACAGGTCTGCGGTCGATACGGCAGCGCTGACACGCCCGGCATCGAACTGGCCTGGAGCACTTATCAACAGGGGGACGCGCGCCGCCATTTCGTACCAATGCATTTTGTACCAAAGGCCCTTTTCGCCGAGCATGTCGCCGTGGTCACCGGAGAAGACAATAATTGTGTCATCGATCAGCCCGGTTTCTTCGAGGGTTTGCAGAAGTTTGCCGACGTTGGCGTCGATATAGCTGCAGGCACCGAAATACGCCCGGCGTGCATCGCGAATCTTATCCACAGGCAGTGGCTTATCCCACAGGTCATAAACCTTGAGCAGCCGCTGCGAGTGCGGATCGAGTTCGTGTTGATCCGGAGTTGTAGGCAACGGGATATCGGCATCGTCGTACAAATCCCAGAACGCCTTGGGAATGGTGTACGGGTCGTGTGGGTGAGTCATCGATACTGTCAGGCAGAACGGCTGGTCGCCGTCCTCGCGGATGTGATCGAACAGATATTGCTGCGCCTTGAACACCACCTCTTCATCGAAATCCAGCTGATTGGTGCGCACACATGGCCCAGCCTGCAGCACCGAAGACATGTTGTGGTACCAGCTCGGCCTTACATCCGGCTCATCCCAGTTCACGGCCCAACCGTAATCGGCCGGGTAGATATCACTGGTCAGGCGTTCTTCATAACCGTGCAACTGGTCCGGACCGCAGAAGTGCATCTTGCCGGATAGCGCGGTGCGGTAGCCCATGCGGCGCAGGTAGTGCGCGTAGGTCGGAATGTCGGCAGGGAAATCGGCGGCGTTGTCGTAGGCGCCGATCTTGCTCGGCAACTGGCCGCTGACCAGGGTGAACCGCGACGGCGCGCACAACGGGCTGTTGCAGTAAGCGGCGTCGAACACCACGCCTTGGGCGGCGAGGCGGGAAAGATTCGGCAGTTTGATCGGCGATGGGCCGTAAAACGGCAACATTGGCGCGGCCATCTGATCGGCCATGATGAAAAGAATATTCTTGCGCTTCATGTGATCGCGGCATTCCATAGTGAATATTTATGCGACATTGCTGCGATCGAGCATGGAGTCCATGCTTTATCCGGTAAAGCCCGCGCCGGACAATGACTAGGATAAGCACAGCTTATGTATGAAGCCTTGGGTGATCTGTCCCTCGACCTGCTGCGTGCCTTCGAAGCGGCAGCCCGCCAGCGCAGCTTTACCGCAGCGGCGGTAGAGCTTGGCACCACGCAACCAGCGATCAGTCAGCAGATCAAACGGCTGGAAGAACAACTCGGTACGCGACTATTTGATCGCATTTACCGTGGGATCGAGCTGACCGAAGTCGGCGCGATACTGTTTGAGCAAGTTACTCTCGGTTTGCAGAATATCGATGCAGGATTGAGCGCGATCAGCGCACAACAGCAGCATGAAGTCCTGCAAGTTGCCACCGACTTTGCCTTCGCTGCTTATTGGCTGATGCCGCGCCTGCACCGCTTTCATGAAGCCAACCCGCAGGTCGACGTCAGCCTGGTGACCAGCGAACGCAACCACAACATGCTGCGCACCGATATCGATGTGGCGATCCTGTTTGGCGACGGGCGTTTCAAGCAGGGCGAAAGCCATTGGCTGTTCAGCGAAGAAGTGTTCCCGGTGTGCAGTCCGCAATTGCTCAAGGACCGCGCCCTGCCCTTGCCTGCTCACGCGCTGCTGGAGTTCCCGTTGCTGCACCTGCGTGGGGAGAACAGCAGCAACTGGTTTGACTGGAGCGGTCTGTTTCGCGAGTTGGGCATCACTACACCGCCGGCGCCGGGGCAATTGCGTTTCGACAATTACACGCTGTTGATTCAGGCGGCGATTGGCGGCCAGGGCGTGGCGATCGGTTGGCGGCACCTTGTGGATAACTTGCTGACGCAAGGTCTGTTGTGTCGCCCGATTGCTGAAACGACGCTGTCGCGGTTGGGTTATTACGTGGTGCTGCCGCAACGCAAACGTCGGGGCGCGCTGATTCAGCAGTTTGTCGATTGGTTGATGGCGGAACAGGCGAGCAGTGCTGAGTCGCTTAATGGACTCGCACTGCCTTCGATCGCGGTTTGAAAGTCAAAAGATCGCAGCCTGCGGCAACTCCTACATCTGGAGCGCGGTCCCCCTGTAGGAGCTGCCGAAGGCTGCGATCTTTTACGAATCTGAAGCCGCAACGAAATTCACATGCTGCCCTACATGCAAATTCAGCCTTAGCTCATCGGCAATCCCCACCGCCACGCGGTTCAGCCGCTCCAGTGGCTCGGCCAGTCCCGGTTCGAGATTGCCGCCGACCTGGCTGAAATGCTCAATGGTCAACCCGGCCACGCCGTGTGGCGCATTGACCAGTGTCCAGTGCAGCGGACTGCTTTGCACGGCTTCGCGAATTTCTTCGGCGGCATGGCGTTGCAGGCGATCATCGACGTCCCGCTCATCGAGTACGGCAAAATCCCCCACCAGAAACAGCCGCGACACATTGGCCGCTTGCAGGCCATCGACCAGTGCGTCGACGGCCAGTACCTGCTCGACCGGTCCGAGCACAACGGAGCGTTCAATTTGATCGCTACTGAATGGCAACCCCGGTGCATCCAATAAACAGATCACTGCCGAACTGCCGGCCACGCTCTGATTGATCCGCTCCGAGTCGAACAAATCACCGGTTTTGGTACGCAAGCCCGGACGCGGCGCAAGTGCGGTCAGATCGTCGAGAATGGCGATGACTTCATGCTGACGACGCAGCAACTCAGCCATCAACGCGCTGCCCAGGCTACTCATGGCACCATAGAGCACCACTTTTACCGCCGGGGTTTCGGCATTTTTCATGGCTGATCCCTTTTCTTATACCTTGTATGGCGTGTGACATACGGGTAACGCTGAGGGTTCGAACCGATTTCCGAGGGTTTGCGATGCAAGCGATCAAGGGCTACCACGCCCACGTCTATTTCGACGCCGACACCATCGATCAGGCGCGCGCGTTGTGTGAGAAAGCCGCGCAATTGTTTCCATTGAAAATGGGCCGCGTCCACGAACGCCCGGTCGGCCCGCATCCGGACTGGAGTTGCCAGTTGGCCTTCGGCCCCGAGTTGATCAGCGATGTGCTGCCGTGGCTGGCGCTGAACCGCAAAGGTCTGGTGGTATTCCTGCACCCGGACACCGGTGATGACCTGCTCGACCACACCGAACACGCAATCTGGATGGGCGCGATGCGGTCGCTGGATCTGTCTGTTTTCTGATCACAGCGTTTCTTCGGCTTCGCCCGGCAGATGCTCGTCCAGGTGCAGCCAGGGCAATTGGCTGTCCGTCCAGATGTGTCGCTCGGCGGGTGCCTGCTCTGGGTGATCAAGTGTGGCGATGGTCACGTCGATGCTTTCAGGGCTGAGCAACGTCACCAGCGCCATTTGCGCGCCGCACTGCGGGCAAAAGAACCGCGCACAACTGGCGGACGAGTCGTAACGCGACGGCGTACCGGCCAGCCATTGGAAACTGGAGCCTGGCACTGTGATCCACGTCGTGACGATGCCGCCGCTGACCTTGCGGCAGATTGAACAATGGCAATGGGCGATATCCTGCAACGCCCCGCTGAACTGATAACGAATGTGTCCGCAATGGCAGCCGCCGCTGTGCAATTGGCTCATGATCAAAGCCCTCCTTCCCGTGTTTATTGACTCTGGTTCGCATCCGACGGCCGGTTGACCGTTCACCCAAAGCTTTCTTCAGCGAAAGGTAGCTGAAAGCTTCCGCGATTAGGATCGCCTCCACTTCCGGCAACAGACCGGTCGGCCAATGCGTGTGATACCCCGCACGAACGGCCCAATTAACAACAACAATGGTGATTCTGATGTCCTCTGTAGCCCGCCTTCGCGCTGTCACTCCTCCCGTACGTCTCGTGCTTCCCGTTCTGCGCTGATCGGCCCGATCTGCTCATTTAACTAGCCACGCTACGCCTGGAGTATTCCCATGCTGACTTTCCTTGGCTTCGCCATGGTCATCACGTTCATGTTCCTGATCATGACCAAGCGCCTGTCCGCGCTGATCGCTCTGATCATCATCCCGATCGTCTTCGCCCTGTTCGGCGGTTTCGCACCGAAGATCGGTCCGATGATGCTCGAAGGCATCACCAAGCTCGCGCCGACCGGCGTGATGCTGATGTTCGCCATTCTCTATTTCGCCCTGATGATCGACTCCGGCCTGTTCGACCCGGCCGTGCGCAAGATCCTCAAACTGGTCAAGGGCGACCCGCTGAAAGTTTCGGTCGGCACCGCCGTACTGGCGCTCGTCGTTTCCCTCGATGGTGACGGCGCGACCACTTACATGATCTGCGTGGCCGCCATGCTGCCGCTGTACAGCCGCATCGGCATGAGCCCGCGGATCATGGCCGGTCTGATCATCCTCGCCGGTGGCGTGATGAACATGACCCCATGGGGCGGCCCGACTGCCCGCGCCGCCAGTGCGCTGCACGTCGATCCATCGGACATTTTCGTGCCGATGATTCCGGCGATGGCGGCTGGTGTTTTGGCGATCCTGGTCATCGCCTACTTTTACGGTAAGCGTGAGCGTGCGCGTCTCGGTGAGCTGCATCTGGTTGGCGATGATATCGATCACAGCGAAATCAGCGTGTCGCAATTCCCGGATGCCCGCCGTCCGAAACTGATCTGGTTCAACGGCGCCCTGACCTTCGGCCTGATGTGCACGCTGATCGCCGGCCTGTTGCCGTTGCCGGTGCTGTTCATGGTGGCGTTCAGTATTGCCATGATCGTCAACTACCCTTGCCTGCAGATGCAAAAGGATCGTGTCGCCGCTCACGCCGGCAGCGTGCTGGCAGTGGTCGGGCTGATCTTTGCGGCGGGTATCTTCACCGGTATCCTGAGCGGCACCGGCATGGTCGATGCGATGTCGAAGAGCCTGTTGGCGGTGATTCCGGATTTTCTCGGCCCGTACCTGGCCGTGATCACGGCGCTGGTGAGCATGCCGTTCACCTTCTTCATGTCCAACGATGCGTTCTACTATGGCGTGTTGCCGGTGTTGGCCGAGGCCGCCAGCCACTACGGGATCACCGCAGTGGAAATGGCCCGTGCCTCGATCGTCGGTCAGCCCGTCCACTTGCTGAGCCCGTTGGTGCCATCGACGTATCTGTTGGTGGCCCTGGCCGGCATCGATTTTGGTGACCACCAGCGTTTCACCCTGAAATGGGCGATCCTGGTTTGTATCTGCATCCTGATTGCTGCACTGCTGTTGGGGACTTTCCCGGTGTTCAGCACTCTATAAGCCCACGACTCACCGTTTCGGGTCCTGGCTTCGCTGTTTGAAGCCCGGACCTTTTTCGGTTTAACAATCGCTCAAAGGAATACACATGGAATGGCTGACCAACCCCGAAATCTGGGTTGCCTTCTTCACCCTGACCGCCCTGGAAATCGTCCTCGGCATCGATAACATCATCATGATTTCGATCCTGGTCAGCCGCATGCCCAAACACATGCAGCAGCGCACCCGGATCTTCGGTCTCGGCCTGGCCATGATCACCCGCATCCTGTTGCTGCTGTCGATCACCTGGGTCATGCGCCTCACCGCCGACCTGTTCGAGGTGTTCGGCCAAGGCATTTCCGGCCGTGACCTGATCCTGTTCTTCGGTGGTCTGTTCCTGCTGTGGAAGAGCTCGCAAGAGATGTACCACGCGCTGGAAGGCGAAGACGAAAGCGACGAAACCCCGGGCGGCAAGGGTGGCAACTTCCTCTACACCATCATCCAGATCGCGATCATCGACATCGTCTTCTCGCTGGATTCGGTGATCACCGCCGTGGGCATGGTGTCCCACGTGCCGGTGATGGTCGCGGCGATCGTCGTGGCGGTGCTGGTGATGATGCTGGCCTCGGGCAAGATCAGCGAGTTCATCGACAAGCACCCGTCGCTGAAGATGCTGGCGCTGTCGTTCCTGCTGGTGGTCGGCACCGTGCTGATTGCCGAGTCGTTCGACGTGCATGTACCGAAAGGCTACGTCTACTTCGCCATGGCGTTCTCGCTGGCGGTGGAAGCGATCAACATCAAGCTGCGCGGCGCGATGGCCAAGAAGAGACAGCAGCAAGATCCGGTGAAACTGCGCAAGGACATCCCGGGCCAGTAACCCGGTAATCCAGACGCACGCAATACCCCCCTGTGGGAGCGAGCCTGCTCGCGAAGACGGAGTGTCAGTCGACAAAAATGTTGGCTGATTCACCGCTTTCGCGAGCAGGCTCGCTCCCACATTTGTTTGTGCAACATTCAGTCACTGCGGACCTTGTGGGAGCTGGCTTGCCAGCGATAGCGGAGTGTCAGGCGACATCAATGTTGGTTGTGCCGACGCCATCGCTGGCAAGCCAGCTCCCACAGGAGACGGCGTTGATTTAAAGGGAGTGTATGAAGCGCTTTTCATGACACTTTTGTTTCAATCGACACTTTAGCTGTGCAATGCTGGCGCCCAGACCGTTAGCCAACTACAGCTTAAGTATCAAAAACGTAGAAACCGCGCGGTACCGTCAACTTGCCTCTCTGAGGCACTGCTATTACAGGGGGTCTGCATGCTCACCCTGCTCAATCTGCTTTCCGCCGTCGCCCTGCTGATCTGGGGCACGCACATCGTTCGAACCGGCATCCTGCGGGTGTACGGCACCAACCTGCGCCATGTGATTGGCCAGAACATGTCCAAGCGCTGGCTGGCCTTTGTCGCCGGCATCGTCGTTACCGCGATGGTGCAGAGCAGCAATGCCACGGCCATGCTCGTGACCTCTTTCGTCGGCCAGGGCCTGATGGCGCTGACCCCGGCGCTGGCGACCATGCTCGGCGCCGACGTCGGTACCGCGCTGATGGCGCGGGTGCTGACGTTTGACTTGTCGTGGCTGTCGCCGCTGCTGATTTTCCTCGGGGTGATTTTCTTTCTGTCGCGCAAACAGACGCGGCTCGGGCAGATGGGCCGGGTCAGCATCGGTCTGGGGCTGATCATTCTCGCGCTGCAATTGATCGTCGAGGCCGCTGCGCCGATCACTCACGCTCAAGGGGTCAAGGTGATCTTCGCCTCGCTGACCGGCGATATCCTTCTCGACGCCTTGGTCGGCGCATTGTTCGCGATGATTTCCTACTCGAGCCTCGCCGCCGTGTTGCTCACCGCGACACTGGCTGGCGCCAGTGTGATCAGCTTGCCGGTGGCGATCGGTCTGGTGATCGGCGCCAACATCGGCAGCGGCATTCTCGCTTTCATGAGCACCAGCATGCAGAACGCGGCCGGGCGGCAAGTGGCGCTGGGCAGTCTGCTGTACAAACTGATCGGCCTGCTGCTGATCATTCCGGTACTCGATCCGCTGGTGCACTGGATCGACAGCCTCGATTTCAGCCCGCAGGAAATGGTCATCGGTTTCCACTTGCTCTACAACACTGCGCGCTGCCTGATTCTGCTGCCGTCGGTGGGGCCGATGGCGCGCCTCTGCGCGTGGCTGCTGCCGGAACGGCCGGAGGTCAACGGCACTGCCAAACCGCGTCACCTCGATGCGACGGCACTGGTCACGCCGAGCCTGGCGTTGGCCAACGCCGCGCGGGAAACTCTGCGCATGGGCGATCTGCTCGACAACATGCTCGACGCCACCCTCGATGTGCTGCGCGGCAAGCAGACCGCCGTCACCCAGGAAATGCGCCGATTGACCGACGACGTCGAGGCGCTGTACAGCGCGATCAAGCTGTACCTGGCGCAGATGCCCCGCGAAGACCTCGGCGAGCAGGACAGTCGGCGCTGGGCCGAGATCATCGAGCTGGCGATCAATCTGAAACTGGCCGCCGACCTGATCGAACGCATGCTGCGCAAGATCCAGCAGCAGAAAACCTCGCAGCGGCGCTCGTTTTCCGAGGAAGGTCTGGAGGATCTGGCCGGATTGCAGCAGCAATTGATCGCTAATCTGCGGTTGGGGCTGTCGGTGTTCCTCAGTGGTGACCGCGAAAGCGCCCGCCAGCTACTGCGCGAGAAACGCCGCTTTCGCGCGCAGGAACGTCGTCTGGCCCATGCGCATGTCAGCCGTTTGCAACGCAAGATCGTGCAGAGTATCGAGACCAGTTCGCTGCATCTGGAGTTGATTGCCGACATGAAGCGGCTCAATTCGCTGTTTTGCGGCAGTGCGTATGTGGTGCTGGAAACGGCGGATACCGGGGCGCTGGCGGCGGATGATATTGCCGACATTACGCATTCGCCTTGAACGACTGGGGCTTGGTTTAGTCAGTTACATTGATTCAGCCTTCAGGCCGCTATCGCGAGCAGGCTCACTCCTACAGTGGGGAATGCATTTCAAATGTGGGAGCGAGCTTGCTCGCGAAGGCGATCTGACTGACGACACGGATCTCCAAATCAGCCGTATGGAAGCCTGTTATGCGTTGCCTGTTGTTCGCCTGTCTGTTGCTCGGTTCCCTGCCCGCCTTCGCCCTGGATCGTTTTCAGGTTGAAGGCTATGCGCTGCCCAATGGTTTGCAGTTGCTGCTCAAGCCCGGCACCGAGCGCGGGCATGTTGCGATCCGGTTGGTAGTGGGCGTCGGCCTTGATGATTTCGATTGCGATGACAAGGAGTTGCCGCACCTGCTTGAGCATTTGTTGTTCAGCGGCATCGATGCGACCGGCGAAGGCGGTTTAGAGGAACGTATGCAAGCGCTGGGTGGTGACTGGAATGCGTTCACCAGTAACGCCGACACCACGTTTGTCATCGAAGCGCCGGCGAAAAACCAGCGCAAGGTACTCGACCTGCTGCTCGCTCTGCTCACGCAAACGCGCATCGACGACAACGCGATCAACGCCGCCAAACGTGTGGTCGAGCGCGAGGACGGCGGCCATTACACACGCCTGCAGCGCTTCCTTGATCGTCAGGACCTTGGCCACACCGCGAGCAATCAGCTCGCCGTCGAACTGGGCTTGAAATGCCCGCAGCGCGCCGAGGTCGGTCACCTGACTCAGGAACAACTGGAGAAGGTGCGCGAGGCCTGGTACGCGCCGAACAACATGACCCTGATCGTCGTCGGCGAACTCGACAAACTGCTGCCGGCCTATCTGGAACGCACCTGGGGCGCGCTCGAAGCGGTCGAGCCGAGCGAGCACCGTGCACTGCCGGACATCAGCACTAGCGCCGCCCATGAGCGCACCCTCACCCGTGGCTTTATCGGCGACAGCGCCAAGTTGCACTGGCTGGTGCCGGAACCGGTGCTGAACGATCAGTACGATGAGACGTTCGATATCCTCAAGGATTATCTGGATTGGGCGCTGTATCGGCAGATTCGTCTCAACCACGGTTTGTCCTATGGGCCGTGGGCCGAGCGTGAGGTATTTGGCGGCGTCGGTTTCATGAGCCTGAATGCCGATCTGGATCGTGATGACGTCGACGAAGCTATTCAGGTGCTGGAGGACCTCAAGGCTGATCTGCTGAAAAACGGCCTAGACCCGGATACTTTCGCGCGGATCAAACAGGCCTCGATCGCCCATCAGGCTTGGGCGGTACAGGGCAACAGCGCGATGGCGGATTACTACTGGAGCGCCCTCGGTGATTACCAGGACGGCCGTTTTGCCAACCCCGCGCGCGAGCTGCAAGGGGTGACGCTGGAAGCGGCGAACAAGGCCATGCGTGAGTTGCTGTTGCAACCGGGGTATCTGCGGATCGAGAAGCCGTTGATCAGTGATGATCAGGTTTTGTGGTTGAGTGCGGGTGGCTTGGGTCTGGTGTTGCTGGTCCTGATCGGCTGGCGTTTGCATCACCGCCGCCGGCCGGCCGAGCACTAATCCTGTAGGAGTGAGCCTGCTCGCGATAGCGGTCCTTCAGTCACCATTTCTTCGGCTGATATTCCGCAATCGCGAGCAGGCTCACTCCTACAATGAAATGCGTTGGTTTTAAGTGACCATCAGCCTTGCCAGCGCTACTCTGTCGAGGTTTTTTCCCCTCAAGTCGTGAACCGCCCAAATGCCAAAAATACAGCTCCTGATCCAGCGCATTCTCGAACTGATGAAGCGCTATCCCGGGGTCATTGCGCTTGGCGGGTTCATCTCCGGGGTCGGCAGTTTCATCATGGTCGATCGTCAGCAGGGCCTGGCGAGTTGGATCACCGTGATCATGCTGCTCAGCTGGATCTGGCTGATGCTGGAAAACACCCTCACCGGCCTCTTCACCCGCGTGTTCAAACGCGAGATTCCCCAGCCGCTGCTGCGTTACGCGACGCAGATGATCCATCAGGAAAGCCTGTTTTTCGTCCTGCCGTTCTTTTTCATCACCACGACGTGGAATAGCGGACAGCTGTTTTTCACCGGCCTGCTCAGCGTCGCGGCACTGATTTCCATCGTCGATCCGCTCTATTACAAATGGCTGGCGCCACGGCGCTGGGCGTTTCTCGCGCTGCACACTCTGACCCTGTTCGCCGCCCTGCTCACCGCGTTGCCGGTGATCATGCACCTGACCACCGCGCAAAGCTTCAAGTGGGCGCTTGGCATTGCCGTGTTGTTGTCGTTCCCGAGTCTGGCGTCGATCTTCCCGATCCGCACGCTGCGCAATGCCCTGGCGATCCTGTGCATCACGGTCGGCATCGGTGGCGTGGGTTGGGCGCTGCGTTCGTGGGTGCCACCGGCGACGCTGTGGATGACCGACGTGGCGATCAGCACGCAAATGCAGGACCGCACCCCAGGCGCCAGCCTCGACACGGTCAGCGCCGAGCAGATTCGTGGCGATGGCCTTTATGCCTATACCGCTATCAACGCGCCGCGCGGGCTGGATGAGCGGATTTATCACGTCTGGCAATTCAACGGCAAAGAGGTCGACCGCATCGCCCTCGACATCCATGGCGGGCGCAAGGAAGGCTACCGTGCGTGGACGCACAAGCAGAACTTCCCCGGCAACCCGGCGGGCAAGTGGCAAGTGCGGGTGTTGACCGAGGATGGCCAGGTGATCGGCGTGCTGCGTTTCGAAGTCACGGACAGCACAGCGATCAAAGAAAAGTAATCCGGTTCGTGCTATTACGTTAGTTCGCATAAAGGCCGAACAAGCACGGAGCTTATGACCAGCAGCTCGATCAGCGGTAATGCTCAACTGGACACGTCGATAACCCCTGCCCGCCTGCGGGTCACGGGGGACTGGACGCTTGCCCATTACGCCGAGCTCAAGCAACTGAGCGAAAAGCTCCACGGTCAGTACGATGCCAACACCCCGATCGACCTCAACAGCCTCGGCGCCCTCGACACCGCTGGCGCTTCGTTGCTGGTCGAACTGCTCGGCTCCGAACGCCTGGGCAAATCCGCCGAACACCCCGATTGCACCCTGACCTCCGCCGACCGCGCGCTGCTGCAAACCGTGTACTGCTCGATGACCGATTTCTGCGTGCCGATCAAAGAGCCGGAAATCAGCGTCAGTGTGCAACTGCTGACGCGCATTGGTCGCGCCGTCGACACCGTCTGGCAGGACACTCTGCAACTGCTCGGTTTCGTCGGCCTGATCATGGAAACCATCGCTCGCAACCTGTTACGGCCCAAGCGCTGGCGCATCACGCCAATGATCGCGCACATCGAGCAGACCGGCCTCGATGCCGCGCCGATCGTGGCATTGCTGACATTTCTGGTGGGTGCGGTGGTGGCGTTTCTCGGCGCCACGGTGCTGGCCAGTTTCGGTGCGACGATTTTTACCGTGGACCTGGTGGGCTTCTCGTTCCTGCGCGAATTTGGTGTGCTGCTCACGGCAATCCTCATGGCCGGGCGCACTGCCAGTGCCTTCACTGCGCAGATCGGCTCGATGAAGGCCAACGAGGAAATCGATGCGATTCGCACCCTCGGCCTTGATCCGATGGAGCTGCTGGTGGTGCCGCGCGTGCTGGCGATGCTGGTGGCGTTGCCGATGCTGACCTTCCTGGCGATGCTCTGCGGGATAATCGGCGGCGGCGTGGTCTGCGCGGTGTCGCTGGATATCTCGCCGGCGATGTTCCTGACGCTGTTGCAGTCGGATATCGGCGTGCAGCACTTTCTGGTCGGCTTGGTGAAGGCGCCGATCTTCGCCTTCATCATTGCTGCAATTGGTTGCCTGGAAGGCTTCAAGGTCAGTGGCAGCGCCGAGTCGGTCGGCGCCCACACTACGTCTGCCGTGGTGCAATCGATTTTCGTGGTGATCGTGCTCGACGCGGTGGCCGCGCTGTTCTTCATGGAGATGGGCTGGTGAGTCGTCTACCCCGCGCGCCCTCGGAGGCGGTGATCGAAGTCCGTGGCCTGTGCAATCGCTTTGGCAGCCAGAGCGTGCACGAGAACCTCGACCTGGATTTGTACAAAGGCGAGATTCTCGCCGTGGTCGGCGGCTCCGGCAGCGGCAAATCGGTGTTGCTGCGCAGCATCGTCGGCCTGCGCCGGCCCAGCGAAGGCATCGTCAAAGTGTTCGGCAAGAACCTGCCGAGCCTGTCCGAGCATGAGCGCTCGCTTATCGAACGCCGTTTTGGTGTGCTGTTTCAGAAAGGCGCGCTGTTCTCCTCGCTGACCGTTACTGAGAACGTCGCCCTGCCCCTTATCGAACACGCCGGCCTCAGCCGCAACGACGCCGAGCACTTGGCTGCGGTGAAGCTGGCGCTGGCCGGGTTGCCGCTGTCGGCGGCGGACAAATACCCGGCATCGCTGTCCGGCGGCATGATCAAACGCGCTGCTCTGGCCCGGGCTCTGGCGCTGGACCCGGACATCCTGTTTCTCGATGAACCCACCGCCGGCCTCGATCCGATTGGTGCGGCGCAGTTCGATCAATTGATCCTGACCCTGCGCGATGCGCTCGGTCTCAGCGTGTTTCTGGTGACCCACGACCTCGACACGCTCTACACCATCACCGACCGCGTGGCGGTGCTGGCGCAGAAAAAAGTGCTGGTCGCCGGCCCGATCGACGTCGTCTCGGAAACCGACGACGCATGGATTCACGAATACTTCCACGGTCCGCGTGGCCGCTCGGCGCTGGACGCCGCCAAATTGCTCAACGAGGTCTGACATGGAAACCCGAGCGCATCATGTGTTGATCGGCCTGTTCACCGTGATTGTGGTGGCAGGTGCCCTGCTCTTCGGTCTTTTCCTGGCAAAGTCCAGTGTCGACACCGAGTTCAAGGATTACGAGATTGTCTTCAGCGAGGCGGTCAGTGGCTTGTCCAAGGGCAGCCCGGTGCAGTACAGCGGGATCAAGGTCGGCGATGTGATCAACCTGCGCCTTGATCCAAAGGATCCGCGGCGGGTGCTGGCGCGGATTCGTCTGGCCGGTGATACGCCGGTCAAGGAGGACACCCAGGCCAAACTGGCGCTGGCCGGGATCACGGGGACCTCGATCATCCAGCTCAGCGGTGGTACACCCGAAAGCCCGAAACTGCGTGGGCATGACGGCAATCTGCCGACCATCGTCGCCTCGCCCTCGCCTATTTCGCGCTTGCTCAATGACAGCAACGATTTGATGACCGGCATCACTGCGCTGCTGCAGAACGCCAACCAGATGTTTTCTGCCGAGAACGTCGAGCGTGTGAGCAAAACCCTCGCCCATCTGGAGCAGACCACCGGCACCATCAACGATCAGCGCGGTGACATCAAGCAAGCCATGCAACAACTGGCGAGCGTTGGCAAACAGGCCGGCAGCATGCTCGAACAGACCTCGTTATTGATGCGCAATGCCAACGGCTTGATCAACGATCAGGGCAAACAGGCATTGGGCAGTGCCGAACAAGCCATGAAGTCGCTGGAGCAAAGTACCGCGACGATCAGCACCCTGCTGAACAAAAACGAAAACTCCCTCGACAACGGCATGCAGGGCCTTAATGGCCTGGCCCCGGCGATCCGCGAACTGCGCGAGACGCTGACCTCGCTGCGCGCCATCTCCCAACGCCTTGAGGCCAACCCCAGCGGCTACCTGCTGGGCCGTGACAAGAACAAGGAATTCACGCCATGAAGCTGACTCGACTTGCCCTCCTCGCCGGCTTCACGCTGATCAGCGCCTGTTCGATTCTGCCCCAGTCCGAGCCGTCGGATGTCTATCGCCTGCCGGCCGCACAGGCGCCCGCCTCGGCCAGTTCAGCGGCGACTCAATCTTGGTCGTTGCGGCTGAACAAGTTGCAGGCCAGTGAGGCGTTGAACCGGCCGACGATTGCGGTGATTCCGCAGGGCGACGTGATCAGCAGTTACAAGGGCTCGCGCTGGAGTGATCCGGCGCCGGTGCTGGTGCGTAATCGCTTGCTCGATGGGTTTCAGCGTGATGGTCGGGTGACGTTGCTTAGTACCGATGACAGCAACTTTGCGGCGGATCTGGAATTGGGCGGGAGTTTGCAGGCGTTTCAGACCGAATACCAAGGCTCACAGGCCAGCGTTGTGGTGCGCGTCGATGCGTTGCTGGTGCGCGGTTATGACCAGCGCATTCTGGCCAGTCGCCGCTTTGAAGAGCGCCAGCCTCTGAACGATGTACAGGTGCCGGCGGTGGTGGCCGGGTTTGGCCAGGCCAGTGATCGCCTGACCGCCAAAATCGTCGCTTGGGCTGTCGAACAAGGCCAGAAACTGGCCCCCCCAAAACCTTAAGCCCGACACACAACCCCTGTAGGAGTGAGCCTGCTCGCGATAGCGGTGTATCAGTCACCGATGATGGCGATTGATAAACCGCTATCGCGAGCAGACTCGCTCCTACAATTTTGATGTGTGATCAGCCGAAGAACCAGTAGCACACGCCAATCGCGCCGAGCACACCCGCCAGTTCCGCCAGCAACGCACACCCCACCGCATGCCGCGCCCGCTGAATGCCCACCGCGCCGAAATACACTGCCAGCACATAGAACGTCGTCTCGGTACTACCCTGCACCGTCGCCGCGACCAGCGCCGGGAAGCTGTCGACGCCCGAGGTCTTCATCGTCTCGATCAGCATGGCCCGCGCTGCGCTGCCGGAGAACGGCTTGACCATCGCCGTCGGCAACGCATCGACAAACCGTGTGTCCCAACCCGCCCACTCGACCAGATGACGAATGCCATCCAGACCGAAGTCCAACGCCCCGGAAGCACGCAGTACGCCGACCGCACAGAGCATCGCCACCAGATACGGCAGCAGGTTCTTCGCGACGTCGAAGCCTTCCTTCGCGCCTTCAACGAACGCCTCGTAAACCTTCACTTTCCTCAACGCGCCGATGATCAGAAACAGCATGATCAACCCGAACAGCGTGAGATTGCCGAGGATCGACGACAATCCCGCCAAAGCCGTCGCTGAAAGGGTGCCGAGCAACGCCATGAAGCCACCCAACAACAGCGCACCCGGTACCAGATAGGCCAGCACCACTGGATCCCAGATCCGCAGGCGCTGCATGAACGCCACCGAGAGGAAGCCGACGATCGTCGAGCAACTGGTTGCCAGCAGGATCGGCAGGAACACCAGCGTCGGATCTGGCGCGCCTTGCTGGGCGCGGTACATGAAGATCGTCACCGGCAGCAGGGTCAGGGAGGAGGCGTTGAGCACCAGGAAGAGGATTTGCGCGTTACTGGCGATGGTGGCACTGGGATTGAGCTCCTGCAGCGCCTTCATGGCTTTCAGGCCGATGGGCGTGGCCGCGTTGTCGAGGCCCAGACCGTTGGCGGCGAAGTTCAGAGTGATCAGGCCAAGGGCAGGGTGACCGGCCGGGACTTCCGGCATCAGCCGCAGGAACAGGGGGCCGAGTACCTTGGCCAGCCACTCGACGATCCCGGCCTTCTCGGCGATGCGCAGAAAGCCCAGCCACAGGGTGAGGGTGCCGAACAGCAGCACCATGACTTCGACCGAGAGCTTGGCCATGGCGAAAATGCTTTCCACCATCGCCGCAAAGATCCCGGCGTTGCCGCCGATCAGCCACTGCGCCAGCGCCGATACGGCTGCCACGATGAAGAAGCCAAGCCACAGGCCATTAAGCATCAGTCAAATCCCCCGAAGAATGCCGCGAATGATAGCGGGGTCGCCAGAAACGACAAACCCCGGATTTCTCCGGGGTTTGTGTGTACCTGCTGCCACCCCATTTACCGGGTTGACCTCAATCTCCTGTAGGAGCTGCCGAAGGCTGCGATCTTTTGATTTTGTTTTTAAAAAGCAAGATCAACAGATCGCAGCCTGCGGCAGCTCCTACAGGGGTGTGTCAGTTCTTCGAGATTTCGCCTGCCGGCAGTTTTTCCTTGCTGCGCCAGTGCGGCAGGGAGTTCCAGTAGCGCTGGCCCTTGGCATCGTCGTACATGCCTTCCCAACGTGCGATAACCAGTACCGCCAGGGCGTTACCAATCACGTTCAGAGCGGTACGCGCCATGTCCATGATGCGGTCGACACCGGCGATGAACGCCAAGCCTTCCAGCGGAATGCCGACGCTGCCCAGAGTGGCCAGCAGTACCACGAAGGACACGCCCGGTACACCGGCGATGCCTTTGGAGGTGACCATCAGGGTCAGGACCAGCAGCAGCTGCTGGCTGATCGACAGGTCGATGCCGTAGAGCTGGGCAATAAAGATGGCGGCGATCGACTGGTACAGGGTCGAACCGTCGAGGTTGAACGAATAACCGGTAGGCACCACGAAGCTGCAGATGGCTTTCGGTGCGCCGTAGGCTTCCATCTTCTCGATCACGCGTGGCAGCACGGTTTCCGAAGACGCGGTGGAGTAGGCCAGCACCAGCTCATCCTTGAAGATGCGCATCAGCTTGATCACAGAGAAACCGAACAGCTTGGCGATCAGGCCCAGCACCACGAAGGCAAAGAAGGCGATGGCGACGTAAACCAGGATCACCAGTTTCGCCAGCGGCAGCAGCGAGGCGAAGCCGAAGTTGGCCACGGTCACCGCGATCAGTGCGAACACGCCGATCGGCGCATAGTTCATGATCATGTGGGTGACTTTGAACATGCTTTCCGAGACGCCCTGGAACATCTTCACCAGCGGCTCGCGCAGGTCCGACTGCAGGCTCGACAGACCGAGACCGAACAGCACGGAGAAGAAGATGATCGGCAGCATTTCGCCGCGGGCCATGGCCGCGAAGATGTTCGACGGGATCAGGTTGAGGATGGTCTCGATGAACGCGTGTTCATGCTGCACTTCGGCGGCGGTCGCCTGGTACTTCGAGATGTCCACCGTGCCCAGGGTGCTCATGTCGATGCCGGTACCCGGGTGGAACAGGTTGGCCAGCAGCAGGCCGACAACGATGGCGATGGTGGTGACGATTTCGAAATAGATGATCGTCTTCAGGCCAATCCGCCCGAGTTTCTTGGCGTCGCCCACGCCGGCAATGCCGACAATCAGGGAAGAGATGACGATCGGGATCACGATCATCTTGATCAGACGGATAAAGATATCGCCTGCCGGTTGCAGGACGTTGCTGATCCACCAAGCCTTCTCGGCACTGAAGTGATTGAGCAACGCACCAATTGCAATCCCTAGAACAAGACCGATGAGGATCTGCCAGGCGAGGCTGATTTTTGCCTTCTTCATTATCTTTACCCTTACTTGCGTTTGACTCAGGCACATGCAGGAACTGGAACGCTCTTTAGCGGAAAAGTCTGTGCATCTGCCTCCGTATAAGGTGCCCCGAAGCGCGTATTTACGGCTCTTCGGCAGGCGAAAAAAGGCGCAACTATTCCGATGCAAGGTTGCGCCGTCTAATGCCGTAAACGCCTACCCTATGCCGAATCGGCATGAGCTTTTTTAAATGAAACTGGCGTCCCAACCGGTTCGATTGTGACATTTCGGCCGGCATAAGTGCCGTGAACCGGCCATCACAGCCTAGGTTGGTTGTTTTTTGAACGAGAAAAATCGACGAAATATTTAGGAAAAAGCCTACGCAGGAAGACTAGAAGTCCTACTGTTTAAGTGGTCTCTTTGTCGATATACGGTCGCCATGAAACACCGCGTAATGTTTTCGCGCGCAGTGTCAGCGATAAAAAGGATGAGCTAGACGCTCTGGATCAATGTTTTGCGTGTTGGAAAGCTCAGCGCAAGTCCGTCGAGCCACTACGGGTCGGCGAACCTGCGGCGCAGCTTTTACCCTGACCCGGCCCTTGCGCAGGCACTCCCTGTCCCCGTAGGTCACTCCGACCCTGCAACAGTCAGAACGTCCCGGCCCCTTGGTCATGCGCCTGCCTTCCTCAGGTGGGCGCAATGGAAGGCAGCAGGGCTGCTGCCTTCATGTTCAAATCAGTACCACTTCGGATCTTTCTTCAGGGTTTCCATCAAAAGATCCTGCATGCCCTGATCGGGTTTGCCGAGGAAGCGGTAGGTGGCATGTCGCGTTGGCGACTTGTCGGCCGGCAGTCCTTCGGGCACATCCACGAGCATGGCGTATGCGTCTTTCTTGTCGAAACTGAACGCGACGATCAAGCGGTGGTTCAGGCACTTGTCTGCGGATTCGCAGAGCGGGCCGACCAGATACTGGTCGCCATCTTCAGTCACGGCATTCATCTGCTGGTCAGGCGTGCCGGACAGGTTCATCACCCATTCCGGCAGGCGTTCTTCCTTCTTCACCACGCCTTCCCAGGTTTCGCGATACTGCGGGTCGGAACTCAATAGTTCGTTGACCCGCGCCTGGCCGTCATTGGCCGCCATCGCCATGGCACTGCCGCCCAGAAGCAGGGCGGCTGCCAGTGTCTTTAACACAGTCATCGTTAACCTCGGCCGCGACGGCCAAAGAAGAAGGAAGCGATGAACATCACCAGGAACACGACAAAGAGAATCTTGGCGATACCCGTGGCGGTGCCCGCGATACCACCGAAGCCCAGTACTGCAGCGATGATGGCAATGATCAAGAATGTAATTGCCCAGCTCAACATGGTGATTCTCCTTACTTCTCTATTTAGGGGTGTTACGTGTTCTGGCGCTGCGCGCCCGAATTCATCTGTTCTTTAGAAAACCCAACGCTCTTCACGTGGCAGTTGATCCAGCGGCTGCGCCTGATCGACATCCATCATGCGCATCGAGGCGCTCTCGGCCTGGCTGCTGCTGACGGCGCTGAAGTGTGTTTGCGTGTTGTGCTGGATCGAAATCAGCGGCTCAACCTGCTGGCTGTTTTCCCAGCGCAGGTATTGCTGACAGGCGATCAGGGTGATCAACAGCGCCAGTACGCCAAACAGACCTTGCTGAATATGCAGTGGCGAGATACGCACTTGGGCGGCACGTTGGCGAGTCATCCTGGGTTCCTCACTCTTATTCGGTTGGGGCAGTTCATTTCTGCCCGGGCTGAATGAGGTATTGCAGCCTGCATGCCAGTTTTTTAATTGAAAAATATTCAATAAAATCAATTGGTTATAGGCGCGGTAGAAAACTTTCGCGACGCATCCTGCACGATGGGGCATCTGGGATCGTGCGCAATGCACGATTTTTTCGTAGGAGATTTCATTCTTATGGAATTGAGAGCAGGGCGCAGATGTCAGAAAAGTACGCAGGGAATGCCCTGCAAATCGGCATTTGTTTAAAAAACCAACAAAATCAACGTATTGGCCGTAAAGGCAGGAGAGAGCTACCCTCCTATGGCTGGCATCGTTCAGAATCAACCATGCAACTTGCCCGATTTTTCCGGGACTAACCCAAGACCAATCACTATGGAGCGTAGGAAAAATGGAATCTGCCACTGAGCATCAAGGCCGCATTCTGCTGGTGGACGACGAATCCGCCATCCTGCGTACTTTCCGTTATTGCCTCGAAGATGAAGGCTATACGGTTGCCACAGCCAACAGCGCGGCTCAGGCCGACACCTTGCTGCAACGCCAGGTCTTCGATCTGTGCTTCCTTGATTTACGTCTGGGAGAAGACAACGGCCTCGACGTACTGGCACAGATGCGCATTCAGGCACCATGGATGCGAGTGGTGATTGTCACCGCGCATTCGGCTGTCGATACCGCCGTCGACGCGATCCAGGCCGGCGCCGCCGACTATCTGGTCAAACCGTGCAGCCCGGATCAGTTGCGTCTGGCCACTGCCAAGCAATTGGAAGTGCGCCAACTGTCGGCGCGCCTCGAGGCCCTCGAAGGCGAGATCCGCAAACCGAAGGACGGTCTCGATTCCCACAGCCCGGCGATGAAAGTCGTACTGGAAACTGCACGTCAGGTCGCCGGCACCGACGCCAACATTCTGATCCTCGGCGAGTCCGGCACTGGTAAAGGTGAGCTAGCCCGAGCGATTCACGGCTGGAGCAAGCGCGAGAAAAAATCCTGCGTGACCATCAACTGCCCGTCGCTGACGGCGGAATTGATGGAAAGCGAGCTGTTCGGTCACAGTCGTGGCGCCTTTACCGGGGCCAGCGAAAGCACGTTGGGTCGAGTCAATCAGGCTGACGGCGGCACTCTGTTTCTCGACGAGATCGGCGATTTTCCACTGACATTACAACCCAAGTTGCTACGTTTCATTCAGGACAAGGAATACGAGCGGGTAGGGGATCCGGTCACCCGCCGCGCCGACGTGCGCATTCTAGCGGCGACCAATCTCAATCTCGAAGACATGGTCCGTGACGGGCGTTTCCGTGAAGACCTGCTCTATCGCCTCAACGTCATTACTCTGCACCTGCCGCCTCTGCGCGAGCGTGCCGAGGACATCCTGACGTTGGCCGACCGCTTCCTCGCCCGCTTCGTCAAAGAGTATGCGCGTCCGGCACGTGGCTTCAGCGACGAGGCTCGCGAGGCACTGCTCGGCTATCGCTGGCCGGGCAACATTCGCGAGTTGCGCAACGTGGTCGAGCGGGCGAGCATCATCTGCCCGCAGGAACGCGTGGAGATCAGCCACCTGGGCATGGCCGAACAACCGGCCAACAACGCGCCACGAGTCGGTGCCGCGTTGAGTCTCGATGAGTTGGAGAAGGCGCACATCGGCGCCGTCCTCGCCACCGCCGGCACCTTGGACCAAGCGGCGAAAACGCTCGGCATCGATGCCTCGACCCTGTATCGCAAGCGCAAGCAGTACAACCTGTGAGTGCCCGACGATGAAATTGGCGATGAAGTTGCGGACCCGTTTGTTCTTGAGCATTTCCGCTCTCATCACCGTGGCCTTGCTCGGGCTGTTGCTCGGGCTGGTCAGCGTGATGCAAATGGCTGGCTCGCAGGAAACGACGCTGCGTAACAACTTCGTCACTCTCGATCTGGGCCTCAAGCTGCGACAAACCCTGGGTGATCAACTGGTCCTCATGCTCGCCGAAGAACCCGATCCGGTCGCGTTCGAGGCGTCCAAGCAGCAGTATCTCAAGTTGCTTGATGACGGTATCGCCCAAGAGCACATTGGCGATGGCCGCCAGTATGGTTTCAGTCAGGCCAAGGCTGATTACCTGAGTTTTCTTCAGGCCTTTGATGTGCCCCGTGATCCGGCGGCTGCGTTGAGCAGCAACGCCAACCTCCGAGAGCGCTTCAACACGCTGCGCAACGGTTTGATCACTGAACACAAGCATGCACTGGACAACATTAACGCGGTTCAGCATCAAGCGCGCGACCGGGCATTGTTGATCGCCGGTCTGCTGGGATTTGTCGGGCTGGCGGTGTTGATCATCGGCTTCATCACGGCCCACGGGATTGCCCGGCGTTTCGGCGCGCCGATCGAGGCGCTGGCGCAGGCGGCGGACAATATCGGCCAAGGCAATTTTGAAGTGACCCTGCCGATTTCCTCCGCGATGGAAATGAACCTGCTGACCAAGCGTTTCGGCCTGATGGCTGAGGCCCTGCGGGAACATCAGGCGACCAACGTCGACGAATTGTTCGCCGGTCAGCAGCGGCTGCAAGCGGTGCTCGACAGTATCGACGACGGCTTGCTGATGATCGACCGCCAGGGGCATCTGGAACACCTCAATCCGGTGGCTCAGCGCCAGTTGGGTTGGGAAGATGATCGCCTCGGCCAAGGCTTGGGCACCGCGCTGGAGCGGCCGGAGCTGGATGCGCAGTTGCAACTGGTGTTGCGCGGTGGCTCGCTTGAGCGCGCACCGGAAGACCTGAGCATCGAGGTCGACGGCGAATCTCGTTTGCTGACCTACAGCCTGACGCCGGTCAGCCACACGCAGGGGCATATCCTTGGCGCGGTGATGGTCTTGCATGACGTGACCGAGCAACGCGCCTTCGAGCGGGTGCGCAGCGAATTCGTGTTGCGCGCTTCCCATGAGCTGCGCACGCCGGTCACCGGCATGCACATGGCCTTCGGGCTGTTCCGCGAACGAGCGAAGTACGCCCCGGAATCGCGCGAAGCCGATTTGCTCGACACCGTGAACGAAGAGATGCAGCGCTTGATGCAGTTGATAAACGACTTGCTCAACTTCTCGCGTTATCAGAATGGCCTGCAGAAACTCACGCTGGCACCATGCTCCATCGAGGATTTGCTGGAGCAGGCGCAACTGCGCTTTGCCGATTCGGCGGCGGCCAAGGGCATCGCCCTGCATGTCGAAGTGCAGGGACCGTTGCCACGTTTGCAGGCCGATCAGGCACAGCTCGATCGTGTGCTGGATAACCTGATCGACAACGCCTTGCGCCATACCGCCCGCGACGGTCAGATCCGCTTGCAGGCACGTCGGCATGGCGAGCGGCTGATTATCAGCGTCGAAGACAACGGCGAAGGCATTGCCTACGGCCAGCAGGGGCGGATCTTCGAACCTTTCGTGCAGGTAGGGCGCAAGAAGGGCGGTGCCGGTTTGGGCTTGGCGTTGTGCAAGGAAATCGTCCAGTTGCATGGTGGACGCATGGGCGTTTACTCACGGCCGGGGCAGGGCACGCAGTTTTATATGGCGCTCGCTGTCTAGGCTTCATCATCCATGCGTCGACCGGCAAGGCGCCGGCCACGGGTAATCAGTTCGATGAATTGCACCGCGCTCAGCGCATGGGCGAACAACCAGCCCTGACCGAATTTCACCCCTTCACTGCTGAGCAATTGCGCTTGGGATTCGAGCTCGATGCCTTCGGCAATCACCTTCAAATCCAGCGCCTGGGCCATGTGAATGATGTGCGGGGCGACGCCGCTGCTGGCCGCGTCATGGCCCAGTGCATCAATGAATGCTTTGTCGATCTTCAAGCAGTCCACTGGCAAGGTTTGCAAGTAGGCGAGGCTGCAATAGCCGGTGCCGAAATCGTCGATCAGCACCTGATGGCCAACATCGCGCAGCGCTTGCAGGTTTTCCCGTGCCACCACCACATCAATCAAGCCACGTTCGGTGACCTCGAAGGCAATCTGCCGCGCCGCCACGCGATGCAGTGTGAGCAGCCGCGCCATGACCTGGCCGATGCGTGGCACCATCACGTCGCAGGCTGCCAGGTTGACCGAGATGTATAGCTGCGGATTGGCGCGCAGCAACTGGCCCAGTTGCTCCAGCAGGCGCTGCAGGACGAAGTCGGTCATCTGCCGGATCTGCCCGGTGTTTTCTGCCATGGGGATGAACAGGTCAGGGCTGGTCAGCGTACCGTCGGGGCGGCGCCAGCGCAGCAGGGCCTCGGCACCGACGCAGTTGCGGCTGTCGAGGTCGAAGATCGGTTGATAGAGCACCTGCAGCTCGCCACGGCGAATTGCACCGTGTAGTTCGGCATCCAGAGACTGACGCTGGCGCACCAGTAAGAACACGAAAAATCCGACAAAGGCGCCGAGCAGCAGACACGCCGGGATGATCCACCACCAGACAGCCGGAATGTGCATGCCGGTTCTGGGTGTGATCAGGACCAACTGATACTCCGGATTATCCGTGGGCATGCGGTAGATCAGCCGGGTTTGCGTAACTTGCAGGGCATCGCGACTTTTCGGTGGCCAGTGTTCCGTGGGTGGCCAGGCTTGCGCCGTGCCAAGCACCGGGATAGCACGGGTGCCATGATCGAGCACCACCAGCAGGCTGCTGCCGGGGGACAAATCGACCATGTCGGTCAGATGCCCGCGCGAGGTGGCCACGCGGAAATTGCCGCGCCCCAGCATCAGCGCCGCGCGGTTTTCATCAGGTTCGGTGGTGGTGTTCAGCCAATAGCTGTAGGTCGGGCCTTTGATGTCTGGCGCGCGGACCACCGACAGGCCTTCCTGGCGCGGACGGTTGGAGCAGATCCGCGAAGCGTCCATGTAAGCCGCTTCATAGACGAAGCGATAGTTGAAGGTGACTTGCTGCAGGGTGGCGATCATTTCATCGTCACAACTGCGCAAGGGCTGCGCTTCCAGGTCATCGAGACTTTCACGCAACTGGCCAAACAATTGTTCGAGGCGGGCCAGGAAACGTTCGCCTTGTGCGTTCATTTGTTGGCTTTCGTTTTGCTCGACCTGACGCATCGCCACGAACATACCGCCGGCGATCAGCAGGCAGGCACTGAGGACAGCCGCGATCATCGCCAAAAACCAGGGGCGATAAAACCAGCTACGCAGCGTCTCTCGGGTAGCAACCATCATGGAATATCCGAAGAATTACCAATGAGTTATAGCTGCTGATTGCAATTTCGCCCTGACCGTCGGGCGGGCGTCATTATTTTGTCTGATTGAGTACCAGCAACAACGCTGCCGTTTGTGCATCCGGCGTGCCGTCGAAGCGCGAAGGGCGGAAGTGCATCTGGAAGGCGGCGAGGACGTGGCGTGTGGCAACGTCCAGCTCACCGGTCTGCGGTGTGTCATAACCCAAGTGCGCCAACTGTGCCTGGAACCAGCTGATGCTCGGCAGTTCGCTGCTGTTGAACAGCATTTGCTGGCGCGCTACTGCCTGTTCGTTCGGCCATACGCCCAAGCCTTCGGCGGCGAGACGTTTCCACGGGAACAAAGGGCCCGGATCGAGTTTGCGCAATGGCGCGATGTCGCTATGGCCAATGATGTGGCGCGGACTGATGCCGTTGCGCTTGCTGATGTCCTTGAGCAGGACGATCAACGATTGAATCTGCGCTTCGCTGTACGGATACCACAGACGGCCGGTCGGGGTGTCCTTGAAGCCCGGATTGACGATTTCGATACCGATCGAGCTTGAGTTTAGCCAGGTACGGCCCTGCCATTGGCTTTCGCCGGCGTGCCAGGCGCGCTGGTTTTCGTCCATTAGCTTGTAGATGGTGCCGCTCTTGTCGTCGCCGATTAGGTAATGGCTGCTGACTTCGCCATGGGTCAGCAGTTGCAGCGAGCGCTCCAGCGAGGCCGACGTGTAATGCACAACCACAAACTGAATGCGGCTGTCGTAATTGGCCGAAGGATGGCTGGTGTTGTAGCGCGGGCCGCTGGCACAACCGGCCAGAACGAGCAGCGAAGCGAGGAGGGTAAAGAATTTCATGGCAGAAGGCAGTACACGCAAGACAGTAATGCAACAGTGTAACGTACTGCCTCGCGTCTCGACGGTCAGTGGGCGGATTTAAACAAAATGGAACAATTTGCTCAGCCCAGCTCGACCCTGTTGCGCCCCGCATTTTTCGCTCGGTATAACGCCTGATCGGCTCTCTTCAATACAAGATCGCTGTGTTCTCCGGCACGGAATGTCGCCAGTCCCATGGAGATGGTGATGGTCACTCGTTCACCCTTGAAGTGGAACGGGCAGGCTTCGATAGCGGCGCGCAGGGTTTCCAGCAGTTTTGCGCCGACCGCTGGCGGCGTCGCCGGCATCAACAGAACGAACTCCTCACCGCCGAAACGGGCGATGAAATCGGTGCCGCGCAGACGCTTGCGCAGTACGGTGGCGATGATTTTCAGCACCTTGTCGCCGGCCAGATGGCCGTAGTTGTCATTGATCCGCTTGAAGTGATCGAGGTCGAGCATGGCCAGGCTCAGCGTGTTGCCGTGCAGTTGCCACTGTTTGATTTCATGCTCAAGGCGTTCGCTCCACGCGGCGCGGTTCGGCAGGCCGGTGAGCGGGTCGATCAGTGCTTTCTGCCGTTGTACTTCAAGATGTTCGCGGAAACCCTGGGCTTCCTGCTCCATATGCGCCACGCGTTCGGACAGGCTTTTCAGCCGCGTGGCGACTTCCTGCTCGCGGGCGTCGCGCTGCTTCTGATGCTGGTCCATGGTGCCGAGCAGGCCTTCAAGATGATTTTCCAGCACGTGCTTGAGGTCTTCCAGATCCGCAGCTTCCTGCACGCTGGTCTGCAGGCCGTCGACTTGCTCACGGATCTGCGTGTCCATGGCTTTCGCCGCCGAGCTGTTGTCGGCATGGCCCTCGCTGGCGGCTTGCAGATTGCTCTGAAACGCTTCGAGGCGTTCATTGAGCTGTTGCAGATAGGCTTCGAATTCGTGCTGGCCGCTGTCGGTGATCGCCAGCATCAACGTTGCAAGATCGTCGAGAATAGGGATCAGTTCGTACCAGTTCAAACCGTGTTTTAGCCGCTCACGCATGGCTTCGGCTTGCGGGCGGTGGCGTTCCGGCAGAGTCAGGTCGTCGAGCAGCCCGATCAGGGTGTCTTCGATGTGCTTGGCCACGGAACTGTAAGACGGCTCCGGGGTGTCCGGCAGGGCGAACAGGATGTCGTGCTCGGGCTGTTCCGGGTCGATGGCGGCCAGCGCCTGAGCAATCGGTTCGGGCAGGGGCAGGCTGTCGATGATCGGTGGTGATGGATCACCGGGGTGGATCAGTTCATCGGGATTGACCGCCTCAGCGGTGATCGGCGCTTGAGCCGGCGCTGAAGCCGGGGCGAAAACAGGCTCGGGCTCGAAGCGCTCTGCCTCCGGTTCGAGCGGTTCACTGATAACTTCGCTGATGACCGTTGGCGGTACGAAGGCCACTACATTTGCCGGTTCCAACTGGGCTGGAGCGGCTGGCGTGGGTGGTTCGACAACAGGCGCAAGTGCTTTGCTGGCAGGCGCTGCCGGTACCGGCTCAGCCGCCGCGACAGGCGCGAGCTGTGCGGTTTCCGCTGTGGTTGACGGTGCAGCCAGTGGTTGCTCTGGCGGCGAGGCTGGAACCTGCGCGGGGGATTGTGTCGCTAGCGCTTCTTCGCTGTCACGGCTACCAAACAAACGCTGCAACAATCCTGGGCGTCCCGGTTCGGCTGGCGTTTCCAGCTGACTCAAAGCCTTGCCCTGCAAGCCGCTGAGTTCACTCAGCAACAGTGGCATTTCCCGCGCCGAACCGACGCGGCTATCCAGTTGTTTGGCGAATTTCTTCAGTGGCTGAGCGACTTCACGCGGCAACGGCAAAGCCTGCAACTGAGTGACCAGCGATGTCAGCGCGGTACTGACTTGATCGATGCGGGTTTCGCGGCGCTGCTCGGAATCGAGCACGGCTTTTTCCAAGCGCGGCAACAGGGCGGCGAGGCCGGCGTCCATGTCGTCGGTGCGCACCACGTCGCGCATCTCTTTCATGCACTGATCGACGACTTTATCGGTGCCTTCAGCCGCTAGTGTGCTGCGCACCAGACCGCGCCGCAGCAAGTCGAGCCTGGCGGCCCAGCGCCGCTCAAGCTTGTCTTGCTGTTCGATGCTTTTGAGGTACTTCTCTTTCCAGCGCTGGGCGTCGTCGCTCATTCAGGGGTTCCGCGAGGGGCAGGACTCAACGCGGGCAATGCATCGGCCGTGAGCGAACCCGGCAGACGAATCTCTACCGCGACCGGCAGGTGATCGGAAATCGGTTGTGCCAGCACTTCGACCTTTTCCAGCGTCAGGGTCGGGCTGAGCAAAATATGATCAAGGCAACGCTGAGGACGCCAGCTGGGGAATGTCGCTTCCACCTGCGGGGCCAGCAGGCCGAGATCGCGTAACGGAGAATGTTGCAGCAGATCGCTGGCATGGGTGTTCATGTCGCCCATCAACACTTGGTGTTTGTAACCGCCGATCAGCTCACGAATATAGGCCAGTTGCAGGCTGCGGGTTCGCGCGCCAAGGGCCAGGTGCATCATCACCACCACTAACGCCTCCGGACCTTCGCCGAAGCGCAGCAGAATCGCGCCACGACCTTTCGGGCCTGGCAGCGGGTGATCTTCAATCGCCGACGGTTTCAGACGACTCAGCACGCCGTTGCTGTGCTGGGCCAGTCGGCCGAGATTGCGATTGAGTTGTTGATACCAGTAAGGGAAGGCGCCGAGCTGGGCAAGGTGTTCGACCTGATTGACGTAGCCCGAACGCAGGCTGCCGCCATCGGCTTCCTGCAAGGCGACCAGATCGAAGTCGCCGAGCAAGTCGCCGATCTTTTGCAGATTGCCTGAGCGACCGTTGTGCGGCAGCAGGTGCTGCCAGCTACGGGTCAGGTAATGCCGATAGCGCTCGGTGCTGATGCCCACCTGGATATTGAAACTGAGCAGGCGCAGACGTTGGTCTGCGGGCAGGCCCGTGGACTCCAGGTGATGCTCGTTGACCTGCGGATCATGCAGGCCAACGATGCGTTCAGACTTCCAGCGGCGCATGGCGGGGGCGGCGCTTAGTTGGCTGCAGCCTTGGTTGCCGCTCGCTCTTTGGCGACCAGTTGGTCAGCCAGTTGCAGCGCTTGTTCGGCACCACCGGCAGAGCCGATGTCAAAGCGGTACTTGCCGTTGACGATCATGGTTGGCACGCCAGTGATTTCATACTTCTTGGCCAGTTCACGGGCCTTGACGATCTGGCCTTTGATGGCGAACGAGTCGAAGGTGGCGAGGAACTTGTCCTTGTCCACGCCTTGAGTGGCGAGGAAGTCAGCCATGTCGTTCTTGTCGGTCAGCTTCTTGTGTTCTTTCTGGATTGCGTTGAACACGGCGCTGTGAACCTTGTGCTCGACACCCATGGCTTCGAGGGTCAGGAACATCTGGCCGTGAGCGTCCCATGGGCCGCCGAACATCGCCGGAATACGCACGAAGTTGACGTCGGATGGCAGTTTTTCAACCCACGGGTTGATCACCGGCTCAAAGGCGTAGCAGTGCGGGCAGCCGTACCAGAACAGCTCGACCACTTCGATCTTGCCAGGCTCTGCCACCGGCACCGGATTGGCCAGTTCGACATACGGTGCGGCAGGGGTTTCGGCTGCTTGAGCGGTCACGCCGAACAGGCTGGCAGCGACGAGGGCGGCGCTGATGATCAGATTACGCATGCTTTACTCCTGGACAATTTGGGTCGCCTCGCGCGACCTGTTTTCAGACAGATCCTGGCGGGCATGAGTTCTGTAGTGTAACGGCAGCGGCCACAAAAAAGGGCGGCCAAAGCCACCCTTTTTATACTTGCTGCGACGGATTAATCGAGCGTTAACGTTGCGCGAGATCTATCGCTGCCAAATGCGCTTAGTGCAGACCTTGAATGTAGCTGGAGACCGCAGCAATATCTTCGTCGCTCAGGCGCTTGGCGATGGTCTGCATGGTCATGGTGTCGCCGTCGTTGTTGCGGCCGCCTTCTTCCTTGCGGAAATCGGTCAGTTGCTTGGCGATGTATTGAGCGTGTTGGCCACCCAGGTGCGGGAAGCCTGCCGCGGCGTTGCCAGCGCCGTTCGGTGAGTGACAGCCGGTGCAAGCTGGCAGGCCCTTGGCCAGGTTGCCGCCACGGAACAGGGCCTCACCGCGAGCGACGATCTTCGGATCGGCGGCGCCGACGCTGCCTTTCTGGCTGGCGAAGTAGGCGGCGATGTCGGCCAGGTCCTGATCGCTCAAGTTGGTCAGCAATCCGGTCATTTCCAGAACGGTGCGCTTGCCCGACTTGATGTCGTGCAATTGCTTGGTCAGGTAGCGTTCACCTTGACCGGCCAGTTTCGGAAAGTTTGGCGCCATGCTGTTCCCGTCCGGGCCATGGCAGGCTCCGCATACGGCGGCTTTTGCCTGGCCTGCTGCGGCATCACCGGCAGCATGGGCGAAGCCTGAGATTCCCACGGTCAACAGCAGACTCACGATCAATTTGTTCATCAGCTAATCCAACTACGGCTAAGGGTTAAGTTATGGACCGGGCTTACTCGCGCTCATCCACAGGATGATGGCTTGGTAATCCTCGGCACTGCAGTCCATGCACAAACCACGCGGCGGCATCGCCTTGAAACCCTGGGTCACGTGTTGCACCAGCGTCTCCATACCTTTCGCCAACCTCGGCGTCCAAGCTTCCTGATCGCCTCTTTCGGGCGCCATGGGTAGTTGGCCGGAATGACAGGCACCACAAACACGGTTGTACACAGCTTCCGGATCCTGTGTAGCCTGTGCGCTGTAAAGCGGCATCAAGACTCCGGCAGCCAGCAGCCATTTCGTCATAAAACGACCTTTTCAGGGTTGAGAGCGTTCTGCGTTCTAATGCGCAATCAAGGTCTGTCGCTCTCGTGAACTTCATCCTACGCTGGGACAAAGCACACACAAAATCTGCGGCATTATATACTGGCGTCACTGAAACGGAAGCGACACCGCGTTCCGCGCCCAATCCCGGCGCCGCCCACATCGGAAATCCCATGCAACTCAAGAATCCCATCCTCGGCCTGTGCCAACAGTCCACGTTTATGCTCAGTGCCGCCAAAGTCGATCAATGCCCTGACGACGAAGGCTTCGAAGTAGCGTTCGCCGGTCGTTCCAACGCCGGCAAATCCAGCGCACTGAACACTTTGACTCACGCCAGTCTGGCGCGCACCTCGAAAACCCCAGGTCGCACACAGCTGTTGAACTTCTTCAAGCTAGACGAAGATCGTCGTCTGGTCGACCTGCCGGGCTACGGTTACGCAAAAGTACCGATCCCGCTGAAGATGCACTGGCAGCGTCACCTCGAGGCTTACCTCGGTGGCCGCGAGAGTTTGAAGGGGCTGATTCTGATGATGGACATCCGTCATCCAATGACCGACTTCGACCTGCTGATGCTCGACTGGGCCGTTGCGGCCGGCATGCCAATGCACATCCTGCTGACCAAGGCCGACAAGCTGACCTACGGCGCAGCCAAGAACACCCTGCTCAAAGTGCAGTCGGAAATCCGCAAGGGTTGGGGCGACCTGGTCACCATCCAGCTGTTCTCGGCGCCAAAACGCATGGGCCTGGAAGAGGCCTACACTGTACTGGCCGGCTGGATGGAACTGGCAGACAAAGGCGCCGAGGCGGCTGAGTAAAACAGGGATTAGAAAATTGGCTGTGGTGCGCTCAGGCAAGGCGAAAGCACAGCTAAAAAGCGGAGTTTAGGTTACCTAAATGAGCATTTTTAGCTGTGCTTTCAACGCAGTCTGAGCGTGCCACAGCCAATTTTCGGGCAAAAAAAGCCCCGGACTTCATTGGGGAGGGAGAAGTTCCGGGGTTTAAGTTCCGAACCGCTAGGGCGGGGTTCAGATATCTGCCAACACTTAACACAACATAGGAGCATCGAAGGGCTTCACCAGCCATTCAGTATCTCTGAGTGGTGTCCTTCCAGATTAGTTCAGATTTTTTTCAAAAAGCTTTGGAATAATCCCAAGCGCTTTTCGAAATAAGCAGGTTTTACTGGCGCTGCCGCGACAACAGGTCGCGGCAAACCGTGTTCAAAAGCCTCAGTGAGCCTCATCCCAATTGTTGCCCACACCCACTTCGACCAGCAGCGGCACATCCAGTTTCGCCGCCTCGCTCATGTGCACGCGAATCTCGGCACTGACTTGTTCGACCAGATCCTCACGAACCTCCAGCACCAGTTCATCGTGCACCTGCAGGATGACTTTGGCGTCCAGCCCGGATGTCGCCAACCAGTTATCCACCGCCACCATGGCTTTCTTGATGATGTCGGCAGCCGTGCCCTGCATCGGCGCGTTGATCGCTGTGCGCTCGGCAGCGGCACGTTCCTGCGGCTTGTTCGAGTTGATTTCTGGCAGGTACAGACGACGACCGAAGAAGGTCTCGACATAACCCTGATCCGCCGCCTGTGCGCGGGTGCGATCCATGTATTCGCGAACCCCCGGATAACGGGCGAAGTAGGTGTCGATATAAGCCTTGGCGGTCTTGGTGTCGACGCCGATGTCCTTGCCGAGCTTCTGTGCGCCCATGCCGTAGATCAGGCCGAAGTTGATCGCCTTGGCGCCACGGCGCTGGTCGGAGGTCACTTCGTTGAGTTCGACCTTGAACACTTCGGCAGCGGTGGCGGTGTGCACGTCCAGATTGTTGCGGAAGGCATTCATCAGGCCTTCGTCCTTGGACAGGTGCGCCATGATCCGCAGTTCGATCTGCGAATAGTCCGCCGCCAGCAGTTTGTAGCCCTTTGGCGCGACGAACGCCTGACGGATGCGCCGGCCTTCCGCGGTGCGCACCGGGATATTCTGCAGGTTTGGATCGCTCGAGGACAAACGCCCGGTCGATGCCACAGCCTGGTGATACGAGGTGTGGACACGCCCGGTGCGCGGATTGATCTGCTCCGGCAGGCGATCGGTGTAGGTGCTTTTCAGCTTGCTCATCGACCGGTGCTCCATCAGCACCTTCGGCAAGCGGTGATCGTCTTCAGCGAGCTTCGCTAGCACTTCTTCAGCGGTGGACGGTTGGCCCTTGGCGGTCTTCTTCAATACTGGCAGGCCGAGTTTCTCGTAGAGAATCACGCCCAACTGCTTCGGCGAGCCAAGGTTGAATTCTTCCCCGGCGATCTCGAACGCTTCGCGCTCAAGTGCGACCATTTTGTTGCCCAGTTCGATGCTCTGAATGCCGAGCAGTTCGGCATCAACGAACGCGCCTTGGCGTTCGATGCGCGCCAGTACCGGCACCAGCGGAATCTCGATGTCGGTCAAAACGCTGGCCAGACTCGGGATGGCGCTGAGTTTTTCGAACAGCGTCTGGTGCAGGCGCAGGGTGATATCAGCGTCTTCGGCGGCGTACGGCCCGGCCTGTTCCAAAGCGATCTGGTCGAAAGTCAGCTGCTTGGCGCCTTTGCCGGCGATGTCCTGGAAGCTCACGGTGGTGTGATCCAAGTACTTCTGCGCGAGGCTGTCCATGTCGTGGCGGGTGGCGGTGGAGTTGAGCACGTAGGACTCAAGCATCGTGTCGAAGGCGATGCCGCGCACGTTGATGCCTTGGCTCTGATCGCCGCCGATGGCACAGTTGGCCAGAATATTCATATCGAACTTGGCGTGCTGGCCGACCTTCAGCTTGCTCGGGTCTTCGAGAATCGGCTTGAGTGCGCGCAGCACGGTGTCGCGATCCAGCTGTTCCGGCACGCCGATGTAGGAGTGAGTCAGCGGAATGTACGCGGCTTCGTTGGCCTGCACGGCGAACGACAGGCCGACCAGCTGCGCTTGCTGCGCGTCGATGCCGGTGGTTTCGGTGTCGAAGGCGAACAGCTTGGCGTTGTTGAGTTTTTCCAGCCAGACGTCGAAGCGCGCCTGATCAAGGATGGTTTCGTAGGCAGCTTCGGCGGGAGCGACAGGCGCTTCTTCCGCTGGTGCGCTGAACAGATCGCCGGCCAGCGCAGGTTCGCTGGCTGCGCTCAGTTCCAGACGTTTGGCGTCGCGATCGAGATCATTGATCCAGCTTTTGAATTCCAGCAGCGAGTACAGCTCGTAGAGCTTGGCCGGGTCTTCGGCGCCCATCTGCAGGTCGTCGAGTTCGACGTCCAGCGGCACGTCGACCTTGATGGTCGCCAGTTGATAGGAGAGGAACGCCATCTCCTTGTGCTCTTCAAGCTTGGCCGGCAGGGTCTTGGCGCCGCGAATCGGCAGGGTCGGCACGATGTCGAGATTGGCGTACAGCTCGGTGAGGCCGCCGTTGACGCCGACCAACAGGCCGGACGCAGTCTTCGGGCCGATGCCGGGAACGCCCGGAATGTTGTCGGACGAATCGCCCATCAGCGCCAGATAATCGATGATCTGCTCCGGAGCGACGCCGAATTTCTCCTTAACGCCCTCCACGTCCATCGAGCTACCGGACATGGTGTTGACCAAAGTAATGTGGCCATCGACCAGTTGCGCCATGTCCTTGTCGCCGGTGGAGATGATCACCGGGCGATCCGCCGCCGCGCTGCTGCGCGCCAGGGTGCCGATCACGTCGTCAGCCTCGACGCCTTCCACGCACAGCAGCGGGAAACCGAGGGCGATCACGCTCTGGTGCAGCGGCTCGATCTGCACGCGCATGTCGTCGGGCATGCTCGGGCGATTGGCTTTGTATTCGGCGTACATTTCATCGCGAAATGTCCCGCCCTTGGCGTCGAACACCACGGCGAACGGGCTGTCCGGGTACTGCTTGCGCAGACTCTTGAGCATGTTCAGCACGCCTTTGACCGCACCGGTCGGCAGGCCTTTGGAGGTGGTCAGTGGTGGCAGCGCGTGAAACGCGCGGTACAGGTAAGACGAACCGTCCACCAGGACGAGGGGGGCTTGGCTCATGAGCAGGATCAACCTTTTCGGCGGGTCCGGCGCTAGAATAGCGGGACCGTTGACGACAAAGGGACAAGGTTATCATGCGTACGTTAAATCGCTTGCTGCTGGTCGGTCTGATTGCTGCCTCACCGTTGGCCGCGATGGCGGCGGATGATGCGCCGTCAGGGGATCCTGAAGTAACCATTCGCACGGAAGGCGACAAGACGATTCAGGAGTACCGGCAAAACGGCTTCCTGTACGCGATCAAAGTCACGCCGAAGGGCGCGCCGCCGTACTTTCTGGTGCGTGCAGACGGGACGGATGCAAACTTCATTCGCTCGGATCAGCCGGATATGCTGATTCCGTCGTGGAAGATTTTCGAATGGAAGTAGATTTTTAATTCACCCGGCGCCGCGACTGGCGGCGCCCGTACTGGCAGTTAAAACATGTCTGTGTTCACTCCCCTGGCTCGGCCCGAGCTGGAAACCTTTCTCGCCCCTTACGGGCTTGGCCGTCTGCTTGATTTCCAGGGGATCGCCGCCGGCAGCGAAAACACCAATTTCTTTATCAGCCTGGAGCAGGGCGAATTCGTCCTGACCCTGGTCGAGCGCGGCCCGGTGCAGGAGATGCCGTTTTTCATCGACCTGCTCGATGTGCTCCATGAAGCCGATCTGCCGGTGCCGTACGCACTTCGCACCACCGACGGCGTGGCGCTGCGTGAGCTGAAAGGCAAACCGGCACTGCTGCAACCGCGCCTTTCCGGTAAGCACATCAAGGTCGCTAATGCTCAGCATTGCGCGCAGGTCGGCGAGTTGCAGGCGCACCTGCACCTGGCGACCCAGGACGAGCGCATGATCAAGCGCAAGACCGACCGTGGTCTGGACTGGATGCTGGAAGAGGGCACGGAGTTTCTTTCGCACCTGAGCGATGAGCCGCGTGCGCTGCTGCAAAAGGCGTTGAACGAGATCACCGAGCGCAAAGACAAGATTCTTGCGCTGCCTCGCGCCAACATCCACGCCGACCTGTTTCGCGATAACGCGATGTTCGAAGGCACGCACCTGACCGGTTTGATCGACTTCTACAACGCCTGCTCAGGGCCGATGCTCTATGACGTGGCGATCGCCTTGAATGACTGGTGCTCGGACGAGGACGGTTTAATCGACGGGCCGCGTGCCCGCGCGTTTCTCGGCGCCTATGCGGCGTTGCGACCGTTCACGGCGGCGGAGGCTGAGTTGTGGCCGACGATGCTGCGTGTAGCCTGTGTGCGGTTCTGGCTGTCGCGGTTGATCGCGGCGGAGCAGTTCGCCGGGCAGGACGTGTTGATTCACGATCCGAAAGAGTTTGAACAGCGGTTGGCGCAGCGGCAGCAGGTCAATACACCTTTGCCTTTCGCGCTTTAATATCAAAAGATCGCAGCCTTCGGCAGCTCCTACATGGGATTACCTGTAGGAGCTGCCGAAGGCTGCGATCTTTTTCTATGCGGCTACAGAGATTCCAGGCATCCCGCCAGATCATTGCCCAACTTCTCTAGCACTTGCTCATAGCCCTGAGCCGTCGCCGGGGTGTACCCGCCCAACGCATCCAGCTCAGCCAGTTTCACCGGCAAACCCGCCACCAGGGTTTCGGCCAGACGCGGACGCAATGGCGGCTCACTGAACACACAGGTCTTGCCCACTTCCTGCAAACGCTTGCGCATCGCCGCAACATGCTGCGCACCGGGCTGCACTTCGGCGGCCACGCTGAACACGCCGGCATGCTTCAGGCCATAAGCCTCTTCAAAGTAATCAAACGCCTCGTGAAAGACGAAGTACGGCTTGCCTTCAACGCTGGCCAGACGCTTCTTCAAACGCTGATCCAGTGCGTCCAGACGTTCGTCAAATGCCTTGGCGTTTTTCTGATAGCGCTCGGCATTGGCCGGATCAACGGCGCTCAAGTCCGCGGCCATTTTGTCGGCAATTACCCGCGCATTGACCGGTGATAACCACAAGTGCGCATCGAGCGTGCCAGGACGGTGATCGTGATCATGCTCGTCAGCCTCTTCGGCGTGGGAGTGGCTGTCCTCAGCGAAACGCCGCAGTTTCATCCCTGGCAGATCCTGCACCGCGACGCTCGGCAGCGTTCGACCGTTCAACACGCGCGGCAGAAAGCCTTCCATGTCCGGGCCGATCCAGTAGAGCAGATCCACCGATTGCACCTTCCGTACGTCGGATGGCCGCAGCGCGTAATTGTGTGGCGAAGCACCCGGCGGCAGCAGCACTTCGGGAATCGCTACGCCGTCCTGCACGGCCGCTGCAATCAGCTGCAACGGTTTGATGCTGGTGAGGACTTTGACCTCGGCCTGAGCCGAACCGATCAGCAGAAAACTGGCGACAAAAGCCACAAAAACAGAAAAAAGTCGGGACACGATGACCACTCAAGGAGGCGAGAACGGGTAACATAATAACGTCTCTATCAAAACTCGTCGCCGCCCATGCCTATTACACCGATTGCCAGCCGTCCCCACGACCACTCTCATTGCGTGCACAGCGCTTTGTCCGAGGCCGATACCTTGTGCGCCCAGAAAGGCTTGCGCCTGACCGCGTTGCGCCGCCGGGTGCTGGAACTGGTGTGGCAGAGCCACAAGCCGCTGGGCGCCTACGACATTCTTGCGGTGCTGAGCGAGCAGGATGGCCGCCGCGCCGCACCGCCGACGGTGTACCGCGCGCTGGATTTCCTCCTGGAAAACGGCCTGGTGCATCGCATTTCTTCGCTGAACGCCTTCGTCGGCTGCGTGCACCCGGAACACGCGCATCAGGGCCAGTTCCTGATCTGCCGCGATTGCCACGCTGCCATCGAGCTTGAGCAAAAAGTGATCAGTGACGCGATCATCAACAGCGCCAAAGACGTTGGTTTCATCGTCGAAGCGCAGACCGTCGAAGTCGTCGGCCTGTGCTCTGGTTGCCAGGGGGCTTGATGAGCAATGCGCTGATCCGTCTGGAACAGGTCGCCGTCACATTTGCCGGGCAGGCTGTGCTGGACAACATCGAGCTGAGCGTCGAGCCCGGGCAGATCGTTACCCTGATCGGCCCCAACGGCGCCGGCAAGACTACGCTGGTGCGCGCCGTGCTTGGTTTGTTGAAGCCGGACAGCGGCAGTGTCTGGCGCAAGCCGAAACTGCGCGTCGGCTACATGCCGCAAAAACTTCACGTCGATCCGACCTTGCCGCTTTCGGTGTTGCGTTTTCTGCGCTTGGTACCGGGCGTTGACCGCCCGCGTGCGCTGGCTGCGCTGAAAGAAGTTGGCGCCGAACACGTCATCGACAGCCCGGTGCAAAGCGTTTCCGGTGGTGAAATGCAGCGTGTGCTGCTGGCGCGGGCATTGCTGCGCGAGCCGGAATTGCTGGTACTCGACGAGCCGGTGCAGGGCGTCGATGTCGCGGGCCAAGCCGAGTTGTACAGCCTGATCACCCGTCTGCGCGACCGCCATGGCTGCGGCGTGTTGATGGTGTCCCACGATTTGCATTTGGTGATGAGCACCACCGATCAGGTGGTCTGCCTCAACCGTCACGTCTGCTGCTCCGGGCATCCCGAGCAGGTCAGTGGCGATCCGGCGTTCGTCGAGCTGTTCGGCAAGAACGCGCAGAGCCTGGCGGTTTATCACCACCATCACGACCACGCTCACGACCTGCACGGTTCGGTGGTCAAAGGGCCGGTTATTGGCCAACCTCACGTTCACGGAGACAACTGCAAGCATGGCTGATTTTCTGTTGTATGCCCTGCTTGCAGGTCTGGCGTTGGCGATCGTTGCAGGTCCGCTGGGTTCGTTCGTGGTCTGGCGGCGCATGGCGTATTTCGGCGACACCTTGTCCCACGCTGCCTTGCTCGGTGTGGCGTTGGGCTTTCTGCTGGATGTCAGCCCAACCGTTGCGGTGACCGTAGGCTGTCTGCTGCTGGCGGTGCTGCTGGTCACGCTGCAACAGCGCCAACCGCTGGCGTCTGACACGCTTTTGGGAATTCTCGCACCGAGCACGCTCTCTCTCGGCCTGGTGGTACTAAGCTTCATGCATGAAGTGCGGATCGACCTGATGGCCTATCTGTTCGGCGACCTGCTGGCGATCAGTCCAACCGATCTGGCGTGGATCCTCGGCGGCAGTGCGGCGGTGCTGGTGTTGCTGGTGACGCTGTGGCGGCCGTTGCTGGCGATTACCGTGCACGAAGAGTTGGCCAAGGTCGAAGGCCTGCCGGTTGCAGGTCTGCGCATGGCGCTGATGTTGTTGATTGCGGTGGTGATCGCGGTGGCGATGAAAATTGTCGGCGTGTTGCTGATTACCTCACTGCTGATCATCCCGGCGGCTGCGGCACAGCGTCACGCCCGCTCGCCGGAGCAGATGGCGCTGGGCGCGAGCCTGCTGGGCATGCTCGCCGTGTGTGGCGGGCTGGCGTTGTCGTGGTTCAAGGACACCCCGGCCGGCCCGTCAATCGTTGTGACGGCGGCCGCACTGTTTCTGTTGAGTTTTGTTCTGCCCCGTCGTGGGGTGTAGACTTGGCCGCTTTTTGCGCAAATAGAGAGTCGCAGGAATGAAGCCGTTCGCCTCCCGTTATCTGCTCCTTGTCGCATTTTCAGTGCTACTGGGCGCCTGCCAAAGCACGCCGCCGGTGGCCGAAGTCCCCGATGCGCGAGCTACGGCCATCGCACAGCTGGAGCAAAGCCTGGCCAGCAGCGAACTGGCCACTGCCGAAGATCAGTTGGCCGCTTTGCAGAAAGAAACCCCAAACGATCAATCCCTTGAGCAATACCAGCGGCAATTGGCCGAAGCGTATCTGCGTCGCAGCCAGATCGTGCTGCAGAAGGGCGATGTGAATGCTGCCGCTACGGCGTTAAGCCGTGCTCGCGCGTTGATGCCGAAAGCGCCGGCGCTGACCGGTGGCGTCAACGGTGCCATTACTGAAGCGCGCAAGGCTGAGCTGGAAAAGGCTGAGGCTGCATTGCTGGCCGCCGAGGCCAAGCCGAAAGCTAAAGTGATTGATCCGACCGCTGAGAGCACTACGGTTGCGCTGAACATCACCGATAGCCGCAAACTTCGTCGTCAACTCGACGCGATCGCCGCTGATGTGGTGAATTACGAGTGTGGGGTGACCATTCAGGCACCGCGCACCGATGACTATCCGTGGCTGGCGACTCTGCTGACCAAGCGGGTGAAGAAGTTGAACCCGGATTTTGATCTGAAGATCGTGAAACAGACCGTGCGCACAGTGCCGGCGCAGATGGTTCTGAGCCCGCGTAAACCCTAAGAAGCTTCGCGAGCAGGCTCGCTCCCACAGGGATCTCCAGAGAACACAAAATTCGTGTTTAAAGGAGAACCCTTGTGGGAGCGAGCCTGCTCGCGAAAGCGGTCTTTCTATTCCCGAAGATCTTAAGCCGGAATGGCTTTCGCCTTAGGCTCCCGCGCCCAAACCCGATGCTGCCCGATCGCCGCAAAGAACGGCTTGGTCAACGCTGGCACATCCTTGCCCTGCAGCAATCCGTCATCCGCCTCCAGTTTCAGCAGATCCTGCAATTGCTTGGCCTCGCCGTGCAACGCAATCGCCTTCAGATGCTTGTACGCCTCCAGCAGGTAGTGCAGCGCCACGCCATCACCGCTCAACGCCTTCACCGACGCCGCGCCACCCGGCACGAACACCGCGTCAAAAATCACCGACGGCATGCCTTCCATCGAAGCATCTACTGGCAACATTTTGCCGTCAGCGGTCTTCACCGGCGCTGAAGTTGGGCCGAGTAACTTGGCATGCGCACCTTCAGCCGCCAAAGCCTTCTTAATCGCATCAATCGCTGCACCATCGACGCCATTCGCGGCAAGAATCGCCACTTTTCGCGTCTTGATGTTTTCCGGCAACAGGTTGGCCTGACTCAATGACGGCGAATGATCGAAAGAGGTTTTACGAGCCTCGACCGTGCCTTTGCCTGGTGCCGGCAGACCTAGATTGGCCGCAACGCGCTTGGCCAGTTCGAGGTCAATGTTGGCCAGAATCTCGTTCACTTCCCGCACACGGATGAACTCGCGCTCAACCTTGCCCAGCTCGAAGCTGTAAGCGGCAATGATGTGCTCCTTCTCGTGATCGCTCATGCTGTTGAAGAATAGCGTCGCCTGGGAGAAGTGATCGCTGAACGACTCGCTGCGCTGGCGGATCTTGTTCGCATCGATGCGCTCTGGATAGCTTTCGAAACCGCCGTCTTGCGCGGCCGGCGGGGTTTCTTTCGGCCAGCCGCCATCAATCGAGTTCGGCTCATACGAGGCGCGGCCCTTGTCGATCACCGTGCGGTGCTGCGCATCACGCTGGCCATTGTGGAACGGCGCAACCGGCCGGTTGATCGGCAACTCGTGAAAATTCGGCCCACCGAGTCGGCTGATTTGCGTGTCGGTGTAGGAAAACAGCCGACCTTGCAGCAGCGGGTCATTGGAGAAGTCGATGCCCGGCACGATGTGGCCAGGGCAGAACGCGACCTGCTCGGTCTCGGCAAAGAAGTTGTCCGGGTTGCGGTTCAGCGTCATCTTGCCCAGCGGCGTGATCGGCACGATTTCTTCGGGGATCAGCTTGGTCGGGTCGAGGATATCGAAGTCGAAGTCGTGCTCGTTTTCCTCCTCGATGATCTGTACGCCGAGTTCCCATTCCGGGTAATCGCCCATTTCGATCGCTTCCCAGAGGTCGCGACGGTGGTAGTCGGTGTCTTTACCGGCAAGCTTCTGCGCCTCGTCCCACACCAGCGAACAAGTGCCGGCGGTAGGGCGCCAGTGGAATTTGACGAAGCGCGATTTGCCCTCCGCGTTGATCAGACGGAAGGTGTGCACGCCGAAGCCCTGCATGCTGCGCAGGCTTTTCGGGATCGCCCGGTCAGACATCGCCCAGATGACCATGTGCGCCGATTCCGGCACCAGCGAAACGAAATCCCAGAAGGTATCGTGAGCTGAGCCACCGGTTGGGATTTCATTGTGCGGTTCGGGTTTGACCGCGTGGACGAAGTCGGGAAACTTGATCGCGTCCTGAATAAAGAACACCGGCATGTTGTTGCCGACCAAGTCGAAGTTGCCTTCATCGGTGAAGAACTTCACCGCGAAACCGCGTACGTCACGCACGGTGTCGCCGGAACCGCGTGGGCCCTGAACCGTGGAAAAGCGCACGAACACTGGAGTCTTCTTACCCGGATCTTGTAGGAAACCGGCCTTGGTCAGCGTCGAATGGTTCTCGTAGGCCTGAAAGAAACCATGCGCGCCGGTGCCGCGCGCATGGACGATGCGTTCCGGGATCCGCTCATGGTCAAAATGCGTGATCTTTTCCCGCATGATGAAGTCTTCAAGCAGCGACGGCCCACGAGGGCCGGCCTTGAGGGTGTTCTGGTTGTCAGCGATCTTCACACCTTGGTTGGTGCGCAGGGCCTGGCCGGTGGCGTCGGAGCGAAACTTTTCCAGGCTGTCGAGTTTGGCGTTGGTGTTGGCGCGATCCGGGGCATCGGTTCCGGCCATCTGGCTTTTATCGGTCGTAGGCTTCTTGCTCATCAGTCGTAAACTCCTCGGTTGACCCCGATGCTGGCCGGGGACTCTTGAGTGGTTCCCGGGCACGGCACCCAGGGTTTTCAAGTCGCTTACTTAGTGACTGATGGGCTGCTTTGGACGTTCCTTTTTTATGACCTTTGATCTTGTTATTGCCAAATCGAAGGTTAATTGCGAAATAAATGCTAAGAACCTCTATACGGACAGGCTAAAATGCGCGCCCGGCTAACCGCTGATCCTTTTCTAACGCGCCCCACAAGGTTCGCTACGTGATCGAGTTTCAAAACGTCCACAAGACTTACCGCGTCGCCGGTAAGGACATTCCCGCGCTGCACCCGACCAGTCTCTCTATCGAGAACGGGCAGGTGTTCGGCCTCATCGGCCATTCCGGCGCGGGCAAAAGTACCCTGCTGCGTCTGATCAATCGCCTGGAGAACTCCAGTGGCGGCAAGATCATCGTCGACGGCGAAGAAGTCACCGCGCTCGACGCCAAAGGCCTGCGCCGTTTCCGCCAGCAAGTCGGGATGATCTTCCAGCACTTCAACCTGCTTGCCTCCAAGACCGTGGCCGACAACGTTGCGTTGCCGCTGACCCTGGCCGGCGAACTGTCGGGCAGCGAAATCGACAAGCGTGTTGCCGAATTGCTGGCGCGCGTCGGTCTGTCCGACCACGCCAAGAAGTACCCGGCGCAATTGTCCGGCGGTCAGAAGCAGCGCGTCGGCATCGCCCGCGCCCTGGCGACCAAGCCGAAGATTCTGCTGTGCGACGAGGCCACCAGTGCCCTCGACCCGCAGACCACCGCGTCGGTCCTGCAACTGCTGGCCGAGATCAACCGCGAACTGAAACTGACCATCGTCCTGATCACCCACGAGATGGACGTGATACGTCGCGTCTGCGATCAAGTGGCGGTGATGGACGCTGGCGTGATCGTCGAGCAAGGTTCGGTGGCCGATGTGTTCCTGCATCCAAAACACCCGACCACCAAGCGTTTTGTGCAGGAAAGCGAGCAGATCGACGAAAGCGAGCAGCGTGATGACTTCGCTCACGTGCCGGGCCGCATCGTGCGTCTGACCTTCCAGGGCGAAGCGACCTACGCGCCGTTGCTTGGCACCGTCGCCCGGGAAACCGGCGTCGACTACAGCATCCTCGCCGGTCGTATCGACCGCATCAAAGACATTCCGTACGGGCAATTGACCCTCGCCGTCACCGGTGGCGACATGGAAGCGGCGTTCGCCCGCTTCACCGCCGCTGACGTTCACATGGAGGTATTGCGCTAATGGAAGACCTGATCAGTTTCTTCACCAATATCGACTGGTACGAAATCTGGCTGGCAACCGGCGATACGATGCTGATGCTCGGTGGTTCGCTGCTGTTCACCGTATTGCTCGGCCTGCCGCTGGGCGTGTTGCTGTTTCTGTGCAGCCCGCGTCAGTTGCTGGAAAACCGTGGCCTCTACGCGTTCATGTCGCTGGCGGTGAACATCCTGCGTTCGCTGCCGTTCATCATTCTGTTGATCGTTATGATCCCGTTCACCGTGCTGATCACCGGCACGTCGCTGGGCGTGGCCGGTGCGATTCCGCCACTGGTGGTCGGTGCCACACCGTTCTTCGCACGTCTGGTGGAAACCGCGCTGCGTGAAGTCGATCGCGGGATCATCGAAGCGACCCAGTCGATGGGCGCGACCACGCGGCAGATCATCATGAACGCTTTGCTGCCGGAAGCCCGCCCGGGCATCTTCGCGGCGATTACGGTGACGGCGATTACACTGGTGTCCTACACGGCAATGGCCGGTGTGGTCGGTGCCGGTGGTCTCGGCGACCTGGCGATCCGTTTCGGTTACCAGCGTTTCCAGACAGACGTGATGATCGTCACCGTGGTGTTGCTGTTGATTCTGGTGCAAGTGCTGCAGATGGTCGGTGATCGACTGGTCGTGCATTTCTCGCGCAAATAAGCAGTTTTGTATTGAACAGATGAGCCGGCCATTCGCTGGCAGGCGCCAGACGGGCGCCTCATAAGGAGTTAGCTGAATGAAAAAACTGATCGCTGCTTTTGCTGCCGTTGCAGCATTCTCGGCCCACGCCGAAACCCTGACCGTTGCCGCCACTCCGGTGCCGCACGCAGAAATCCTCGAGTTCGTGAAGCCGGCGCTAGCCAAAGAAGGCGTGGAGCTGAAGGTCAAGGTCTTTACCGACTACATTCAGCCGAACGTACAGGTCGCGGAAAAGCGTCTGGACGCCAACTTCTTCCAGCACCAGCCGTATCTCGATGAGTTCAACAAGGCCAAGGGCACTAGTCTGGTTGCCGTGACCGGTGTGCACCTGGAGCCGCTGGGCGCTTACTCGAGCAAGCTCAAGGACCTGAAGGATCTGCCAAGCGGCGCCAACGTGGTGATCCCGAACGACGCCACCAACGGCGGCCGCGCGCTGTTGCTGCTGGCCAAGGCTGGCGTGATCACTTTGAAGGATCCGACCAACATCCTGTCGACCGTCAAAGACATTGCGACAAACCCGAAAGACCTGAAAATCCGTGAACTGGAAGCCGCGACCATCCCGCGCGTGCTGACCCAGGTCGATCTGGCGCTGATCAACACCAACTACGCGCTGGAAGCCAAGCTCGATCCGTCCAAGGATGCGCTGGTAATCGAAGGCAACGACTCGCCGTACGTGAACATCCTCGTGTCCCGCGCGGACAATAAGGACAGCGACGCGATGAAGAAACTCGCTGCTGCGCTGCACAGCCCGGAAGTGAAGAAATTCATTACCGAGAAGTACAAAGGCGCGGTGTTGCCGGCGTTCTGATTCAGGAATGCTGCAACGAAAAGGGGACGCCATGCGCGTCCCCTTTTTTGTGTCTTGTGCTTGGCTTTGGACCTGCTGTGAAGCTTCCCCTCACCCCAGCCCTCTCCCGAGGGAGAGGGGGCCGATCTTCAAGCTTTTCGAGCCTGAGTTCGACTCACAATTGCAGGTCGGCGCAACTCGAACAAACACCTCACCCTAGCCCTCTCCCTCTGGGAGAGGGCTAGGGTGAGGGGCTTTTCGCTCTTCAGCTTTTATTTGCGGTTAAGCATCACCGGCAGCTGCGCAACCAGTTTGGCATTATTCAACGGCGCCCGAATAAACCCCCGCTGCGTCCCGTCCGGGCCGATCACCGCGAGATTACCGCTGTGATCCACCGTGTAATTCGGCTTACTGGTATCCGCCGGAATAAACGGAATACTCACCGCGTTCGCCACCTTCTGCAGCTCTTCGATCGAAGTCGGCGTCAGGCCAATGAACTGGGGATCAAAATAGCCTAGGTACTGCTTCAACTGCTTGGGGTTATCGCGGTTCGGATCAACGCTGACCAGCACGATCTGCAACTTATCCACAGCGTCTTTCGGCAGCTCACTCTTGATCTGCCGCAGCTGCGCCAACGTTGTCGGGCAGATGTCCGGGCAGAACGTGTAGCCGAAGAACAGCAGGCTCCACTTGCCTTTCAACTCGTTGATCGCCACCGGTTTGCCGTCCTGATCGGTCATCGTCACATCCGGCAGATTGCGGCTCTGCGGCAGCAGGATAATGCCGGCGTCGATCAGCGCAGTCGGGTCGCCCTGGCCCTTGCCGCTCAGTACTTTGTTGACGGTAAGTCCCAGGATCAGCGCGATCACGGCGACGAGGATGAAGACGGTTTTCTGGGTTCGAGTCATAGGTTCAACAGTAAGTAGTGGTCTACGAGCAGGGCAATGAACAGCAGAAACAAGTACCAAATAGAGTACTTGAAGGTGTTGATCGCCGCGTGCGGCCGAGTGCCACGGTACAGCACCACGGCCCATTGCAGAAACCTTGCGCCGAGGGCGAGGGCGCAAATCAGGTAGAGCATGCCGCTCATGTGAATCACGTAAGGCAGCAGACTTACCGCCAGCAGCGCAAAGGTGTACAGCAGAATGTGTACTTTGGTGTAGTGCTCGCCGTGGGTGACCGGCAGCATCGGGATGTCGGCCTTGGCGTATTCCTCTTTGCGATGGATCGCCAGCGCCCAGAAGTGCGGCGGCGTCCAGGCGAAGATGATCAGCACCAGCAACAACGGTTCGGCACTGACGTGGCCGGTGGCAGCCGTCCAGCCGAGCAGCGGTGGCGCGGCGCCGGCGAGGCCACCGATAACGATGTTCTGTGGCGTCGCGCGTTTGAGGAAACCGGTGTAGATCACTGCGTAACCGAGCAGCGAAGCCAGGGTCAGCCAAGCCGTCAGCGGGTTGGTGAAGGTCAGCAACAAGGCCTGCCCGAGCAGCGCCAGCACCAGTGCAAAGGTCAGCGCCGCCGCGGGCGACACCCGGCCTTCCGCCAATGGCCGTTTGTGTGTGCGCGCCATCACCGCATCGATGCGCCGATCGACCACATGGTTGACCGCCGCCGCGCCACCGGCACACAACGCAATGCCCAGATTACCGAACACCAGTACCGTCCACGGCACCCCGGCGCGGGTCGCGAGGAACATGCCGACCAGCGAGGTGATCAGCATCAGCACTACGACTTTCGGTTTGGTCAGCTCCAGATAATCACGCCAGATCGCCTGATGCGGGCGCTCGCCAATCAGAATCGCCACGGTGTTTCTCCTTTTATGGTGATGGGCGCGGCCGCGTGTTTGCGCGGGCTCAGGCGCCAGCGCGCGAGCACCGGTTGTTTGACCCGGACCAGGCTGGTGCGCGCGTGGTAATTGACCAGCACCATGGTCAGCAACAGCGCCGCACCGCCAGCGTTATGCGCGACCGCCACCGGCAGCGGCAGATGGAACAACACGTTGCTGATGCCGAGGGTGATCTGTGCGGCGAGGGCGATCAGCACGAGGCCGGCCAGCCGCGTCATGCCAACCACTTTCAATTGCCAAGCGAGACCGAGCAGCACCAGCGTCACCAGCAGCGCGCCGATACGATGAGTCAGGTGAATCGCCGTGCGTGCATCGCTGTCGAGTTGCCCACCCAGATAATTCGGGCCGATGTGCTGGGTCAGGTGAAAACCGTTGGCGAAATCCGCCGGTGGCAACCATTGCCCGTGGCAGGTCGGGAAATCAATGCAGGCCACCGCCGCGTAGTTGGAACTGACCCAGCCACCCAGCGCAATCTGGCCGATCACCAACAACAATCCCGCCGTCGCCCAATACTGCAAACGCTTGGGCACGGTCAGCGCCGGCAGCACACCGGACAATCGCAACGTCAGTAAAAACAGCAGACTCAGCGTCGCAAAGCCGCCGAGCAAATGCCCGGTGACCACCTGCGGCCAGAGCTTGAGCGTCACCGTCCACATGCCGAACGCCGCTTGCGCGAACACTACGGCCAGCAGGAACAGCGGCAACTTCAACGGCTGCCCCGGATGACGACGGTTAACCCACGCGCGTCCGGCCAGAATCGAAATAAGCAGGCCGAGGGTGCCGGCGAAATAGCGGTGGATCATCTCGTTCCAGCCCTTGTGCGCCTCCACTGGCGAGTCGGGGTAATGCAGTTCGGCATGGGCCAGTTGGGCTTCGCTTTTCGGCACGCTGATAAACCCGTAGCAGCCCGGCCAGTCCGGACAGCCTAAGCCTGCGTGGGTCAGGCGCGTGTAGGCGCCGAGCAGCACCACAATAAGTGCCAGCAGGGTGGCAAACAGCGCGAGGCGAAATCCAGGTTTGGCCATGACGATGCCCTTATCCGATGTTCGACAGTTTCAGCAGGTGCCGCAGGTCGTTGAGCAGATCCTTGCCTTTTACATTCGGCTCGTAACGCAGTACGAGATTGCCGTGAGGGTCGATGATCCACAGTTGCGGCGTGGCTTTGTCGCCGGTTGTCTTGCTGAACACACCGGCGTCCAGCGGGTAGCGTTGCAGTTGCGGATATTCGCGGGTCAGCTTGGCGTCGTAATCAGCGCTCACCGGTTGCGCAGCAGCAAGGGCGTGGCTTGCGCGGCCGGCATCGCGACCGAGGCCGATCTGGATCTGCCGCGCCAGATACACCAGTTGCTGGCAGTCCACCGCGCAGTCTTTCGGTGCGGTGACCAGTATCTGCCAGCGCTCTTCCTCCGCTTGCACGCCGAGGTCGGCGCGGGTCTGGCCGTTGCCGATCAGTTCGCCGTGATAGCTGCGACCTTCTGGCACCCAGAACTGCAATTTGTACATGCCGGTGGCGAGCACCATCGGCCCGATCACGCCAAGCACAATCAGCAATAACTGAATGCGCCCGCGACGACGGGTGGCGGCAGGCTTCGCCTCAGACATGCTGGGTGGATTCATGGCCGTTCCCATGGTGGTTCTCCTTTGCGTTGTGCAAGCCCAAATAGACGTAGAGGCCGAGCAGGGCGGTGGCCATGGCGAACCACTGCACGGCGTAACCGAGGTGTTTTTCCGGGCCCATGGCGACCACCGGCCAATCGGCCTCGTAGCTGGCCGGGCCGGGTTCGGCGCGTAATTCGTAGGTGAAGCCGTCGCGCTCAAGGGTTTTCCACAGCTTGACGGGTTCGACGGCAGTGATGGTTTGCGGCCAGGTGCTGCTGACCGGGTCGGCGTGCAACTGAAAAGTGGCGCCAGGGGCGACGTAGACCCAGGCATCGACATTCAACGCTTCACTGGGCGTAGTGAATTGTGGCGGCACGCGGCGATCCGGCCACGGCAGCCAGCCGCGATTGACCAGCAGCCACAATCCGGTGCGTTGATCCTGAAAGGGTTGCAGCAACTCGACGCCGACCTTGCCGTTACGCTGGCGGTTATCCAGCAGCAAACTGTGCGCAGCATCGAACTGGCCGTGCAGATGCACGCGGCGATAAGCCGGATCAGCGCTATTGAGCAGTTCGCTGCTGGCCATCGGTTCGGCAGCGCGGCGTTCCGCGTAACTGGCGAGCAGGGCGGTTTTCTCGGCACCCCGACTCAATTGCCATAAGCCTAGCGAAACCAGCAGCGGCAGCAACAACGCCACCACCACGGTCGGTATCACGCCTGGGCGAAAGCGCTTCATGGCTGCGCCACAAAGTCAGTCGTTGCGATCGCTATACTCAACTGCATCGCCTGTCCCCCGGAGTTCTTCCCATGCTCAAAACAGCCATCGTCCTGATGCTGATTGCCACGGTGATCAGCCTGTTCAGCGGCCTGTTTTTCCTGGTCAAGGACGACAGCAGTTCCAATCACCTGGTCATCGCCTTGAGTGTTCGGGTGGCATTGGCCGCCGCCACCGTCGGCTTGATCGCCTGGGGCTTTTACAGCGGCCAACTGGTGTCGCATGCGCCTTGGTAGCTCTGGTCCTCAGAGCACGTAAACGAAGATAAAGAGCCCGATCCACACCACGTCGACGAAGTGCCAATACCAGCTCGCCGCTTCGAAACCGAACTGGTGCTCGTTGTCGAAGTGGCCCTTCATGATGCGCATCAGCATCACAAACAGAATGATCGTGCCGATGGTCACGTGGGCGCCGTGGAAACCGGTGAGCATGAAGAACGTCGCGCCATAAATGCCCGAACCGAGGGTCAGGCCCAGTTCGTGATAGGCGTGAATGTATTCCTCAGCCTGGAAACCGAGAAACGCGCAGCCGAGCAGCACGGTGATCGCCAGCCAGATTTTCAGTGCGCCGCGATGGCCCTTCTTCAAGGCATGGTGAGCGATGGTGATGGTCACACTGGAGCTGACCAGCAGGATCGTGTTGATCAGCGGCAGGCCCCACGGGCTGATGACGTCCTTGGGCGGCGGGAACAGTTTCGGATCCGGCGTGTGCAGCAGCGGCCAGGTGAACTGGAAGTTCGGCCAGAGCATGTGCGCGATGCCTTTGGTGCCTTCACCGCCGAGTGCTGGTCCGGAAACGTGCCGCACATAAAACAGCGCGCCGAAGAAGGCAGCGAAGAACATCACCTCGGAGAAGATGAACCAACTCATGCCCCAGCGAAACGAGCGATCCAGCTGCGCGCTGTAAAGCCCCGCGCGGCTTTCCTTGATCACCGCCCCAAACCAGCCGAACAGCATGTACGCCAGCAACAGGCTGCCGACGAAAAAGATGTACGGGCCGTGGGATTCCGGGCGCGTCGCCTTCAGATCGTTGAACCAGACGGCCAGACCATAAACGGTGATGGCCATGCCGAAGGTGGCAATGATCGGCCATTTGCTTTGGGGCGGAACGTAATAATGCTCATGAGTTGCCATTTATTGTTCTCCTTATCGGGCACGCTCAACCGCCAGTGTTTACAGCCACCGGCGGATGTCGGGCGGTGATATCGAACAGCGTGTAGGACAGCGTCAGGTGCTTCACATCCTTGGGCATGTCGCGGTCAACAATGAAGCGCACTGGCATCTCGATCTGCTGACCGGGCTGCAGCACCTGCTGGGTAAAGCAAAAGCATTCGGTCTTGTGGAAATACGCCGCCGCGTTGCTCGGCGCGATGCTCGGTACGGCTTGCGCACTCATCGGTTTGTCAGTGGGATTGCGTGCGATAAAGATCATCTCGTTGACCGCGCCGGGATTGGCGGTGAGTTCGTCATGCTTGGGGTAGAAATCCCACGGCATGTCGACGTTATTGGTCGACAGAAACTGCACACGGACCTGGCGGGAAGTGTCGACCACCTGCTCACCCTCGTACTGCCCACCGGTCTTGCCATTGATGCCGAAGGCTTTGCACATCACGTCGTAGATCGGCACCAGGGCAAAACCGAACACAAACATCGCCACCACCACGCCGAGCAGGCGGGTGACGAGTTTTTTCATCGAGATCGAATCAGCCATGGTTCATGCCTCTCATCAGATCCCTTGTGGGAGCGAGCCTGCTCGCGAAGCAGACAACTCGGTGCATCAGATGAACCGCGTCATCGTTCTTCGCGAGCAGGCTCGCTCCCACAGGGAGATCTGTGTTCATTTCACTTCCGGCGGTGTGGTGAAGGTGTGATACGGCGCCGGTGACGGCACGCTCCACTCCAGACCTTCCGCACCATCCCAAGGCTTGGCCGGTGCTGGCGGGCCGCCGCGAATGGTCTTGATGACGATGAACAGGAAGAATATCTGCGTCGCGCCGAACATGAACGCGCCAATCGAGGAGACCATGTTGAAGTCGGCGAACTGCAGGTTGTAGTCCGGAATCCGTCGCGGCATTCCCGCAAGCCCGACGAAGTGCATCGGGAAGAAGGTCAGGTTCATGCCGACGAACGACAGCCAGAAATGCAGCTTGCCGAGGGTTTCGTCGTACATGTGGCCGGTCCATTTCGGCAGCCAGTAGTAAGTCGAGGCGAAGATCCCGAAGATCGCCCCCGGCACCAGCACGTAGTGGAAGTGCGCGACCACAAAGTAGGTGTCCTGGTACTGGAAGTCTGCCGGGGCGATGGCCAGCATCAGTCCGGAGAAACCGCCGATGGAAAACAGGATCACGAACGCCACCGCGAACAGCATCGGCGTTTCGAAGGTCAGCGAGCCTTGCCACATGGTGCTGGCCCAGTTGAACACCTTCACCCCGGTCGGCACCGCGATCAGCAGCGTGGCGTACATGAAGAACAGCTCGCCCACCAACGGAATGCCGACCACGAACATGTGGTGCGCCCAGACGATGAACGACAGGAAGGCGATGCTCGCCGTCGCGTAGACCATCGAGGTGTAGCCGAACAGCGGCTTGCGCGAGAAGGTCGGGATGATCGAGCTGACGGCGCCGAAGGCCGGCAGGATCATGATGTACACCTCGGGATGCCCGAAGAACCAGAACACATGCTGGAACAACACCGGGTCACCGCCACCGGCAGCACTGAAGAAACTGGTTCCGAAGTGGATGTCCATCAGCATCATCGTCACGCACCCGGCCAGCACCGGCATCACCGCGATCAGCAGGAACGCGGTGATCAGCCAGGTCCAGACGAACAGCGGCATTTTCATCAGCGTCATGCCGGGAGCGCGCAGGTTGAGGATGGTCGCGACCACGTTGATCGCGCCCATGATCGAACTGATCCCCATCAAGTGGATGGCGAAGATGAAGAAGGTCACGCTTTCCGGTGCATAAGTCGTCGACAGCGGCGCATAGAACGTCCAGCCGAAGTTCGGCCCGCCACCCGGGGTGAACAGGGTCGACACCAGGATCAGGAACGCCGCCGGCAGCAGCCAGAAGCTGAAGTTGTTCATCCGTGGCAGGGCCATGTCCGGCGCGCCGATCATCAACGGGATCATCCAGTTGGCGAGGCCGACGAAGGCCGGCATCACCGCACCGAAGACCATCACCAGACCATGCATGGTGGTCATCTGGTTGAAGAACGCCGGTTCGACGATCTGCAGCCCTGGCTGGAACAGTTCGGCGCGAATCACCATCGCGAACGTACCGCCGAGCAGGAACATGGAGAACGCAAACCACAGGTACAGCGTGCCGATGTCCTTGTGGTTGGTGGTCAGCACCCAGCGCATCAGGCCTTTGGCGGGGCCGTGGGCGTGGTCGGCATGACCGTGGTCATCGATGACAGCGCTCATGGCCGGTCTCCTTTACGTGAGTGGGTGGGGCGGGCCGGGGCGCGCTGCCCCGGCCGGTTCACGAGGTACGCGATAGACCGGCTCATTTGCTTTCCGCCTGTTTCAGCTCCAGCACTTCTTTTGGCGTGACCATGTCGCCCTTGTTGTTGCCCCAGGCGTTACGTTCGTAGGTCACGACCGCTGCGATATCGACTTCCGACAGCTGCTTGCCGAACGCCGCCATGGCGGTGCCGGGTTTGCCGTGGAAGACAATGCTCAAGTGATCCTTGATCGGGCCGGTGGCAATTTTCGAGCCCTTGAGCGCCGGGAACATCGGCGGCAGGCCTTGGCCTTCGGCCTGGTGACAGGCAACGCAGGTGGTGTGGTAGACCTTGTCGCCGCGCTCCTTGAGTTCGTCGAGGGTCCATTCCTTGCTGGTCAGCTCTTTAAGCTGCGCGGCCTCGGCTTTGCGCTCGGCGAGCCACTTGTCGTAGTCGGCCTTGTCCTTGACCTCGACCACGATCGGCATGAAGCCGTGATCCTTGCCGCACAGTTCGGCGCACTGGCCACGGTAAATGCCGGGCTTGTCGATGCGCGTCCACGCCTCGTTGACGAATCCCGGGATCGCATCGCGTTTCACCGCGAAGGCCGGCACCCACCAGGAGTGAATGACGTCGGCGGAAGTCACGAGGAAGCGCACTTTGGCGCCGGTCGGCAGCACCAACGGCTTGTCGACCTCGAGCAAGTAATGCTCGCTCTTGGTTTCCTTGTTGTGGATCTGCTCGGCGGGGGTGGCCAGGTTGCTGAAGAACTCGACGTCCTGGCCCAGGTATTTGTAGTGCCACTTCCACTGATAACCGGTGATCTGGATATCGATATCCGGCTCACTGGTGTCGTACATCTTGATCAAGGTGGCGGTCGCCGGTACGGCCATCGCCACCAGAATCAGGAACGGTACGACGGTCCAGAGAATTTCGACGGTAGTGCTTTCGTGGAATTTTGCGGCGACCTGCCCGGTAGAACGGCGGTGCACCATCATCGACCAGAACATGGCGCCGAAGACGATGATCCCGATCACCACACAGATCCAGAAAATGGTCATGTGCAGGTCGAATACTGCGTGACTGATTTCAGTCGCTCCAGGCGCCATATTCACAGTCCAGGCAGCGTGTGCCGGACTGAAAATCGACCACAACAGGAGGCCCATCCAGACGTGTGGATGTCGCATCATTGCGGGTTCCCCTTATCGTTCTTGTTATCCCGCCGGCTTTCGCCTGCGGCAAGGGAGCGGCTGCATCAGACTACGAACTTGAATCGCCGGGCCTTGCTGCGGGTGCAGTCGGGCGTCATCAGCTAACTCCATTCAATGGCGAGTATAGACAGCGACGGGAAATTGCAATGTGCGCACGTAAATCAGCTGAAACAGCTGGCACTTGCGTTCAAGGGCACGAATGGAGAAGGATGCAGACGAGTGGTGGCAAACCGATATAACGCAGGTGCATCAAGGATGAAATAATTATGACAAATGCGTCTTAGCATTTTTCGTAAGCCAGCTAAGTTATGTCTTCCCTATTTCATTGCCTTGTTTCCTGGAGTTTTCATGAACACCGCCGCATTGCGCGAGCAGATCCAAAAAGCCCAACAACACGAAAAAGAAACCGGCCTGCTGACCCGTCAGCTGGAAAGCAAGCTGCCTCATTTACACCCGGCGATCCAATTGCCGGAAGCCGACGCCAACGGTGTGCTGACGCGTTTTGTCGCCGCCTACATTGATGAAGTGCCAGACCTGCTGGATGCAGCCAATGAAGTTGCCAGGGAAGCGGGAATCGAATCGCAGATCAAACCGGTGCTGAAAATCGCCGAGCAGTATTTCCTCCAGCCGCCAGCCATCATGGCCGGGCACGTTGGCCTGGATAGCCTGCTCGACGAAGCCTATCTGGCGCACCGTTTTGTTGAAGAGGTCAACGACCTGTACATCAAGCATTTCGGCCAGCCACTGATCCCCTTGGACATGACGGTCGCTAACTTGATTGCTCACCAATTGATCGGTGAGGAATTTGCCAACCAACTGGACGAAGCGGTGCATCACGCCATCGACGAGATGCTCAACGACGAGAGTTTTGCCTTGGAGTCGGTAGAAGCCTACCGCGGCAAACTCAGCAGCCCGGACACCGGCGCCGCGTGGAAACGCTGGCCATGCATGAGCCGACGCCTGGGTGTGGGCCTGGAACTGGACCAGCCTGCTGCTTGAGTTCACACGATCCAATGTAGGAGCTGCCGCAGGCTGCGATCTTTTGATCTTGATTGTTAAAAACAACATCAAAAGATCGCAGCCTGCGGCAGCTCCTACAGGGGTTGAGTTCAACCAGCAAATTTAGCCGGCAGCGCCGATTCCGGTAGTTGTGCGAATCCGTCCCTCAAGCCTGCGCTTCAACCCGCGCGACTCAATCAACAGCTTCGAGCCCTTCGCCGCATTCGCCCGGCCCCACTCCTCCAGCAACTCCAGACACGAATGGTCGATGTAGCTCAGGTTATTGAGCGGCACATGCACCGTCGTCCCCTGCGGAATACTGCCCAGTACTTGCGTCAACGCCGGCACTTTGAGGAATGTCGCCGCGCCGACCAGACGCAACTCCATCTCGCCGTCCTGCGGCAGATCGATCAGGCTGATCTTCAATCGCGAAGCCTTGAACGCCAGTTTCAACATCGTCAGACCGAAACCGATCAACACCCCGGTCAGCAGGTCAGTGAAGATTATCGACAGCGCCGTCGCCGCATAGGTGAACATCGGCATCCGCCCATAACGACCCAGACCTCGAAACGCTTTGAGATCGACCAGTTTGAACCCGGTGTACACCAGCACACCCGCCAGACTCGCCACCGGAATGCTTTGCAGCACACTCGACAGCAACAGCACGAACGCCAGCAGCCACAGACCATGGAAGATCGTCGAGTAACGCGTGGTCGCACCAGCCTGTACGTTGGCCGAACTGCGCACGATCACCCCGGTCATCGGCAGTGCCCCGAGCAGACCGCAGAGCATGTTGCCGACACCTTGCGCCGACAGCTCACGGTCGAAGTCCGAACGCACGCCGCTGTGCATACGATCCACCGCAGCGGCGGACAACAGGGTTTCGGCGCTGGCGATAAACGCCACGGCGAACGCGGCGATCAGCAGCGTAGGATCGGCCAGGCTGAGCAGGTCCGCCGGTTTCAGCCAATCAATGGCTTCGGCCAGATTCGCCGGTACTTCAACACGTTTGACCTGCAACGCCAGCAGCAGACTGGCAGCTGTCGCCAGACCCACGCCGAGCAATGCACCGGGCACGAAACGTAGCGAATGCGGGCGAAATTTTTCCCATAGCCACATCACCGCAATCGTCGACAGCCCGAGGAGTCCGGCCTGCCAGCCGAACGACGGCAAGGCTTGCGCCACGGCTGCCGGGAATGCCGTGAGGTTGTCCAGTCCAGACGGTTTTGGTGAGGCATCGAGCATCACATGCACCTGCGACAGCACGATCAATACGCCAATCCCCGCCAGCATCCCGTAAACCACCGCTGGCGCCGTAACCCGAAACCAGCAACCGAGTTTCAAGCGCCCGGCCACCAGTTGCAGGAAACCGGCGAGCAGCAGAATCGGCCCTAGCATTTCAATGCCGTGCTGGCGCACCAGTTCAAACACCAACACCGCCAGACCCGCCGCCGGCCCGCTGACCTGCAAAGGCGAACCCGCCAGCCAGCCAACCACCAGACCGCCGATGATCCCGGTGATCAGACCTTTGGCCGGTGGCAATCCTGACGCAATCGCGATACCCATGCACAGCGGCAACGCGACCAGAAACACAACCACTGAAGCGAGCAACTCCCGTGGCAACACCGCTTTCAATTGAGCCGCACGCATGGCGATTCTCCCGAAGTTTTCTTCAGGCATGGCTTCGCCGAACCGCTGAAACAGCGGCCGGCGTCAAACCACACAGATGTTTAGGAAGATTTAGAAGCGCGCTTTGGGCGTCGCCACCGGAATCGGATGGCTACCATCGAGCGGCAGGAAACGTCCCTGATCCGCGTCGTAAGCTTTAATTTCGCTGGTTTCGATGTTGTAGACCCAGCCATGGATGAACAGATGACCGTTCGCCATGCGCGAGGCTACCGAAGGATGGGTACGCAAGTGCTGCAATTGGGCGATGACGTTTTCCTCGGTGAGGATCGGCATGCTTTCTTTTTCGTCGGCGCAGTGACAGTTGTCGTGCACCATGGTTTTCGCGACTTCAGCGTGGCGCAGCCAGGCTTTGACTGTCGGCATCTTTTCCAGGCTGTCCGGATTGAGCACCGCACGCATGGCGCCGCAATCGGAGTGGCCGCAGATGATGATGTGCTGCACGCCAAGCGCCAGTACCGCGTATTCGATAGCGGTGGATACGCCGCCGTTCATCTGGCCGTAAGGCGGGACAACGTTGCCGACGTTACGGGTCACGAACAGATCGCCCGGCGAGCTCTGGGTGATCAGCTCAGGGACGATGCGCGAGTCGGCGCAGGTGATGAACATCGCCTTTGGCGCTTGGGCCGTGGCGAGTTTCTTGAAGAGTTCTTCCTGCTGGGGAAAGACCTCATGATGAAAATGCAAAAAGCCGTCTACGATCTGTCGCAGCGCTGCATCGGCGGATTCCGCTTCAGGGGTTTGCGCCGACGCAGCCAACGGCTGTTTATCCTTGTCACTCATGATTCATCCTCTTTGGCGGATTAGGGGAGTCGTTCCCATGTATTCCGGTATGAAGCCAGTGGCTGTTTAAAACATCCGGGTCATCCCGACCCGTCAGTCACTCGATGAACAAGGTAGCCGCCGAAACTTAACTCAAACTGAATCAAACGCTCTAGCACGTGTGTTCCAGGTCACAAAAAACGTGACTGAGTGATTTCGGCGGAAGGATTCCAACCCCTCAACCATAGGCCAATTGTCGCTAAATCAACGACATCTGGCGACCCGGCGGACAGAAGGCAGTGCAATCGAGGTTGTAGCTTTCGCGGTGATTGATGCCCAGACGCTTGATGGCTTTGGCAAATCGTTGCGCGAGCAGGTCGGCGAACACCCCTTCGCCGCGCATGCGTGCGCCGAAACGACTGTCGTAGAGCTCGCCGCCACGGCTCTGGCGGATCAGGCTCAGCACATGCGCGGCGCGTTGCGGATAGTGCGCCTGAAGCCATTCTTCGAACAGCGGCGCCACTTCCAGCGGCAGACGCAGCATCATATAGGCAGCGCTTTGTGCTCCGGCCGCGTGGGCTTCGTTAAGCAGGTTTTCGATCTCGCTGTCGTTGATCATCGGAATCATCGGTGAACACAGCACGCCGACCGGTATGCCTGCTTCGCGCATGACCCGAATGGCGCGCAATCGCGCTTTGGGTGCAGCAGCGCGCGGTTCGAGGATGCGTTTGAGCTCGTCATCGAGCGTGGTCAGGCTGATCATCACCGCGACCAGGCGTTGCTCGGCCAACTCGGTCAGCAGGTCGAGATCGCGCAGAATCAGCGAGCCTTTGGTGACGATGGTCACGGGATGTCGATAGCGCAGAAGCACTTCGAGGGTCTGCCGGGTGATTTTGTGTTCGCGCTCGATCGGCTGATACGGATCGGTGTTGGAGCCCAGGTTGATCGGCGCACATTGATAGCCTTTTTTCCCGAGCTGTTCCTCCAGCACTTGGGCGGCGTTGGTCTTGGCGATCAGCCTGGTTTCGAAGTCCAGCCCTGGCGACATGTCCCAATAAGCGTGGCTGGGCCGTGCGTAGCAATAGATGCAGCCATGCTCGCAGCCACGGTAGGGATTGATCGAGCGGTCGAAGGGCAGATCCGGAGAGGTATTGCGGGTAATGATGGTTTTCGCGGTTTCGATCATCACCTCGGTGCCTTGGGTCAGCGGCACCTCCTGATACCAGCCGTCATCCTCGGCCACCGAACGGTTCGGCGCGAAGCGGTTGTGCGGGTTGCTGGCGGTGCCGCGACCGCGCTGGGGGAGAGGGTTGATCATTGGGCAGGCTCCAGATCTGTATATGCATACAGTACATGAGCAAGCCCGCTGTGATCCAGTACCGTTCAGCGATGGGATACTTGTTGAGTTCCAAAATTTATATATAGGTGCAGAGCCGAAGTACAACCCGAGATACATATGTTTGATTGTCGCGACAAGTTATCAAAGATAGCCTTGGCTACTCCGAGTGGCACTTGTCCGATAACTAAATTAAAAGGATTTAATTCATGTCTTACCTCAATCAACGCGGTGTCTTTGTGCAAATGATGCAACCCAATGCATCGGAACCCAACACCATTGTTTCGATGCAACTGGCACGAAAGGAACTGGGCTGGAACGCCGAACAGGAACTGCCTACCGAGGCGCTGGTCGACTCGATCTACGTAGTGGCGGTGTCCAGCGACCGTGGCAAAACGTTCACTGTTCGCACCAACAAGAAAGATGTGGACGGTGATGGCGATATTGATAACGACGACAAAGCGAAGTTGATTGCACTGGCCAAGGCTTATGTAAGTATCGTTAATCCGTAATTGAAAATGTAAGAATCTCACAGCAAATAAAAATAAAGCCCTGCATGACGACTCATGCAGGGCTTTATTGTTTTAGAAGAAGAGACGGTAAATGGCAGGTGGCCGGTAAAGGACTGGCTGGGCATACACCCTGTCAGCTTTGACAGTAGACCGGAATTCTCGCCAAACCTAATCTCAAGCACGCAATCAATCTGCAGGGTTTCATCCATGGCTATCAGAATACTGCTGGAAATCGCGGATATGGATCGGGATGCAAGTCCGGAAATCGCTTTTTATCACTACAGCGAGGACGCGACCGAAATGATGGATTACGACTATTCGCTTTTTGCTTCGTCGTCGCAGGCCAATGGTCGTTATGACGTGATCTGCGAAGACGCCGTCGATACTGACGGCGATGGCGACATCGACAAATACGACGAGAAGCTTTATCTGCAGCTGGCCGATGCATTTGCGCAGTTTAAAGGCTTTCAGCCCAAGCGTTGATCGGCCGCTGACACCGCACGAAAAGTCGAACCGTGCCAACGGCGTATCAATCACATCCGTCAGTTATGCGTAGTGACTTGCCCCAAATCATCCCCGGAAGTCGTTTGCATATCGTTCTTGCGTAGATTGGCTACATCTTCAGCGTCAACTGGCGCGCCTTTGTTGCCCCAACTGCCACGAATGAAACTCACCACATCCGCCACTTCCTGGTCCGACAGGCGCCAGGCAAAGCCCGGCATGGTGAACGTCGACGGTGCCGTGTGCGTCGCCGGCAACGTACCGCCCTTGAGCACAATGTGAATCAACGAAGTCGGGTCTTCCGATTGCAGCACCGGATTGCCCGCCAGCGCCGGGAACACCCGGGTGTAGCCGTGACCATCGGTGCGGTGGCACGCCGCGCAGTTGTCGATGTACACCGCAGCACCACGCTGACTGTCGTCACCGTTCCACAGTGCTTTGGCGGCTTTCTCATCGTACTGATGCGGTTGATCGTTCGGATCAGTGGCCGGCAGTGATTTGAGGTAGCGGGCAATCGCGGTCAGGTCGGCATCGGTCATGTATTGCATGCTGTGGGTGACCACGTCGCTCATGCCGCCGAACACCGCGCTGCGATCGCTGCGCCCGGTCTTGAGAAACTGCACCAGTTGCTCTTCGCTCCAGCCGCCGAGGCCATCCTTGTGATCGCCGCGCAGGCTTTTGGCGATCCAGCCTTCCAGCGGCGCACTGCCGGCGAGGAAGGTTGTACCGTCAGCCGCACTCAGGGATTTTTCCTGCATGGTCAGCGCGCGTGGTGTATGGCAGGCACCGCAGTGGCCGAGGCCTTCGACCAGATACGCGCCACGACTGATGACGGCGTCGTCACCGACTGGCTTGTAGTCCTCGACCTTCGGCGCAAACATCCAGCGCCAGCCCATCAGCGGCCAGCGCATGCTCAACGGCCATGGAATATCACTGCCCTTGTTTTCCTGTGCCACCGGTTCTACGCCGTGCATGAAATACGCGTACAGCGCTTGCATGTCGGTTTCGCTGACACGCGCGTAGGACGGATACGGCATCGCCGGGTACAACGTACTGCCGTTTTTGGCGACGCCATGGCGTACGGCCTGATCGAAGTCTTCGAAGCTGTATTCACCGACGCCGGTTTTATCCGGGGTGATGTTGGTCGAGTAGATCGTGCCGATCGGCGTTTCCATTGGCAGGCCACCGGCGAACGGTTTGCCGCCCTTGGCGGTGTGGCAGGCTACGCAGTCACCGGCGCGGGCGAGGTATTCGCCCTGTTTGATCAAACTTTGATCAACTTCAGCCGCATGGATTGCGGCGCTGCCGAGCAGCGCCAGAGTCGCGATAACGAGATTTTTCATGGTCATCGCTCCTTAAGCCTGAACCAGCGGGCCGGGGTTTTTCAGGTACTGCTCGCGGATCGCCTTCGCCGACCAGTAGGTCAGTGCGGCAACCAGCCCGGTCGGGTTGTAACCCAGGCCCTGCGGGAACGCCGAGGCGCCCGGAACGAAGACGTTGTGCACGTCCCAGCTCTGCAGGTAGCGGTTCAACGCGCTCTTCTTCGGATCGGTACCCATGATCGCGCCACCGTTGAGGTGCGTGGTCTGGTAAGACGCGGTGTTGAAGTGGTCGCCGACTTTCTTGCCGATCACCGCAATGGCTTTCGGGCCCATCGCTTCGGCGACCTTGCCCATTTTCTCGACCATGAAGCGGTTCATCTTGATGTCGTTTTCCTGCCAGTCGAAGGTCATCCGCAGCAGCGGCAGACCGTAGGCATCGCGGTACACCGGATCGAGATCGAGGTAGTTGCCACGGTAGGACTGATGCGCGCCGTGGGCGTCCATCGACACCTGGTGGGTGTAGTAATCGGCGGTCGCGCGTTTCCAGGCACTGCCCCACGCAGGTGTGCCCGGCGGGTTCGAAGTGCCGGCAATCGGCCGGCTGCCGGCCTGGTTGACCCACATCGGCGAGCCGCCGACGAAGCCGTGCGGGCCGTGGTCGAAGTTATCGGCGTTGAAGTCATCCAGCGCCACGCCGTTACCGCCGGCGCCAATGAAGTTGTTGGTGTGGGTGTCCTTGTCAAAGAACGCCTTGATGGTCGCCATGTTCTGGTAGGCAAAGTTACGCCCGACCACGCCTTCGCCGCTGATCGGGTCGTATGGCTTGCCGATGCCGGACAGCAGCATCAGACGCACGTTGTGCAACTGGAACGCGCCGAGAATCACCAGATCCGCCGGTTGCTCGATCTCGCGACCCTGACCGTCGATGTAGGTCACGCCGGTGGCTTTGGATTTGCTGCTGTCGAGATTGACCCGCAACACATGCGAGTTAGGCCGCAGCTCGAAATTCGGCAGCGGCTTGAGCGCCGGCAGAATGTTCACGTTCGGCGACGCCTTGGAGTACATGTAGCACACGTAACCGCTACAGAAACCGCAGAAGTTGCACGGGCCCATCTGTGCGCCGTAAGGGTTGGTGTAAGGCCCCGAGGTGTTTGCCGAAGGCAAGTTGTAGGGCTTGTAACCGACTTCAGTCGCTGCTTTGCCGAACAGCTGTGCGGAGACTGTGTTTTTCTGCGCTTCCAGCGGGAACGGATTGGAGCGATCCGGCGCGTACGGGTTGCCGCCCTTGCCCTGACCGACCAATTGGCCTTTCACCGTCCAGGCCTGGCCCGAGGTGCCGAAGACTTTTTCGGCGAAATCGAAGAACGGCTCCAGCTCTTCATAGCTGACGCCGAAGTCCTGGATGGTCATGTCCTTGGGGATAAAGCTTTTGCCGTAGCGCTCTTCGTAGTGGCTGCGCATGCGCAACTCGATCGGATCGACCCGGAAGTGCACGCCCGACCAGTGCAGTCCGGCGCCGCCAACACCATTGCCTGGCAGGAACGCGCCCAACTGGCGGTTCGGCAGGGCGATGTCGTTGACGCTATGACGAATGGTGACGGTCTCTTTGGAGATGTCCTGAAAGAGTTTTTTGCGCACGCTGTAGGTGAGTTCGTCGATCACCTGCGGATAGTTGCCCTCCGGGTAGGTGTCCTGCATCGGCCCGCGCTCCAGCGCCAGCACGTTGAGACCCGCTTCGGTCAGTTCCTTGGCCATGATCGCGCCGGTCCAGCCGAAACCCACGATCACTGCGTCAACCTTCTTCATTACCGTTGCCATGCTTACGCCCTCTCGCCGCGAATCGAAACTGCCGGGAAGGGGTATTGCTCGTTACGTTCCACCCAATCCATGAAATCGGCGCGGGCGCCGGGGAAGCCGATCATGGTCCAGCCGACCATGCCTTTGTTGCCACCGTGGATCGGGTCGCAGAAGAACCCTTCCTTGGTGTTTTGCAGCAGCAGATTGAAGAAAATCTTTGCCGGAACCGCATCGAATTGCGGCTTGCCAGCTTCGAGTTGCTTGAGCAAATCGTCTCGGGTAGCGCTGTCTTGCTCAGCAAATACTTTACCGTTGAGGGATTTTGCCCACTGATCCGTGGCGGCGATGCCGAGTCGATAGATCTCTTTGGGCACCAGTTTGCTCTGCCAACCCATTTCCGGAGCGGCGTCGGCATTGAACGGGCCTTGCATGTACCAAAGCGCACCGGCGGCGTACGGCGTGTTCATCTGGCGGTCGATGTATTCCGGCACACCGGCTTCGAGCGCGCCCGGTCCTTGAGTATCGTTGGGGATCAGTTGAGCAACGGCGGCATTGATGAACGCCCACTCTTCGGCGGTGAAATAACTCGGTTGGTAGACGCTGGCATCAGCGTGAACCGGTTGCGGCGCGGGCGCAGCCGGCGCCGCTTCAGGCGCTGCTTGCAGGACGCTGCTGCCCAGACCGGTGCCGGCCAGGGTGACAACCGGGATCAGGGTCAGGGATTTGCGCAAAAACTCACGCCGCGGGTTGTCTCGATCTTCATCAGACATTGGGGTGCACCTCATCAGGCATTAGAGGACAGCCGCTTCTGCGAGCGGCTTGAGGATTTTTCGTCGCGACGGATCCGGTCTGACCCGGAAAAAGGGGATGCGTCTGCAACATGATGTGACAAATGGTAGCAGGCTAAGCTTCCGGATAAACCGATTCAGCGGAAAAAACACCGGTTTTCTTTACGGCAGTGCTGGAAAGCATGCGGATTCACGTTTCTTTGACAGGCGCCTCACAGGGCTTTGACCGCGCAACGCCGAAGCTGCGTTTCCCCCTCATCGATGAATCCCGACACGGTAAAACCAGCATGTTCCGAGTGCGTTTTTTTCCTGCTTTGTGTATAGCTTTTTTAGCACTGTTGCCCTGGATACCGGCCCAGGCGGCGACGGCATCGACGGTTCGTCCGACTGAGTGGGCGCAACCGGTCGAAGTGCAATACAACCTGTTCCAGCTGTCGCCATTGCTCTATCGCAGCGCCTTGCCGGATGACGGCGCGGTGCCGCTGCTGAAAAGTCTCAAGGTCGCCACGGTGATCAACTTTCTGCCAGAAGCGGACGACTGGTTGTCTGACCCCGACATTCATCAGGTGCAACTTCCCTATCGCACCAATCACGTTGACGACGCCGATGTACTCAAGACCCTGCGGGCTATTCAGGCTGCCGAAGCCAATGGCCCGGTGCTGATGCATTGCAAGCACGGTTCCGACCGCACCGGACTGATGGCGGCGATGTATCGAGTGGTGATTCAGGGGTGGAGCAAAGAGGATGCCTTGAGCGAGATGACCCAAGGCGGTTTTGGCGACAGTATTCATTTCAAGGATGGTGTGCGTTACATGACGCAGGTGGATGTCGAAAAATTGCGCACGGCGTTGGTCAATGGCGATTGCAGTACCAGTGCTTTCGCCACCTGTTCAATGAAAAGCTGGTTCAAGTCCGCCCACATTGAGTGATCGGCGCGTCAGTCCGGTTGCGCTGCCAGATCAGCAGCCACCGGCTGACCCATAAAGGTCTCCAGCGCGCTGAGCAGCGAAGTCGAATCACCGGAGAAGAACGCTTCACGCAGTTCCCGGCCGGTTTGCGTATTGAATATCCCATCACGCCCAAAGCGCTTGAACGCTTTGCTGGCCAATACGCCTGACCACTTGTAGGCGTAGACCGAGGCTTCGTAACCGGTCACCAGATAATCGAAACTGTTGGCAAAGCGGCAATAGGCGGGTAATTGCAGCTGCGGAATTTTTTGCAGCACCGCTTCGAAGCACGATTGCGCGTTTCGGCCATTTTCCTCGCTACGGTGCAATTCAAGATCGAGTAAAGACTCAAGCAGCAGCGTGGCGGTATCGCGACTGGTGTGCGTCGCGATCGCGGCCAGTGCTGACGTTAGCCGTGTGCGGCTTAGCGGCGCGCGGGTTTTGTAATGTGCTGACAGCCACTGAAGCAGTTCCTCTGAAAGGCTCAATTGCTCGAACAGTTGCCCGGCGAACTCACCTGTATCGCGCGCCAGTTGCGAGATCCCCGACAGGTTGTGGTGGGGCGAGCGGGTCAGCACCTGTTGCAGGCAATGCCCGAACTCGTGGAATAGCACGCGCAGGTTCTTGTGTGAAAGCAGGCAGGGATACTCGCTGGTCGCGGGCGGGAAGTTGCAGTGAAGGATGGCAATCGGCAGGGCCGGCCGGCCCTCGGCATTGATTCGTCGGTTGCGCACGGTATTGGTCAAGGCAAAGTCGGGGCCGTCCTCACGATGAAACGGATCAAAGTAGATGTACCCCATCACCTGATCGTATTCGCTGACTTCAAACAGCCGCACCTCCTCGTGCCAATTGCTTAGGTCTTGTTGCTCGGCCAATTTGATACCGAACAGGTATTCATTGAACTGGCAGAACCGGCGTAGCGTTTCATCTAGCGGGAAATACTCGCGAAGTCCTTTCAGTGTGCTCGCCGAGCGTAGCTGGCGTAATTGCTCAGCAAAAAACTCGAAATCCCAGGCCTGCAGTTCTGCGACGCCCTGCGTTGCGGCGAATGCTTGCAGCGCCTGCATGTCCTGATCCAGTGCGGCACGATTTTGCTCGATCTGTTGCTTTAAAAAATGTTCGACCTGAGTGGGTGAGGTGGCCATGTGATTTGCAAGCCGCAGTTGGGCGAAGCTCTCGAAACCCAGCAACCTGGCTTTTTCATGGCGTAACCCGAGTAACTTTTGCAAAACCGGACCGTTGTCGAACTGAAGAGCATGCGGTCCTTGATCCGAGGCCCGGGTGCAATAAGCGCGGAAATACTCTTCGCGCAAACTCCGGTCTCGCGCATTTTTCATGATGTATTCGTAAGTGTTGCGATCCAGCGTCAGCAACCAGCCGCTTTTTCCCGTTCGACGCGCATTGAGCGCCAGCCGATCCTTGAACGCGGCTGACAGGCCGTCGAGCGTCGCCGATTGGTCAATCTGCTTGCTCCAGGCGGCATTGCTGCGCTCCAGATTGATTTGGAACAATTGCTCCTGAAGCTCGATGTCGAGGTTTATCGAGGTTAACCGCTGGCGCTGTTCGGCGGGCAATTCGATGCCCGACAGACGAAAAGAGCGCAGGGTCTTGGCTAACGACGCTTTGCGAAAGTCATCGAAGCTGTCGGCGATCGAACTCTGCTGCAGACGTTGATAGGTGTGATAGAGCTCCAGGTTGGCAGACTTCTGCACCCGATAGCGTGCCGCAGTAATACTGCACAGGGCGCTCTGCTCTACCCAGTCGACATCAGCACTTTTGACCGTCGAGAGCACGTCGATGAGAACCATGGTTTCAGCGAGCCGTGCGTCGGCTTCGGCGACGGCTATCACCAGATCATCCCAGTTGGGGTGGTCGGTCTGGGTGGCGATCACTTCGGCGATGATCCGCTGGTTATCGGCCACGATGGCATTGATGGCGGGTGCCAGGTGCTCGGCCTTTACGTCGGACCAGGCCGGCAGTTGCCAGCGTTGTAGCAGGGGATTGGTAGGGGGCATCGCGTCTTCCTTGACCGTAGGCTGAAAAAATCAGCCTACGGAGAAAGCGCAAGGGCAAGGCATTACATAGATACCACCTCGCACCGTTGATTCGGTGCGAAGTAGCCACAGCTCAATTGGGCTGGTCAGGTTTCTTTTTCAGTTTCGGGTTGGGAAAAAACTGCACCGCCTGCACGGTCTTGTCCGGCGCAGGTTTGTTCAGCGCGCTGGTGTTGACCCGCGTGCCCAGCTCTTTCGGTACCGACAGCCCTTGCTCGTTGAGCGTGTCCGAGTAACCGCAGGCCACACACTCACGGTGCGGCACGCTGTCTTCGTTCCACATCATCAACTTGTCCGGCTCGCTGCACGCCGGGCAGACCGCCCCGGCGATAAAGCGTTTCTTGGTAATCACAGGTGCCTCACTCATGCTGCCGCGTCCTCACTCAGGCCGCTGTGGCGCAAGAGTGCGTCAATCGATGGCTCACGGCCACGGAAGTCGACGAACAGCACCATCGGTGCCTGCGAACCGCCGCGCGCCAGAATCGCTTCGCGGAAAGCCCGGCCGGTTTCAGCGTTGAGCACGCCGTCCTCTTCAAACTTGGAGAAGGCATCCGCCGACAGTACTTCAGCCCACTTGTAGCTGTAATAACCCGCCGCGTAGCCACCGGCGAAGATGTGCGCGAAGCTGTTCGGGAAGCGGTTGTAGGCCGGCGGACGCATCACCGATACCTCGTCACGCACGCCTTCGAGCACTTGCAGCACGCTACGGCCGTCGCCGTGGGTGGCATGCAGTTCGAAGTCGAACAGCGAGAACTCGAGTTGGCGGACCATCATCAGGCCCGACTGGAAATTCTTCGCCGCGAGCATTTTTTCCAGCAGGTCCTGGGGCAGCGGCTCGCCGCTTTCGTAGTGACCGGAAATCAGTGCGAGGCCTTCCGGTTCCCAGCACCAGTTTTCCATGAATTGGCTCGGCAGCTCGACCGCATCCCACGCCACGCCGTTGATCCCGGAAACACCAGCGTGATCCACGCGGGTCAGCAGGTGATGCAGGCCATGGCCGAATTCGTGGAACAGCGTGGTCACTTCATCGTGGGTCAGCAGCGCAGGCTTGCCGCTGTCGGCCGGGGTGAAGTTGCACACCAAGTTGGCCACCGGGCTTTGCAGTACGCCATCAACCGTGCGGCGACGGTCGCGGGCGCCGTCCATCCACGCACCGCCACGCTTGTTGGCGCGGGCATAGAGGTCGAAGAAGAAGCGGCCGACGTGCTGGCCGTTTTCCTTGATTTCGAACAGGCGCACGTCCGGATGCCAGGTGTCGAAACCTTTCTGTTCAGCGATTTCGATGCCGTATAGACGCTGAACGATGGCGAACAGGCCGCTTAGCACTTTGTCGATCGGGAAGTAGGCGCGCAGCGTTTCCTGAGCAACGCTGTAACGTTGTTCACGCAGCTTTTCACCGTAGAAGCCGCTGTCCCAGCTTTGCAGGTCGGTGCAGCCCTGTTCGGCGGCGTAGGCGCGCAGCTGTTGCAGATCCTGCGCAGCGAACGGCTTGCTGCGCTTGGCCAGATCGCGCAGGAAGCTCAGCACCTGATCGCTGGATTCAGCCATTTTGGTGGCCAGGCTCAGCTCGGAGAAACTGGCGAAGCCCAAGAGTTTGGCTAGCTCCTGGCGCAGGTCGAGGATCTCTTCCATCACCGGGCCGTTGTCGTGCTGACCGGCGTTCGGGCCTTGATCCGAGGCGCGGGTGCAGTAGGCGGCGTAGACTTCTTCACGCAGGGCGCGGTCTTGCGCGTAGGTCATCACCGCGTAGTAGCTCGGGAATTCCAGGGTGATCAGCCAGCCGTCGAGGCCTTTGGCTTGTGCGGCAGCAGCCATTTGCGCCTTGGCCGAATCGGTCAGGCCGGCGAGGGCGGCTTCGTCGGTGACGTGCTTGGTCCACGCCTGAGTGGCGTCGAGCAGTTGATTGGAGAAACGGCTGCCCAGCTCGGACAGTTTGCTCTGCACTTCGGCGTAGCGTTTCTGCTCGGCTTCCGGAAGGTCGATACCCGACAGACGGAAATCACGTAGGGCGTGTTCCAGAATAGTCTTTTGCGCCACGTCGAAACCGGCGGCTTCCGGACTGTTGGCCAGCGCTTCATAAGCCTGGAACAGCTCGCGGTTCTGGCCCATCTCGGTGGAGTAGGCGCTCAGGGCTGGCAGGCACGACTCGTAGGCTTCGCGCAGTTCGGCGCTGTTGCACACGGCGTTGAGGTGGCTGACCGGGCTCCAGGCAGCACCGAGGCGATCATTAAGTTCGTCCATCGCCAGTACCAGGCCGGACCAAGTCGGGTGCTGAACCTGAGTCTTGAGGATTTCGGCAATGGCGGCGCGGTTGTCGGCCAGGATCGTTTCGATGGCGGGCAGGACGTGTTCGGCACGGATCGTGGAGAACGGTGGCAGGTCGTAGGACTGCAGCAGAGGGTTGTTCACGCTCACGGTTGGCACCTTGGCTGGGGAAACATTGCCCCATCTTAATTACAATCGACATTCACCGCAGCTATCGGCGACAGAGAGAGAAATTATCGTGTCCGTTCGCAAGTACCAGAATCACACCCCAAGCCTTTGCAAAGGCGCGTTTGTCGACGGCTCGGCGGTGGTCATCGGCGACGTCGAAATCGGTGAAGACAGCTCTGTCTGGCCGCTGACCGTGATCCGTGGCGACATGCACCGCATTCGTATAGGTGCGCGCACCAGCGTCCAGGACGGTTGCGTGCTGCACATCACCCACGCCGGCCCGTTCAATCCCGACGGCTTCCCGCTGCTGATCGGCGATGACGTCACCATCGCCCACAAAGTCATGCTGCATGGCTGCAGTGTTGGCAGCCGCGTGTTGATCGGCATGGGCAGCATTGTCATGGACGGCGCGGTGGTCGAGGACGATGTGATCATTGGCGCTGGCAGCCTGGTGCCACCGGGCAAGCGTCTGCAAAGCGGCTTCCTCTATGTGGGTAGCCCGGTGAAACAGGTGCGAGAACTCACCGACAAGGAAAAAGCCTTCTTCACTTACAGCGCGGCGAACTACGTGAAGCTCAAGGACCTGCATCTTGCCGAAGGTTACGACCAGCTCTGAATTGCCTTACAACTGCTCAGGATTTCTCATGCATTACCAGACCGTACTGTTCGACCTCGATGGCACCCTGACCGACCCGCGTGAGGGCATCACCCGTTCCATCCAGTTCGCCCTCGCCAAGCTCGGCATCGATGAGCCGGACTTGACCAAGCTGGAACACTTCATCGGCCCGCCGTTATTGCAGGCGTTCATGCAGTTTTACGGATTCGATGAGGCCAAGGCATGGCAGGCGGTGAATTTCTATCGCGAGCGCTTCAAAGTGACGGGCCTGTACGAGAACCGTGTGTTCGATGGCGTCACGCCGTTGCTGGAAACCCTCAGTGGCCAAGGCCGGCAGCTGTATATCGCCACCTCGAAGCCGTGGGAATTTGCCCGCGAGATTGCCCGGCATTTTGATTTTGCCCGGCACTTCAAGGTGATTTACGGCAGTGAGCTGGATGGCACACGGACCAACAAGGTTGAGTTGATTGCGCATCTGATCAAGGAAGAAGGGCTGGACCCGGCGAATACGTTGATGATCGGTGACCGTAAACATGATCTGATCGGGGCGCGCAGCAATGGGCTGGATGCGGCGGCAGTGGGGTATGGGTTTGGCAGTTTTGAAGAGTTGAGTGCCGAGGCGCCGGCTTATCACTTTGAAACGCTGGACGAGTTGCATCAGGCGTTTCTGCAGCGCTGATCAGTACGCCTTCGCTGGCAAGCCAGCTCCCACAGGTGAGCGATGTGCTCAGGCTCACCGCTGTCCCTGTGGGAGCTGGCTTGCCAGCGATGAGGCCAGATCAGCCACTGATATCTCATCATCTGCCAATGCTTTCAGTGCCGCTTTACGCTCAGTCACCGGTAACCCACCCAACCGCTCTACCTCAGCATAAAATCTCAGCCAATCTCCCCCGACCTGACTGAACACCGCCGAAAACGCCGGCACCCACTGGTCATACAGCCCAAACGGCAACAACCGCGCATTGTTCAACGGCGCATTCACCCAAGCGTCATAACGCTTGTCCCCGGCCCACTGGCTGTCTTTCATCAGCCGATAATCCCGGCGAAACCGTTCGAACTCTGCCGCTTTGCGTTCGCGCATCTGCTCCGCCGGTAATGGCTGCGCATACAACTTCTCCAGCCGTGAGCGGGTTTCGAGCACCAACTCAATAAACTGATCGCGTTGTTTGAGCCGCGAATCGGTATCCACCGGCAACCCGCGAAATGCTCGCCACTGCCGCGTGCCTTCCTGCTCGACAAACGTGGCGAAGGATTCGTTGAATTCGGTGTCGTCTTTCACATAAAAGCGCTGATGCGCCAGCTCATGAAAGATCAGCGTGGCCAGGCGCTCGTCGCCCCAGCCCATCATCGAATTAAGAATCGGGTCATTGAACCAGCCGAGCGTCGAATAGGCCTCGACGCCGCCAATCGATACGTCCATGCCCTGCAATCGCTGGATCGCCGCTTCACCGCGCGCCGCGCTCTGGCTGTAATAACCGCGATAGGCCACGCAGCCGGCAATCGGGAAGCAATGGTTCTGCGGTGTCAGGGAGAACTCTTGAGTGGCGAACACATTCCACACCACGTACGGGCGATGGATGTCGGCGTACAGGCGATAGCTCTGGTTATCCGGCAAATGCAGATGCTCGCTGGCAAAGGTACGGGCCTTTTGCGACTGCGCCAAGTGGGTGCGCAGAGTGGCGTCGCGGCTCGGATCGTTGATCACCTTTTCCACAGGCTCGCGCGCCCGCAGCAATTGCAGTTGGCCGCTGGCCAACTGCGTGTAATAGCTGACGCTGGCGCAACCGTTGAGCAACAAAAACATCACACCCGGAAACAAAATCCGAAAAACGCGATCAAGTAACCCAAGGCTTGGAAACGGCCTGCTCAAAATAAGAAATCCCCCGGAGAGTCTGCCCGCAAGACTATCCCGCCTTAAGGAGCACCGCTATGCGCATGTTGATGCTGTCAGGAGGCCTGCTGACGCTGGCCGGTTGTGCCGGATTCGGAATGCCCGATCCTGACCCTTCGCAAGCCTGGATCGATCTTGATGCCCGGCAGCAGGACACGGCGCTGCAAGCGCTGCAGGTCGATACCCAAGCGACTGCCGACAAACGCTACTTCGAAGTACAGCCCGGCAGCCATGAGTTGAAGGTGCGTTATCAATTCCCGGTCGAGGCGACCAACATCGGTCCTGACGCTGAGCCGCTGTGGCGCGATTGCCAGTTGAGCGTGAAATTCAAGGACTTCAACGCCGGCCAGCGTTATCAGTTGCAGGCCGGCAGTATTGGTTTCCGGCCTTGGGCCAAGCTCTATGACGAGCAGCGCAAAGTGGTAGGCCAGGGCACGCCGGCAGGCTGTCAGCGCACCTGAACGGCGCTATGCTGAGTATTCAGATCAGTGGATATTCGTCATGCGCCAGTTGCTGTTGTTGCTCGTTGCTACTCTTGTGGCCGGTTGTCAGACGCCATTGCCCCCGGTCGATCCGCAGATGGCCTGGGTCGATTTTTCGACGCCGACACCCGGCGGTAAAGTGCTGATGGCCGAGCGCCTCGACAAACAGCGACTGAATGACGGGCGCTACTTTCAGGTCACCCCGGGCAGCCACGAATTGCGCGTGCGGTTTGATTTCGAAGTGTTTGGCGGTGGTGGCGCCCTGATGACTGGCCCCGTAGAGCGGCTGTGCTACCTGTACATCCGCTACGACCATTTCGAGGCCGGGCAGCGTTATGTGCTGGAAGGGCGTTCGCTGGGGTTCACACCGAGCGCCCGGCTGTATAACGCCAAGCGTGAAATCGTCGCCGAGGATTACGACTACAACTGCATTATCTGAGGTGACTCAGCTGTCGTTCTTCTGATAGATGATTTTCTTGCGGCCATAATCGCAAGTGCCGACAACCATGGCGATATCGTGTTTTGCAGCCTCTTTCTTGCTGACGATTTCCAGCGTGTAGGAGGGCACGGCTTTGGCCTGAATCTTTACTTCGATTTCTTTTTTCAGTTCTTCACAGTCTTTGGGTGCCGCAATGACAGAAGTGGCCAGTGCACTGCAGAGAATCGCCAAGCCAATACGTTTCATGAGTGAAGCTCCCTGAGGCAGCGCGCACGGGCGTGCGCTGAAGCTGCTGTCATTTATTCGACCATACTTTTACAGCGAGGGTTCTGACTTCGCTCACAACTTGTGCTGAAGGTTTCAAACCTTGGGTGATCTGCAGATGGCTATCGCGAGCAGGCTCACTCCTACAGGGGATCTTCGACGCCCACAATAATTGTGTTCGCTGGAGATCAACTGTAGGAGTGAGCCTGCTCGCGATAGCGACAGACCAGTCAGAGTCGAATCAACTGACCAGCGAAGCCTCAAGCGTAATCTTCGCATTCAGCACTTTCGAGACCGGGCACCCTTCCTTGGCCTTGTTGCTCAGCTCTTCAAACTGCGCCTGCGTCGCCCCAGGGATTTTCGCCTTGAGGATCAGCTTCACCGCGGTGATCGCGAACCCGCCATCCACCTGATCGAGAGTCACTTCAGCCTGGGTATCAATGCTGTCGGCCTTCAGGCCCGCATCGCCCAGAATCATCGAAAACGCCATGGAGAAGCAGCCGGCATGCGCCGCGCCGATCAGCTCCTCCGGGTTGGTACCTTTGCCGCCCTCAAAGCGCGCCTTGAAACCGTAGGGCGCTTCTCTGAGGACACCGGTTTCAGTGGAGATCGAGCCGATGCCGGTTTTCAGATCGCCTGCCCAATGTGCGGATGCTTTCTTCACGATAGCCATGTCTGCCTCCTCAAGATCTGACGCGGAAACGCCGCGTCGTCGTGGTTTTTGCTTGCAAGGCTCTGAGGATAGACGCCGCAGCAAAGTTCAGCCCGGCTGAATCGTTGACTTTTTTAGTAGGAAATTTCATCACTGCTATTGAAACTCGGGTATATGCCCTCATTGCACAAAACACGCTTATGGATTCGGCAGGTTTTCGTTTGCAAGAAGAACCTGCCTCCTCACTCGGAGACGCAGGTTTATGAAGCAACTGTCCGACGTAAAATTTTCCACCCTCGATCTGGTGCCGGTGCGCGAGAACGGCAGCCCGGCGCAATCGCTGCGCAACTCGCTGGATTTGGCGCAGCACGTCGAGAAATTTGGCTACACGCGGTTCTGGGTGGCCGAACACCACAACATGGACGGCATTGCCAGTTCGGCAACGTCGGTGCTGCTGGGTTATCTGGCGGGCGGAACGTCGACCATCCGCGTTGGCTCCGGCGGCGTGATGCTGCCCAACCATGCGCCGCTGGTGATCGCCGAGCAGTTCGGCACCCTCGAAAGTCTCTATCCGGGACGGATCGATCTCGGCCTGGGCCGCGCGCCCGGCTCCGATCAAATGACTGCTCGGGCGTTGCGCCGTGAACGCTCCGGCAGCGCTGATGATTTCCCCGAAGACGTCGCCGAACTGGTGCGCTACCTCGGCCCGCGCACGCCGGATCAGCGCGTGATCGCGATGCCGGGCACCGGCACCAATGTGCCGATCTGGCTGCTCGGTTCCAGCCTGTTCAGTGCGCAACTGGCCGGTGAGCGCGGCTTGCCTTACGCCTTCGCCTCGCACTTCGCCCCGCGTTTCATGCACGAGGCGATTCGCGTTTATCGCAATCACTTCAAACCCTCGGCGGTGCTCGACAAGCCGTACGTGATGCTCGGCGTGCCGCTGGTGGCCGCCGATACTGATGAGCAAGCCGATTACCTGGCGACTTCGGTGTACCAGCGCATTCTCGCGTTGATGCGTGGGCAGAGCCTGGTGCAGCGTCCGCCGGTGAAAACCATGGATGGCTTGTGGTTGCCCCATGAGCGTGAGGCGGTGGGTGATTTCCTCGGTCTGGCGATGGTTGGTAGCCCGCAGAAGATTCGCGCGAAGCTGGAGGTGCTGGTTGAGCAGACCCAGGCGGATGAGCTGATTTTTACCAGTGATCTCTACGAACACGCCGATCGCGTGCATTCGTACGAGTTGTTGGCGCAGGTGATGAAGGGCTGAAAAGCCCCTCACCCTAACCCTCTCCCGGAGGGAGAGGGGACTGATTGAGGTGTTCTCGCGCTCGACATCGACCTGAAAAATCGAGTCGAACTCAGGTTTTGAACAGCCCCCCGATCTGCTCCCTTTCCCCCTCGCCCCCTTTGGGGGAGAGGGCTGGGGTGAGGGGGTTCGATTTCAAATCCACTAAAAATCCCAAATCCTGAACACAAAAAAGCCGACGCCTTCACGTCGGCTTTTGCATTTCAGGCGCACTCAACCGCGCTTGTAGACGATTTCCTTGGTGCCACCTTCGCAGGTACCGACGACGTCGCCGCCAGCCGCTGCGCCCTTATCGACAATCTCCAGCGAATACCCGGAAACGCCCTTGGCATCCAGCTTCGCCGCAATCTCGCTTTTCAGCTCTTCACATGGCTTGCCGGCAGCAAACGCACCACCCGCAAGGCTCAACAAACCTACTGCCAACATGAACTTCTTCATCGGTCGCACTCCCTGGTCGGATTAAAAGAGGCGGGCATCGAGCGTTGACCCGATGCACTCACCCTGTAGCGCTTTGCCATTCCTATGGCACTCGGCCAGCGCGCAAGTTCAGAAGACTAGACCAAACTCAGCTGCTGGCAATGCGGAAGCCGACTTTCAGCGTCACCTGAAAGTGCGCCGCCTTGCCGTCCTTGATGTGGCCACGGGTGTCGACCACTTCAAACCACTCAAGATGCTTGATGCTCTTGTTGGCTTCGGCCAGCGCGTTGTTGATGGCGTCTTCGATGCTGCTGGCGGACGAACCGACCAGCTCGACTTTCTTGTACGTGTGATGGTCACTCATGGCGATCTCCTTGGCGTGTGGAATTGAGACTAGCAGTGAATCTGCGCTGTTGATTTCGGCGGCATCGCGCAGGCGAAGTTCAGATTTTCTGCACTTTCTCAAACCGCTGAAGTCCCAACCAACACACGCCACTCATCACCAATGCAGGAGAGCCACCATGGCCAACACCTCTTTACGTAAAGCCTCGTTGCAAAGCATGGAAGCCGAGATCGAGAGTCTGCTCAAATCGTTGGAAAGCTTGAAAGACGACGCTTCGGACGAGTCGCGCAAGACCCTCAAGGCGCTGAAAAGCAATGCCGAAAGTGCGCTGAAGCACTCGCGCCATCTGCTCAGCGATGCCTATGAAGAAGTCAAAGTGAAAACCCGCGAAACCGGGATCGCCACCCGTGATTACGCCCAGGAACATCCATGGACGACGGCCGGTGTGGCCGTCGGTGCGATCGGTCTGCTGGCGGCTTACTTGCTGTTCAAGCGCGGCGAGTGATCCGTCTGGCGCAGTTCGTTCTTGAGCCACTGCGCCAGTTGCCGAGCGCGCCCGTCTGCGGCGCGCTTGGGTAGCCACAACGCCAGTTGCGCCGGGGTTTCACAAAAGCCCCATGGCGCAACCAGGCGACCGGCCTTCAAATCTTCCGTCACTAGCGGCTCCGGCGCGATGGCCACGCCAAGCCCAGCAACTGCTGCCTCCAGCAAATAATACAAATGCTCGAAACCTTGCCCCAGCTTCAATGCTTTTGCGTCGAGTGCGTTCTGCTGCGCCCAACTCGGCCAGGCTTGCGGGCGCGAAGTGGTGTGCAGCAACGGTTCGTTTAGCAGTGCCGAGGCTGGCGCGGTTTGCAGACGTTGATAGCCGCTGAACAGCGGACTTATCACCGGGCCGATACGTTCTGCGGCCAGTTCATAGACTTGCATGTCCGCCGGCCACGGTGGTTCGGCGAACAGCAGCAAAGCATCCAGCCCCGGGCGTCGTGGATCGAGATCGCCTTCGCCCGCCGACAGGTGCAGCCGCAAATCCGGCAGATCGGCATTCAATCGCCCCAAACGCGGAATAAACCAGCGCGCTAACAGACTTCCAGAGCAACCCAAGACGAACGGTGCATCGGCGGTGCTCTGCGTCAGCTCGGCGCAAACACTGCGCAAGCGGTCAAACGCCTCGCCACTTGCATCGCGTAACCGCATGCCGGCATCTGTGAGTTTCAAGCCGCGCCCATCTTTGACGAACAGACTGACGCCAAGGTGTTCTTCCAACACCTTGAGCTGACGACTGACCGCGCCATGGGTGACGTGCAGCTGTTCGGCAGCCTGACTGACGCTGTTCAGCCGGGCGGTGGCTTCGAACGCACGCAAGGCGTTCAGCGGGGGAAGGTCGTGGCTCATGGTATCTGTGAGTTTTCCTGACAGGTTGTGGCGATCTTATCGGTTTTCAGCGTAGAAGGTCAGGGGTAGAGTGGTCGTCATTGTCTTTTGACCCGAATTCACCTGGAGCGACTCATGACCCAGACTTCGAACACCTCTGATCTGCGTAACGGCCCTGACGCCAACGGCCTGTTCGGCTCGTTCGGTGGCCGCTACGTGGCGGAAACCCTGATGCCGTTGATCCTCGATCTGGCCCGCGAATACGAAGCGGCCAAGGAAGATCCGGCGTTCAAAGAAGAATTGGCCTACTTCCAGCGTGATTACGTCGGCCGTCCGAGTCCGCTGTATTTCGCTGAACGCCTGACCGAGTTCTGCGGCGGCGCAAAGATTTATCTCAAGCGCGAAGAGCTGAACCACACCGGCGCGCACAAGATTAACAACTGCATCGGCCAGATCCTGCTGGCACGGCGCATGGGCAAGAAACGCATCATCGCGGAGACCGGCGCCGGCATGCACGGCGTGGCCACTGCCACCGTCGCCGCACGTTTCGGTCTGGATTGCGTGATCTACATGGGCACCACTGACATCGAACGTCAGCAGGCCAACGTGTTCCGCATGAAGTTGCTGGGCGCTGAAGTGATCCCGGTGGTGGCTGGCACCGGCACCCTGAAAGATGCGATGAATGAAGCCCTGCGTGACTGGGTGACCAACGTCGACAACACCTTTTACCTGATCGGCACCGTGGCCGGCCCACATCCATACCCAGCGATGGTTCGCGACTTCCAGGCCGTGATCGGCAAGGAAACCCGCGATCAGTTGCAGGCTCAGGAAGGTCGCCTGCCGGACAGCCTGGTGGCGTGCATCGGCGGCGGTTCAAACGCCATGGGCCTGTTCCACCCGTTCCTCGACGACAAGAGCGTTGAAATCATCGGTGTTGAAGCCGCCGGTTACGGCATTGAAACCGGCAAGCATGCGGCGAGCTTGAATGGCGGTGTTCCGGGTGTGCTGCACGGCAACCGTACCTTCCTGCTGCAGGACGACGACGGCCAGATCATCGACGCCCACTCGATTTCCGCTGGCCTCGACTATCCGGGCATCGGTCCGGAGCACGCCTGGTTGCATGACATCGGCCGCGTTCAATACACCTCGGTGACTGACGACGAAGCGCTGGATGCGTTCCACAAATGCTGCCGCCTGGAGGGGATCATTCCTGCCCTGGAAAGCGCCCACGCCCTGGCTGAAGTGTTCAAACGTGCACCGAAGCTACCGAAGGATCACCTGATGGTGGTCAACCTGTCGGGCCGTGGCGACAAAGACATGCAGACCGTCATGCACCATATGGAACAGTCGAAGCAGGAGAAACACTGATGAGCCGCCTGCAAACCCGTTTTGCCGATCTCAAAGAACAGAACCGCGCCGCGCTGGTGACCTTCGTCACCGCCGGCGATCCGGACTACGACACCTCGCTGGCGATCCTCAAAGGCTTGCCGGGCGCCGGCGCCGACGTGATCGAGTTGGGCATGCCGTTCACCGACCCGATGGCCGACGGCCCGGCGATTCAACTGGCGAACATCCGTGCCTTGGGCGCCAAACAGAACCTGGCGAAAACCCTGCAAATGGTTCGCGAGTTCCGTGAAGGCAACAGCGATACGCCGCTGGTGCTGATGGGCTACTTCAACCCGATCCATATGTATGGCGTTGAGCGCTTCATCGCCGATGCGAAAGAGGCCGGCGTCGATGGTCTGATCGTGGTCGACATGCCGCCTGAGCATAACGCCGAGCTGTGCGACCCGGCGCAGGCTGCGGGTCTGGACTTCATCCGCCTGACCACGCCGACCACTGACGACGCGCGTCTGCCGAAGGTGCTCAACGGCAGTTCCGGTTTCGTTTACTACGTGTCGGTCGCCGGTGTGACCGGTGCTGGCGCCGCAACGCTGGAACACGTTGAAGAGGCGCTGACCCGTCTGCGTCGTCATACCGATCTGCCGATCAGCATCGGTTTCGGCATCCGTACGCCGGAGCAGGCGGCGTCCATCGCGCGTTTGGCCGACGGTGTGGTGGTGGGTTCGGCATTGATCGATCACATCGCCAACGCGACCACACCCGACCAGGCCATCGACGGCGTGCTGAGCCTGTGCTCGGCTCTCTCCGAAGGCGTGCGTAAGGCCCGCGTCAGCTAAAGGTAAAGTTCCTGATACAGAGGAATTAGCACCTCGCGGCACAGACTAATCCAGCAAGACCGAGGGATTCAGAACCAGGTTCTGAGTCCCTTTTTGCTGTTTGTGCCGTGAGGAAAGACCCGATGAAAATGCCGAAACGTCTGATGGCCGGACTGGGCGTGCTGATGATCAGCGCGACACCGCTGCTGGCCAGCGCCGATCCGCGCGACGATCATGATCACGGCGGCCCGCAACAGGGCCAGCACGATAACCGCGGCGATAATCACGGTGACGACCACCGTGGCCCACAGAACGACCACCGTGGTGGCCCGCCCCCGCGCGATTTTGGCCCGGTGCGCCAGACCATTCGTGACAATCATGGCTACTTTGTACGCGGTGCGCCGCCGCCTCCGGGGATCCATCTGGAGCGTGGCCGGCCGTTGCCGCACGGCTATTATGGCGAGCGTCTGGATAATCGGGCGTTAGGTCGTCTGCCGGTGTACCCGGGTTACGAATGGCGCCGGGCGGGGGGTGATATCGTGCTGATCGCGGTGGGCACCGGGATCGTCTACGAAATTCTCGATGGCGTTTTGTATTGATCTGCAGGCAATAAAAAAGATCGCAGCCAAGGGCTGCGATCTTTTTTTCAGGGCAATTCCAGTCCGCCCGAGGCCTTGTGCAATTTTCGTAAATGCGCGCCGATCTGCTTCACGTTCTCCTCACTGGCCGCAATTTCCGCAGCCCGCTTGGGCTCCAGTAACTTACGCACTTCTGCATCCAGATCTCCGGACAGTGCCAGCAGCTTCTTCTGCCGCTGACTGCTCTCCGCTTCGAGTCGACTGAACTCGGTCGGCTGGGGCAGTCCGTAACCCTTGGAATCGAGCAATTCCGCCGGACGACTGAGGAACCCGCTGTTGGCGAGAATTTCCTGCAAGGTCGCGTTGGCTTTATCCATCCCGCCGTTTTCCAGTTCCCGCGCGCCGAGGTAACGCTGCTTCACCTCATCCTGCGCCAGCAGCAATTGGCGGCGATAGCTGGCTTGCTCCAGCAACAGCAGCGCGGCGCTGGTACGCAAGTCGGCGCGTTCGAACCACTCGCGGCGTTCTTCGGCTGTCAGTGAAAGCCATTCCTCAACGGTATTCTGCTTGATCGGCAATTGCTTCTTCAGCACATCGAACATCGCCTGATAGCGATCGCGGAACGAGTCGAAGCGGTAACCCAGGCGCAGGGCTTCTTTCGGATCATCCAGCACACTGGTGTCCGCCAGACCACGGCCCTTCATCACTTCCAGCAAACCGTTGGGCATGATGCTGTCCAGACCCACGAACTGGTTGTTGTTACTGCCGCTGCGCAACAGCTTCAGACCTTCCACCGCGCAGTTGTTGGAGAGGAAGAAGTAGTTGCCGTCGTAGCTCCAATGCATTTCGGCCGCGTGCTCGACCACGCCTTCGATCTCGTCCCGTGACAGGTTCAGCGGCACGGAAGCAAGGCTGCGCAATTCGGTCTTGGTGTATTCGTCGATGACCTGCGCGAGCGGCAGCACGAACAATCGCGATGGGTATTTGCCGACCAGTCCGTCCCAGCTCGACAGCTGCACATCGCCGACAAAGGCGCGGTAGGACAGCACCAGATGCTGATCCAGATCGAGCCGGCAATCCGGCCCACGCGGGCGGCCCGGCGCGCAAATCACCAGACGCAACATGCTGTGGCCCCAGCGGCTGACCCAGTTCTGATTGGCTTCGGCCAACAGGTAATCGACGGCGTAAACCCGTTCCGGATCAACTTGCCCCAAGGGTTGCTTGGCGAAGTCGTTACCGGCATTCAAAAAGGAGAAGGTCTTGCTGCAGGTGTCCTTGGCCGGCGGTGCCCAGCCGAAGTGCTCCTGGTAATAGCGATACAGCGCCGGGCGACGGCAGGCATAGCTCGGGTCGAGGAGGAAATACTCCATGTTGACCGCGACAAACTCCTTCGGGCTGGAGATTTCGTACAGGTCCGGGCTGCGGGCGATCTGGCGGTTGTGCTGTTCACGCTCACCCCGACGACCGACGTATTGCTGCCAACCGGCGAGATCGAGCAGGCGCGGGTCATCACTGAGGGTGAAACGCCGGCCGTTCTGCCCGCGACACTCATCGGGAATGCCGATCAGCCCGGCGCTGTTGAAGCGGCGGGTGCAGCGCTGGATTCGCGTGCGCTCGGCGTCCGGCCACAAGCGCGCGCGATCGTAAATGTGGGTAATTTCGTGCAACACCGTGGCGAGCAATTCCTGGCGCACAGTGCCGTGGGGGCGATTGGTTTTTTCTTTGGCTGCACTGCCGTCAGTGAGGCTGGCCAGCAGTTTGCGATTCAAATCGAGTTCGGCAACGAGCGTTGCCTGGCCGTAGGCGTTGGCGGGCATGTCGTCGGTCCAGCCGACATCGATGCGCCGATCCAGCCGCTCGATAAAGCTCGGCGGCAGCTTTTGCATCGCCTCATCGATCAGCGCCTGGCTGGCCTGTTGTTGGGCAGGGCTCAGACCGTCGGTCTTGAGCCGCAATTGCAGGCCGGCGTGGGCGCTGTTGCCAAGCAGCAACAACGCCCCGACCAGCAGCCAGGTGCCGAGTGACTTCACAGTGCGAGGATGGCTTCGGCGAGAACCTGATCGCTGGCGTCGCGCGCTTCCGGCACACGGGTGCGCAGGGTGTTGAGCGCGGCTTCCAGATGCGCGCCACGGATATCACCGTTAGTGGCGACGAAACTGGCGGCATCATCGTGTGCTTCGCGGATGATTTTCGAATCGCGGATCGACGTGGTGGTGTCGGAAGTGAAATCGATAGTGCGCTGGGAGGCACGAACGATGATGTTACTGGTGGCTACCAGGGTGTGCGCCTGGGCCACGTCGGCCAACAAAAACAGGCCAAGGGCGGCAGCAATCAGCGGGCTACGCATGGAACGACTCCGGAAGGGCAAGGATAACAGGGGTACAGGATAACTATTGGACGAGAATTGCCTCTGCCAGTTCAAGGTCGCTGACATGAAGTTTCGGCCGGGTTTTGCGCAGGTAATGCAGCGCGGATTCCAGTCGAGCACCTCGCCATTCACCGTCACTGGCAACAAAAGCTGCGGCATCATCGTGGGCCGCGAGCAGCAGTTTACGGTCGAACGGTGCGGAAGACACCATGCTGGTGGCGTAACCACTGACGACGGTGCCTTGCGTCGACGCATTGAAAGCATCAAAGGCATCGACCGATGTCGCCCAGCAGGCGGTGAACAATACGGAGGGAATCAGTAGATTTGGAAGAAAGCGCATCGGACTCGGTAATTTTTGGTGAGCCCAAAGGCTAGCGCAATGCCCGGGCCAGAGCCAGCGCCGAAACATCGGGACACGCCTGGCGTGTCCCGCATGGCTGCGATCGTTTAGATCGTCAGAATAGCTTGAGCCAGTTGTGCGTCAGTGGCTTGCAGCTGTGGCGCCTGGTGACGGATGTGATCCAGCGCGCTTTCCAGTTTCACCCCACGGATTTCACCTTCGCTGGCGACGAAGCTGGCGGCATCGTCACGGGCGGCGAGCACGATCTTGTCGTCACGGAAGGAGGAGGTGACGTCGGAAGTCGCGTCGGACGAGGACTTCAGTGCACCGACAACGGCGTCGGTGGTGACGATGAAACTGGTGGCGCTGGCGTTGGCAGCCACGGCCAACAGGGCGGCAGCGCTGAGCAGACGAAGACGGGACATGGTGTAACTCCTATGGATAAACCGTATTGAGAGGTGGCTCGGTATCTGAGGAGTCAGACGCCAGTGACACAACATTCGCCACGTTCTGTGTGGATATTAGGCCTGCTTTGCGGGATTCGCACAGTGGGCAGAATGCTAGCGCCAGAAGGGTTTATCCAGTTCATGCAGGCGATCGGCGTGGCTGAGGCCAAGATCGGCGAGGTCACGGCCATCCAGTTGAGCCAGCAGTTGCCGCGTTTTGGCGCGTGCCAGGCTGTCCCGAAGTCCGAGAAACAGGCGACGCAGAGCGTTTGGGCGAGGGTAGGGTTAGCTGAAGCTTTCTGAAACATCCTGTAAGTCATTCATGACGTATTCCTTATTGCCGGTGAAGGCGGAAGGTCATGTTGAGCCTGCGACAGAGGAATAGGCAGATACAGAAGAGGCAAATTGTACTGGTTCAGGTAGCGATTCAAATAAACTGTACCTGTCGGTGATAAAGCCAGCTGTATAGAGACTTAAACCCCCCCCAAAACGACGAAACCCGTCGTGGTTTCCCACGACGGGTTTCGTTTGTTCAATTCGGGTTGCTGGCGGTGGGTCTAACGACCAGAGCCAGCGACGCTACTTAGCGCCAGAACGGCTTGCTCAGCTCTTCGTAGCGTTGTGCTTCGCTGATACCGGCGTCAGCCAGCAAACGCGAATCCAGGCGAGCCAGTTGATGGCGGCTGGAGATGCGGCGCTGCCACAACATCAGGTTGGCGATAACGCGCAGAGGCAGGGAAGCCTGGGTGTTTACAGCTTTGTCTTCGAAGAACAGTTCGGAACTGAGTGTACGTTCCATGGTTGACATCCTTCCGCTTGTGGCGGGATCAGGTAGTGGTTTGACTGGTGCCCATGATCCTCTCGTTTGCCAAGTCTCTCTAGATACAGTTCAACTGTATTGTGAGTGACCAGTTAACTGTTTATAGGGGGTGTACGGGTCAAAAACGAGCAAACTGTACCTGTCCGCACTTAAGTGGTGCGTTATTGCTCGATTCGAGGAAAAAGGTAGGCAAAAGCTGTAGGAAAAGACCAGTACAGCAGTACAGTTTTTGTCAGCTTTGAAGATTACAACAATCCGCTGACGCAAACTGTGTTTGCGCCAACGGTTTATCTGTGTGAATTACACCGCAAGCATGCGCCCGGTTTCTTCCAGGTTCACATGCCAGCTCAACGCTTCACGCAGAATGTGTGGGGTATGGCCACCAATTGCACAGGCCTTCGTGAAGTAATCATCCAGCGCTTGACGGAAGTCCGGGTGCACACAGTTATCGATGATCACCCGCGCCCGTTCCCGTGGCGCCAGGCCGCGCAAGTCAGCCAGCCCAACTTCGGTCACCAGAATGTCGACATCGTGCTCGGTGTGGTCAACGTGGCTGACCATCGGCACCACGCTGGAAATCGCGCCGCCCTTGGCGATCGACTTGGTCACGAACACCGCCAGATGCGCGTTACGCGCGAAGTCGCCGGAACCGCCGATGCCGTTCATCATCCGCGTGCCGCAAACGTGGGTGGAGTTGACGTTGCCGTAGATGTCGAACTCCAGCGCCGTGTTGATCCCGATGATGCCTAGGCGGCGCACCACTTCCGGGTGGTTGGAGATTTCCTGCGGACGCAGCACCAGTTTTTCCTTGTACTTCTCCAGATTGCCGAACACGTCGCTGTTGCGGCGTTCCGACAGGGTGATCGAGCTGCCCGACGCAAAGCTCAGCTTGCCGGCGTCGATCAGATCGAAGGTCGAATCCTGCAGCACTTCGGAGTACATCGTCAGGTCTTCAAACGGCGAATCGATCAGACCGCACATCACCGCGTTGGCAATGTTGCCGATCCCCGCCTGCAACGGGCCGAGCTTGTTGGTCATGCGCCCGGCGTCGACTTCCTGCTTGAAGAAGGTGATCAGGTGATCGGCAATGGCGTTGGTGTCGACGTCCGGCGACGACACGGTAGACGGCGAATCGGCCTGCTGAGTGATGACGATGGCGACAATCTTCTCCGGCGGAATCGGAATCGCGGTGCTGCCGATGCGATCATCGACTTTTACCAGCGGGATCGGCGTGCGCGTCGGGCGGTAAGTCGGGATATAGATGTCATGCAGGCCTTCGAGGTTGGCGTTGTGCGCCATATTGATTTCGACGATTACCTGTTTGGCGAAAATCGCGAAGCTCGCCGAGTTGCCCACCGAGGTGGTCGGCACGATGTGGCCTTGCTCGGTGATGGCCACGGCTTCGATGACCGCGATGTCCGGCAGCTTCAGTTGTTGGTTGCGCAGTTGCTCGACGGTTTCTGACAGATGCTGGTCGATAAACATAACCTGGCCGGCATTGATCGCCTTGCGCAGGGTGCTGTCGACCTGGAACGGCATGCGACGCGACAGCACGCCGGCTTCGGTCAGTTGCTTGTCGAGGTCGTTGCCCAGGCTGGCGCCGGTCATCAGGCTGATCTTCAGCGGCGTGACCTTGGCCCGCTCGGCCAGTGCGTGAGGGACTGCTTTGGCTTCGCCGGCGCGGGTGAAACCGCTCATGCCGACGGTCATGCCGTCCTCAATCAAAGCGGCTGCGTCGGCGGCGCTCATCACTTTATCCAACAACGAAGGCAGGCGAATACGGTCACGGTACATGGATTATTATCTCGGGAAGCGAGTAGCAGGATGCGCAGTCTAGTGAATTTGACGAGCGCCTGTCCCGCTACCAAGGTCGCAAACGAGGCGTCTATTTAGCGGGTTTGAAGTAAAACACCGTTACCGGATCTGCAACAACGCGGCAAATTGTCCGACTGTTTGCGCAAACAAAAACGCCCCGACAAGTCGGGGCGTTCGCTATTGCAGCGGGGAATTATTCGACCGCTTTGACCATGTCTTCGATGACTTTCTTCGCGTCGCCGAACACCATCATGGTTTTGTCCAGGTAGAACAATTCGTTGTCCAGACCGGCATAGCCGCTGGCCATCGAGCGCTTGTTGACGATGATGGTCTTGGCTTTGAACGCTTCGAGAATCGGCATGCCGGCAATCGGCGATTTGGGATCGTTCTTTGCGGCCGGGTTGACCACATCGTTCGCGCCGAGCACCAGCACCACGTCGGCCTGACCGAACTCGGAGTTGATGTCCTCCATCTCAAACACCTGGTCGTAAGGCACTTCGGCCTCGGCGAGCAGAACGTTCATGTGCCCCGGCATACGGCCCGCCACGGGGTGGATCGCGTACTTCACAGTCACGCCACGGTGGGTCAGCTTCTCGGTCAGCTCTTTCAGCGCATGTTGCGCACGTGCCACTGCCAGACCGTAGCCCGGGACGATGATCACGGTGTCGGCGTTGGTCAGCAGGAAGGTCGCGTCGTCAGCCGAACCGGATTTCACCGGACGTGCTTCTTTCGCACCGGCAGGACCTGCGTCTGCCGTGTTGCCGAAACCGCCGAGCAGTACATTAAAGAAGGAACGGTTCATCGCTTTGCACATGATGTACGAGAGGATCGCGCCGCTCGAACCCACCAGCGAACCGGCGATGATCAGCATCGAGTTGTTCAGCGAGAAGCCAATTCCCGCCGCCGCCCAGCCCGAGTAGCTGTTGAGCATCGACACCACGACCGGCATGTCGGCGCCGCCAATCGGGATGATGATCAACACGCCCATCACGAACGCCAGCGCCAACATCAGCGCGAATGCGGTGAGGTTGCCGGTGAACATGAAGGTCAGACCCAGTGCCAGCGTCGCCAGACCCAGCACGGCATTGAGCTTGTGCTGACCAGCGAACTGTACCGGGGCGCCCTGGAACAGACGGAACTTGTACTTGCCCGACAGCTTGCCGAACGCAATCACCGAACCGGAGAAGGTGATCGCACCGATCGCAGCGCCGAGGAACAGCTCCAGACGGTTGCCCGCCGGAATCGAGTCGCCCAGTTGCTTGACGATGCCCAGCGATTGCGGCTCCACCACAGCGGCGATGGCAATGAACACTGCCGCAAGGCCGATCATGCTGTGCATGAAGGCGACCAATTCCGGCATCTTGGTCATTTCAACGCGCTTGGCCATGATCGAACCGGCGGTGCCGCCGACCAGCAGGCCAACGATCACGTAACCGATACCGGCCGTGGCCAGCTCAGCGCCCAACTTATAGATAAGGCCGACGGTGGTCAGGATGGCCAACGCCATGCCGAGCATGCCGAACAGGTTGCCGCGCCGCGAGGTAGTCGGGTGCGACAAGCCTTTGAGGGCCTGGATAAAGCAGATCGACGCGATCAGGTAGAGCGTCGTGACGAGATTCATGCTCATTACTTCGGCGCCTCTTCTTTTACTTTCGGGGCTTTCTTCTTGAACATCTCAAGCATGCGGCGGGTGACCAGGAAGCCACCGAACACGTTGACCGCAGCCAGTGCCACGGCGAGGGTGCCCATGGTTTTGCCCAGCGGCGTAACGGTTAGTGCGGCCGCGAGCATGGCGCCGACGATCACGATCGCCGAGATGGCGTTGGTTACTGCCATCAAAGGCGTGTGCAGCGCAGGTGTAACGTTCCAGACCACGTGGTAACCGACATAAATCGCCAGCACGAAGATGATCAGGTTGTAGATACCGGGGGAGATAAGCTCTTCCATCGTCTGAATCCCTGCTTAGGCGTTTTTGCGGATGACTTGGCCGTCGCGGCACATCAGGCACGCGGCGACGATGTCGTCTTCGAGGTTGACGTCGAACTGGCCTTCTTTGGTGAATACCAGCTTGAGGAAGTCCAGCAGGTTGCGCGCGTAAAGTGCCGAGGCGTCTGCTGCGACTTCACCGGCCAGATTGGTTGGGCCGCAAATGGTCACGCCATTTTCGACCACGACCTGATCGGCCACGGTCAACGGGCAGTTGCCGCCCTGAGCCGCCGCGAGATCGATGACCACCGAACCCGGTTTCATCTGCGCCAGGGTTTCCGCGCTCAATAGCGTCGGTGCCTTGCGGCCCGGAATCAGCGCGGTGGTGATGACGATGTCAGCCTGCTTGGCGCGTTCGTGCACAGCCTGGGCCTGACGCTGCATCCAGCTCGCCGGCATTGGTCGCGCGTAACCGCCGACACCGACGGCGCATTCACGCTCTTCATCGGTCTCGTACGGCACGTCGACGAATTTGGCACCGAGGGATTCAATTTGCTCTTTTACCGCCGGACGCACGTCAGAAGCTTCGATCACCGCACCCAGACGTTTCGCCGTGGCGATCGCCTGCAACCCGGCCACACCGGCACCAAGAATCAGCACGCGCGCCGCTTTCACGGTGCCCGCAGCGGTCATCAGCATCGGCATGAAGCGAGGATAGTAGTGAGCGGCCAACAACACAGCCTTATAGCCGGCAATGTTCGCCTGCGACGACAACACATCGAGACTCTGCGCGCGTGAGGTGCGCGGCGCCGCTTCGAGGGCGAACGCGGTAATGCCGCACTCGGCCATCTTCGCGATGGTTTCGTTGTTGAACGGGTTGAGCATGCCCACCAGCACCGTACCGCGCTTGATCAGCGTCAGTTCGGCATCGCTTGGGGCGACCACTTTGAGAATCAGCTCGGCGCCAAACGCGTCATTGGCACTGCCAATGGTTGCGCCTGCCGCTTCATAGGCACTGTCAACAACGCTGGCTTTAACGCCGGCGCCGGTTTGCACAGTGACCTTATGACCTTGGCTGATCAGCTTTTTTATGGTTTCCGGGGTTGCAGCAACCCGTGTTTCACCGGTCTGGGTTTCGAGAGGAACACCAATGTGCACGTCAAATCTCCTGCGTGATCTTATTGAGTAAACCCATGCACTACGGATGGTGCGACTGGGGCGGCCGATCAGCACGATCCCGCCAAATCAGGGCGGGGCGCGGCATTTTGCAGGCGAACTTTATGCCCTTCAAGGGATTATGACGGGTGACGGAAAATTAACTACAAGTCATCCCGTGACCGAATGTCGCAGTGGCCGGCGCAACCCCTTGCAGGCCGTGCCCTGTAAGGATTCTGGCTGAATATGGAAAAATTTCTCATCGGTGGCGTGAATAGGCAGTAATGAGTCGCCGATGAAGGCTCAAAGCCACGTCGATAGGCGCTTGTGGGACGTCTGTACGACTTTCGGATACAGTCTGTTGAATTGCGACAAATACTTATATCTGTAGGGCTTTTGTTTTCCTGACTACGGGGTTAGGTAACGTTGTAAGCCTTTACCCTTCTAGGCTGTAGCTCTGTGCCTGAGTTACCAGCCAGTCACGAAATGCCTTTAATGACGCTGATTCGACCTTTCGCTCAGGAATCATCAGGTAGTAGGCCTTGATGCTGGAAAGCGCCTGCGGGTTTGCAATCACCAAGCGTTTCTCGGCCAGCTCGCGCTGAATCAGGAACGGTGGAATCAGCGCAATGCCCATGTCGTGCATGGCCGCTTGGGCGAGCATGGAGAATAGCTCGTAGCGCGGGCCTGTCATGTCGCGGGGGATATTCAGCTGTTGCGAGTTGAACCACTGGCGCCAGGCGTAAGGTCGGGTGGTCTGCTGCAGCAGCGGCAGTTCGGCGATGGCTGCGGCTGTCAGAAGCGTCTTGTTGCCGAGTAGGGCGGGGCTGCACACCGGCATCGGATTCTCGCCCATCAGCCTGTGGGATTCAGTGCCGGACCAATCGGCATCACCGAAGTAGATCGCTGCATCGAATTCGGTATCGGCAAACAGAAAGGGCCGGGTGCGGTTGGTCAGGTTGACCGTGACTTCCGGATGCTTGAGCTGGAAATCTTTCAGACGTGGCAGCAGCCATTGCGTGCCGAAGGTCGGCACCACCGCCAGTTCAATTACGTTGGTGCCTTGCTGGCCCATCACTGACAGCGTGTCGCGTTCGACTGCATCCAGTTGCGTCGCGACTCGGCGGCTGTAGGAAAGCCCCGCCTCGGTCAGCTTCACTCCGCGTCGCGAGCGTCGGAACAGTTCCACACTGAGGAACTCCTCAAGGCTGGCTATTTGTCGGCAAATGGCGCCTTGAGTCAGGGAAAGTTCTTCGGCAGCGCGGGTAAAGCTCTCGTGGCGCGCGGCAGCTTCGAAACTGATCAGGGCGGTGGTGCTGGGGATCTTCCTGCGCATGTACGTCAACCTCACTAATGCGCCGCATAAAAGGCATTTCGCGACGTTTCGGAGTGAGAAATTAGCACAACAGAATGCGAAATCCTCGTTTGCCGCGACGGCGAACCGCGCCTAGGATCAATGCCACGTTAATTCACCGATTTGCGAGGACAGACTCATGGGCGGTAAAGCTAGCTTCAATTGGATCGATCCCCTGCTGCTGGATCAACAGCTCACTGAAGAAGAGCGCATGATCCGCGACACCGCCGAGCAGTTCGCTCAGCAGAAGCTCGCGCCACGCGTTCTTGAAGCCTTCCGTCATGAGAAAACCGACCCGGCGATCTTCCGCGAGATGGGCGAAGTCGGTCTGTTGGGCGCGACCATCCCTGAACAGTACGGCGGCAGCGGCCTGAACTATGTCAGCTACGGTCTGATTGCCCGTGAAGTCGAGCGTGTCGACTCCGGCTACCGCTCGATGATGAGCGTACAGTCGTCGCTGGTGATGGTGCCGATCAACGAATTCGGCACCGAAGCGCAAAAGCAGAAGTACCTGCCGAAGCTGGCTTCCGGCGAATGGATCGGCTGCTTCGGTCTGACCGAACCCAACCACGGTTCCGACCCGGGCGCGATGATCACTCGTGCACGTAAGGTCGACGGCGGCTACAGCCTGACCGGCGCGAAAATGTGGATCACCAACAGCCCGATCGCCGATGTGTTCGTGGTCTGGGCCAAAGACGACGCCGGTGACATTCGTGGCTTCGTCCTGGAAAAAGGCTGGAAAGGCCTGAGCGCTCCGGCGATTCACGGCAAGGTCGGCCTGCGTGCGTCGATCACTGGTGAAATCGTTATGGATAACGTGTTTGTACCGGAAGAGAACATCTTCCCGGACGTGCGTGGCCTGAAAGGTCCGTTTACCTGCCTCAACTCCGCGCGTTATGGCATCTCTTGGGGCGCACTGGGCGCTGCCGAGTTCTGCTGGCACACCGCTCGCCAATACACCCTCGATCGTCAGCAGTTCGGTCGCCCATTGGCTGCCACTCAGTTGATCCAGAAAAAACTGGCAGACATGCAGACCGAAATCACCTTGGCCCTGCAAGGCTGCCTGCGGTTGGGGCGTATGAAAGATGAAGGCACTGCTGCGGTCGAGATCACTTCGATCATGAAGCGCAACTCGTGCGGCAAGTCCCTGGATATCGCCCGTATGGCTCGCGACATGTTGGGTGGTAACGGCATCTCCGACGAATTCGGCGTGGCCCGTCATCTGGTCAACCTGGAAGTGGTGAATACCTATGAAGGGACTCACGACGTTCACGCGCTGATCCTCGGGCGTGCGCAAACCGGTCTGCAGGCGTTCTATTAATAGGAGAGCGACCATGGGCGCGCTGTCGCATCTGCGGGTACTGGATTTATCGCGAGTATTGGCCGGACCGTGGGCCGGGCAGATCCTTGCCGACCTTGGCGCCGAAGTGATCAAGGTCGAGCGCCCGGGCAATGGTGATGATACGCGCGCCTGGGGGCCGCCCTTCCTTAAAGACGCTTATGGCGAGAATACGTCTGAGGCGGCTTATTACCTGTCGGCCAACCGCAACAAGCAATCGGTGACCATCGACTTCACGCGGCCCGAAGGTCAGAAGCTGGTGCGCGAGCTAGCGGCGAAGTCGGACATCCTCATTGAGAATTTCAAGGTCGGTGGTCTGGCGGCGTATGGGCTGGACTACGAATCGCTGAAAGCGATCAATCCGGACCTGATCTATTGCTCGATTACCGGATTCGGCCAGACCGGGCCGTATGCCAAGCGCGCCGGCTATGACTTCATGATTCAGGGGCTGGGTGGGCTGATGAGCCTGACCGGGCGTCCTGAGGGTGATGAGGGTGCCGGTCCGGTGAAAGTTGGTGTGGCGCTGACGGATATTCTCACCGGTCTGTATTCGACGGTAGCCATTCTGGCTGCGCTGGCTCATCGCGATCACGACGGTGGTGGGCAGCACATCGACATGGCATTGCTGGATGTCCAGGTGGCGTGTCTGGCTAACCAGGCGATGAACTACCTGACAACGGGCAACGCACCGAAGCGCTTGGGCAATGCGCATCCGAACATCGTGCCTTATCAGGATTTTCCTACGGCCGATGGTGATTTCATCCTCACCGTGGGTAATGACGGGCAGTTCCGCAAGTTTGCCGAAGTGGCGGGGCAGCCGCAGTGGGCGGATGATCCGCGTTTCGCGACCAATAAGTTGCGGGTGGCGAATCGCGCGGAGCTGATTCCTTTGATTCGTCAGGCAACCGTGTTCAAGACGACTGCCGAGTGGGTTGCTCAGCTGGAGCAGGCGGGCGTGCCGTGCGGGCCAATCAATGATTTGTCGCAAGTGTTTGAGGACCCTCAGGTCAAGGCGCGTGGCTTGGCGATAGAGATGCCGCATGCGTTGGCGGGTTTGGTGCCTCAGGTAGCCAGCCCCATTCGTTTGTCGCAGACGCCGGTTGAGTATCGTCGGGCGCCTCCCTTGTTGGGTGAGCATACGCTGGATGTTTTGCAGCGGGTGCTTGGGATGGGGGCGGGTGCGGTGGCTGATTTGAAAGCCGCTGGAGTGCTGTAGACATTCCTTCTATATAGAAGCGCGGCGTTTACTTCCTATATAGAGAAGCGGTTGACTGTTTTTCAGCCAATCTGCAAGTGATTGAAAGAAAAGTGAAATTAACGGTTGACGGCAGATTCAGGATGTCTATAATTCGCCCCACTTCCGGCGCAGTCGAAACGGAAAACTCCTTGAGATTCAATGAGTTATGTAGGTTTCGGCGGCAGGTTGCTTCAGTTCATCGAAGCCAGAAGGAAGTTGAAAAAGAGGTGTTGACAGCAGCGTGTAACGCTGTAGAATTCGCCTCCCGCTTACGAGAGATCGGAAGCGCAAGTGGTTGAAGTTGTTGAAGAATTCTTCGAAAACTTCTGAAAATAATCACTTGACAGCAAATGAGGCTGCTGTAGAATGCGCGCCTCGGTTGAGACGAAAGATCTTAA